>NZ_JBMRGJ010000002.1:0-425515 GCF_049384325.1 Stenotrophomonas sp. CASM114 | reverse complement strand
GGCGGGTGGCGGTATTTTGGTGTGGGGCCGCCCCGCGGCCGGCACGACCATCCCGCTACGGCGCAGCCTTGCGTACGGCCAGCGTCGCACTTGCTTCGCCGCCGCCTTCCAGCTGCAGCCGTAGCGGCACCGCCTGCCCCTCCTTCAGCGCGCCCTTGCCCTGCATCAGCATCAGGTGCAGGCCACCGGGCTTGAGCTCGGCACGTGCACCCGGCGCCAGCGGCAGGCGCTCGATCGCGCGCATCCGGCTGACCCCATCCGTGATCGTGGTTTCGTGCAGCGACACATCATTGAAGCTGCTGCTGGTCGCGCCGGTGATCACCACCGCCTTGCCGCAGCCGTTGTGGATGACGCCGTAGCCAGCGGTCATCGGCATTGCCGGATTCGGTGGCAACCGCGCCCAGCCCTGATCCACCGTGACGCAGCCCGATTCCGCCGCCGAGGCCGATGCTGCGGCCGCACACAGAAGCCACAGTACGCCAACGAATGGTTTGGTTATCATCGCCCAGGTTCCTTCTTCGCAACGAGACCGCAGCATGACGACGCTCATCGAGGTGATCAACCATGGCCCCATCCGCGAACTGCGCCTGGCGCGGCCGCCGGTCAACGCACTGGACACCGACCTGTGCCGGCAGTTGATCCATGCCATCGAGCTGGCCATGGCCGAAGACGCGCACGGCATCGTGCTGTCGGGCAGCGAGCGCATCTTCACCGGCGGCATGGACGTGCCGCACCTGCTCTCGCATGGCGATGACAAGCACAAGCTGCTGGACACCTGGAACGCCTTCTTTGGCGCCGTACGCACGCTGGCCGAGAGCCGCATCCCGGTGGTCGCGGCGATCACCGGCCACGCCCCGGCGGGCGGCTGCGTGCTGGCCCTGTGCTGCGACTACCGGGTGATGGCCCGCAGCGCCGATCCGTCGCGGCCATATGCCATCGGCCTGAACGAGGTGCAGGTGGGCCTGATCGCGCCGGAGGGCATCCAGCGCCTGCTGCGCCGTGCGGTGGGCGTGCACCGCGCCGGCGTGCTGCTGACCACCGGTTCGCTGGTACCGGCCGAACAGGCGGTGCAGATCGGCCTGGTGGATGAGCTGGCAGAGGGGGACCTGGTGGTGGCACGCGCGATTGCCTGGCTGCAGGACCTGCTCAGGCAGCCGCGCCAGCCGATGCTGCTGACCCGCGCCATCGCCCGTGCGGACCTGCACGTGGCGCTGCAGCCGGACCTGATCCAGCTCGACCGCTTCGTCGAGGCCTGGTTCGCCCCGGACGCACAGAACGCCCTGCAGGCGCTGGTCGCGCGGCTGGGCAAATAGCGGTTGCCCCGCCCGGGGTCAGATCCCTTTCGCCGGGCGAAAGGGATCTGACCCCTGACCGGTATAATCAGGCCCTCTTTCACTGCTGTGGCCGCCCCCTTGAACGACACGCCCGAACCCGTCGTCTCCGAGCTGATAGACCTGCTCACGCTGGAGCGGCTGGAGGACAACCTGTTCCGCGGGCAGAGCCGCGACATCGGCACCAAGTACGTGTTCGGCGGGCAGGTGCTGGGCCAGGCGCTGGCCGCGGCACAGGCCACGGTCGACAACGGCCGCCACGTGCACTCGCTGCACGCCTATTTCCTGCGCGCCGGCAACATCGACCACCCGATCGTCTACGACGTGGACCGTACCCGCGACGGCGGCAGCTTCTCGGTGCGCCGGGTCACCGCGATCCAGCACGGCAAGGTGATCTTCTTCTGCGCGGCATCGTTCCAGCAGGCCGAGACCGGCGCCGAACACCAGCACAAGATGCCCGAAGTGCCGCAGCCGGAAGACATCGAACCGAACCGGCCGCTGCCGGCCGAAGTGCTGGAGCGGCTGCCGATCAAGGTGCAGCGCTGGCTGTCGCGCGGCGGCCCGTTCGAATTCCGCCACGTCTACCCGCGCGACGAACTGAACCCGCCCAAGCGCCCGCCCTACCACCAGGTGTGGCTGCGCCTGAGCGAGCCGGTCGGCGATGCTCCGGAACTGCACCAGGCCCTGCTGGCCTATGCCTCGGACTTCCACCTGCTGGGCACGGCGACGTTCCCGCACGGCATCAGCTACTACCACCCGCACGTGCAGATGGCCTCGCTCGACCACGCGATCTGGTTCCACCGCCCGTTCCGTGCCGACGACTGGCTGCTGTACTCGCTGGACAGCCCCAGCGCGCAGGATTCGCGCGGCCTGGCCCGCGGCCAGTTCTTCACCCGCAATGGCGTGCTGGTGGCCAGCACCGCGCAGGAAGGCCTGATCCGCGTGGTTCCCGACCAGGCTGCCGCGGCCGCCGTGCCGGCCAAGGAGTAAACCCATGCGCCAGATCTTCAGCAGCCAGCGCGTGGAAACCGTCGAAGGCGTGGCCGAGCTCCTGCGCGGGCATGGCATCGACGTCAAGGTGACCAACGGGCGCTCGTACAAGACCCGTCGCCGCGGCCAGTTCAGCTATACCGACCTCGGCAACGCCAACGCCTACCCGGCGGTATGGATCGTGCGCGCCGACGACCAGCCGCGTGCACGCGAGATCCTGCGTGAGGCGCGCCTGCTCGACACCACCCGCCGCGACCATCCGACCGCCGAGTTCGCCTTCCGCGACACGCCGGAACAGGGCAGCGGCGGCCGCAGCTGGGCCTGGCGCATCCGCATCGCCCTGCTGGTGGTGATCGCCGGCGTGGCGCTGGTGATCGGCCTGCGCCATCGCGATGCCCCGGCCCCGGCAGCACCGGCCCCTGCCCCGCAGGCCCAGCCGCAGCAGGCGCAACCGGCCCCGCAGGCCGCACCGGAAGAGGATGAAGTCCGGGTCCGCATCCAGCCATCGAAATAACCCACGGGTCGTACCCGCCGCTGGCCGGCAACTGCAAAAAGGGGACGGAGGGGATTAAGTCGTTTGTGGCACAAACGACTTAATCCCCTCCGTCCCTATTTTGTCAGCACAGAAAGTCGGTCACATTGGGCGCGCGGCTCCGTCATGGGACACAATCCCAGCAGGAGAGCCGCCGCCATGACGACGTTCGCCGCATCGATCGACCAGACCCTGGAACGCGAACTGCCCGCCGCCGCCAGCGGTTGCCAGCACGCCTACGGCCGTATCGTGCTGGCCTGCCAGAACACGGTCACCGCCATCGCCCTGGCCATCACCCGCGACCGCCAGGCCAGCGAGGACATCGCCCAGGAGGCCTTCGTGAAGGGCTGGCAGCAGCTGCACCAGCTGCGCAGCGCGACCAGCTTCCTGCCCTGGCTGCGGCAGATCACCCGCAACCTGGCCCGCGACTGGCTGCGCGCCCAGCGTGGGCGGCCGCTGACCGGCGAGGCGGCCGAGGTAGCGATGGGCATGGCCGCCGACCCGTCGCCGGGCGCGGCTGACCGCCTGCAGCGGGTGGAGGAAGAGATCGCCGCCGAGGACATCATCTCCACCCTGCCCCCCGACAGCCGCGAAGTGCTGTTGCTGTACTACCGCGAGGGACAGCGCTCGCAACAGGTCGCCGATCTGCTCGGGCTCAGCGATGCAGCCGTGCGCAAGCGCCTGTCGCGTGCACGTGCCCTGGTGCGCGAAGGCCTGCTGCAGCGCTTCGGTGAATTCGCCCGCAGCAGCGCGCCGAGCGCTGCATTCGCCACCGCCGTGGTGTCGATGGTGCTGGTGGCCGCACCCGGCACCGCCAGTGCCGCGATCCTGATCGGCACCGGCGTCGGCGTCGGTGGCAGCAAGCTCGGTCTCGGCGGCGCCAGCGTTGCCGGTGGAACCGCGATGGGCTCGTTGACCGCCACCCTGGGCCAGCTGCATGTGCTGCCGGCCGAAAGCTGGGGGGCGGTGATCGGCGGCGTGGTGGGTGGCGCGATCGGCAGCTACCTCGGCGGGCGCTTCCTGATGTCGTACACCGAAACTGCGGCAGAGCGAGCCGATGTGCGCCGCTTCCTCTACCTCAACATCACCACCGGCATGTTCTGGTGCCTGGCGATCCTGCTGGCTGTGGTGCTGCAGGCACCGGTCTGGACGCAGCTGACGGTGCTGGCGGTCGGGTTGGGCGTGGTCAACTACCAGTGCCTGGTGACGCTGCAGCGGGTGATGGCGCCGATGATCGCGCGCGATTCGGCGCGGCGCGGGCGAACCGGCATCAACTGGAAGTTCGAATCGATGTACGGCCGCACCGCCATCATCGCCATGAACCTGATGGTCATTGCGCTTGTGGCGTACTCGCTGATGCGCAGCGGCCGCTTGTAACGGACAACGCCGGCAGTGCCGCCGGCGTTGTCGTCATCACTGCATTGACCCTCAGCGCTGCGGCTTCGGTGCGCCGCCGTCGCGCGGACCGCCATGGCGCGGGCCACCATGCATCGGGCCCTTGGCCGCATCAAACTCGGCCTTGCTCAGCTGGCCGTCCTTGTTGGTGTCGGCGGCGGCGAACCAGGCATCACGATGCTGCTTCATGCGCAGCTCGCGGTCGGCCTTGTCCAGGTAGCCGTCCTTGTTCAGATCAAGCTGGTCGAAGCGCGCGGCCAGGCGCGGATCGGCCTTGGCTTCCTCGCGGCTGATGCGGCCATCCTTGTTGACGTCCAGCGCGGCCCAGCGCTCACCGCCGTGGCCACGACGGCCATGCTGCCAGCGCGGCAGCTCGTCGCGCGAGAGCTTGCCGTCCTTGTTCTTGTCCAGCTCGTCGAACTTCGCGGCCAGGCGCGGGTTGGCGGCCGCCTCGCTGCGGTCGATCACGCCGTCACCGTTGGTGTCCAGCTTGGCCGGGCGCGGTGCCGGCGTGGCCGGGGTGTCGGCCGCCAGCGCGATACCGGATGCGGAGGTGCCGAGCAGCAGGGCCAGCAGCAGGGGGGTACGGATCATGAGGTCACTCCTGGGGATGGGAACAGCGTCGGGGTGATCACTTCACCCTCGGGGGACAACAACGCCCGGGCGCGACGTCGGTTGACGCTACTGCCGATTCCATTCATCCGGCGGACAGTCGCCGCCACTGCGACAACCTGGGGCTATGCTGTGCCCATGGCGATACATGGCGACAGAGACGACGAACTGCGACTTTTCCAGACCGGCGAGCACCCCTGCGGGTACTGGTCGGACCGGGTGGCACGCGACCTGGTGCTGGACCCGAACGACCGCCGCCTCGGCGCACTCTATCCACTGGCACTGAGCTGGGGCTTCCGTCGCAGCGGCGACCTGGTCTACCGGCCGCATTGCGCGCACTGCCAGGCCTGCGTGGCGGTGCGCATCCCGGTGGCCCGCTTCGCCCCGGACCGCAGCCAGCGCCGCTGTGCCACCCGCAATGACGACCTGGAGGTGCGGATCACCGCCGCCACCGCCCGCGATGACCTGTTCGCGCTGTACCACCGCTACCTCACCCACCGCCATGCCAACGGCGGCATGGACGACCACGGCCCGCACGAGTTCGAGCAGTTCCTGATCGGCAGCTGGTCGCACACCCGCTTCATGGAGATGCGCCTGCCCGGCCACGACGGCCAGCCCAGCCAGCTGCTGGGGGTAGCGGTGACCGACGTCACCGAGCACGGCCTGTCGGCGGTCTACACCTTCTTCGACCCGGACCACGCCGCGCGCGGGCTGGGCACCTTCGCGATCCTGCAGCAGATCGAGTGGGCGCGCCGCGAGGGCCTGCCGCACGTGTATCTGGGCTACTGGATCCGCGGCCACCAGAAGATGGACTACAAGCGCCGCTTCCATCCGCTGGAAGCCTACGATGGCCGCCGCTGGCACGATTTCGACAAGGATCTGGACGGGCGCTGACAAACCGCTGACACCGGGCCGGGTGCACAATACGGCCCATGAACATGACCCGCCGCCATCCCCTGATCCTCGCCCTGGCCCTGCTCTGCGGCGCCACCGCCCCTGCCTTCGCCACGTCCCCTGCGATGACCGAAAAGCCGTCCGCTGCGCTGCGCCTGGCCACCTACAACACCTCGCTGTACTCCGATGACGCCGGTGGCCTGATCAAGGAGCTGGAAGGCGACAGCGAACACGCGCGCAAGATCGCCGCAGTGCTGCAGCAGGTGCGCCCGGACCTGGTGCTGCTGAACGAATTCGACTTCGACGACGCCCATCGCGCCGCCGACCTGTTCCAGAAGCGCTACCTGGAGGTCGCCCAGCCCGGTGGCGGCAAACCGCTGCACTTCGCCTACCGCTATCTGGCACCGGTCAACACCGGCGTGCCCAGCGGCCTGGACCTGGACAACAACGGCGTGGTCGGTGGCGAAGGCCGCAGCCGCGGCAACGATGCCTGGGGCTACGGCCTGCACCCGGGCCAGTACGGCATGCTGGTGCTGTCGCGCTACCCGATCGACGAAGCCAGGGTGCGCAGCTTCCAGCTGCTGAAGTGGAGCGCGATGCCCGGCGCGATCCGCCCGATCGACCCACGTACCGGCCAGAGCTTCTACAACGACCATGTGTGGTCGCAGCTGCGCCTGTCGTCGAAGTCGCATTGGGACGTGCCGGTGAAGACCCCGGCCGGCGTGGTGCACGCGCTGGTCTCGCACCCGACCCCGCCGGTGTTCGACGGCCCGGAAAAGCGCAACGCGGCACGCAACCATGACGAACTGCGCCTGTGGCAGGAATACCTGTCCAAGGGTGACAAGCCATGGCTGTGCGACGACAAGGGGCAGTGCGGCGGACTGGCCCAGGACGCGCGCTTCGTGATCCTCGGCGACCTCAACAACGACCCGGTCGATGGCGATGGCCGCCATGAGGCGATCGTCGAACTGATCGAGAACGCCCGCGTGCTGCGCTACCCCACCCCGCGCAGCGTCGGTGGCGAGCAGACCAGCCTGGCCTATGCGGCCAAGGGCATCGAGCGCAAGGGCGCACCGTTCCATGCCACCGGCGATTTCGGCCCGAAGTCCGGCACGATGCGCCTGGACTACGTACTGCCCTCGACCGGTTTCGAGTTCGTCGGCAGCGGCATCTTCTGGCCGGCCAATGAAAGCCCGGAAGCGAAGATCGCCGACGGCAGCGACCACCACCTGGTGTGGGTGGACGTGCGGTAGAGTCGACGGCCATGAAAAGGGGACGGAGGGGATTAAGTCGTTTGTGGCACAAACGACTTAATCCCCTCCGTCCCCTTTTTGCTTTACAGGCGCAGTTCGACGCCGATGGCGTCGGCGGCATCTCGCGCGATGGCGCGCGCCTCGTCGATGGTTTCCGCGCGCGCCAGGGTGACACCGACGCGGCGATGGCCATGCACGCTCGGCTTGCCGAACAGGCGTACGGCAGTATCCGGCACCTGCAATGCAGCGGCGACGTTGTTGAAGTACGGCACGCCCTCGCCGTGTGCCAACAGCGCGCACGACGCCGACGGGCCGCTCTGGCGGATCACCGGGATCGGCAGGCCGAGGATGGCGCGCGCATGCAGCGCGAACTCGCTCAACTCCTGCGATACCAGCGTCACCAGGCCGGTGTCGTGCGGGCGCGGCGACACTTCGCTGAACCACACTTCGTCGCCCTTCACGAACAGCTCCACGCCGAACAGGCCCCAGCCGCCGAGGTCATCGGTGATCGCGCGCGAAATCTCTTCGGCACGCGCCAGTGCCGCGCTCGACATCGGCTGCGGCTGCCAGCTTTCGCGGTAGTCGCCGTCCTTCTGCAGATGGCCGATCGGCGCACAGAACGAGGTGCCACCGGCATGGCGGACGGTCAGCAGGGTGATCTCGTAATCGAAATCGATGAAGCCTTCGACGATGCAGCGGCCGGCACCGGCGCGGCCACCGGTCTGCGCGTAGTCCCAGGCCGGGGCGATGTCCGCCTCGCTGCGCAGGGTGCTCTGGCCCTTGCCCGAGGACGACATCACCGGCTTGACCACGCACGGCAGGCCGATGGCGGCGACGGCAGCACGGTATTCGGCCTCGGTATCGACGAAGCGGTACGGCGAGGTCGGCAGGCCCAGGGTTTCGGCGGCCAGGCGACGGATGCCTTCGCGATCCATGGTCAGGCGTGCGGCGCGCGCGGTCGGGATCACCCGCAGGCCCTGCTCCTGTTCCAGCTGGACCAGGGTCTCGGTGTGGATGGCCTCGATTTCCGGCACCACCAGGTGCGGCTGCTCCTGGGCGATCAGCGCCCGCAGCGCCATCGCATCGAGCATGTCGATCACGTGCGAGCGGTGCGCGACCTGCATGGCCGGGGCGTCGGCATAGCGATCGGCGGCGATCACCTCCACGCCCAGCCGCTGCAGCTCGATGGCCACCTCCTTGCCGAGTTCGCCCGAGCCCAGCAGCAGCACGCGGGTGGCGGAGGGGGACAACGGCGTTCCAAGCTTGGCCATGGCGGTTCCAGCAGCGATGTGAAGGCGGGAGGGCATTCTAGCCGGCCGGGCACCCTGACCATGGCATCCGACGAACGGTAGTGGACAGGTGATATCACTTTGATATCTTCAATTTGAACCCTCAAGGACGTACCGCCATGAAAGAGAAGTCGCTGTCTTCCCTCAACGGCCTCGGCACGCTGGTCGGCGCCCTGCTCGTCGGCCTCGCCGGCGCCGCGCTGTTCGTGGTGGGCGTGGCAGCCAAGGCCAGCACCGGCTCGCCCAGCCTGCTGCTGATGCTGCTGGGCGCCCTGCTGGTGGCGCTGGGCGTGTTCATCCTGGCCGGTCTGTACACCATCCAGCCCAACCAGGCGGCGGTCCTTAGCCTGTTCGGCAAGTACGTGGGCACGGTGAAGGACAACGGCCTGCGCTGGAACAACCCCTTCTTTGCCAAGCGCCGGGTCAGCCAGCGCGTGCGCAACTTCGAGAGCGGCAAGCTGAAGGTCAACGAGCTGGACGGCAGCCCGATCGAGATCGCCGCGGTGATCGTCTGGCAGGTGGTCGACGCCTCCGAGGCCGTCTACAACGTGGACGACTACGAGAGCTTCGTACACATCCAGTCCGAATCTGCGCTGCGTGCGATGGCCACCAGCTATCCCTACGACCAGCACGAAGACGGCCAGCTGGCCCTGCGCAGCCATGCCAGCGAGATCTCCCAGCACCTGAAGAACGAGCTGGCCGAACGCCTGGCCGACGCCGGCGTGCAGGTGATCGACGCACGCATCAGCCACCTGGCCTACGCCGCCGAAATCGCCCAGGCGATGCTGCAGCGTCAGCAGGCCAACGCGGTGATCGCCGCACGCACGCGCATCGTGGCCGGTGCGGTGGGCATGGTTGAAATGGCCCTGGCCGAACTGCAGAAGAACGGCGTGGTGCAGCTGGATGAAGAACGCAAGGCGCACATGGTCAGCAACCTGCTGACCGTGCTGTGCTCGGACCGCGGTACCCAGCCGATCGTCAACGCCGGTTCGCTGTACTGAACCACCCTCGCAACGGGGTGCCCCACCACCCCGCCAGGAGCTTGCATGAGTGAGAAGAAAGCCTACCCGCTGCGCATCAATGCCGACGTCCTGGCCGCCGCGCAACGCTGGGCTGACGACGAGCTGCGCAGCCTCAACGCACAGATCGAATACGTGCTGCGCGACGCCCTGCGCAAGGCAGGACGCCTGCCGAAACCCACGCCATCTTCGGGGGACAAGGAATGAGCAAGCGCTGGAGCTACCAGACGATCGAGGTCAAGACGTCCATGATGGGCCAGCTCAAGGCCGAGGACATCCAGAGCGAACTGAGCCGCCAGGGCCAACTGGGCTGGGAGCTGGTCAACATCATCATCCCCGCACCGATGCGCCCGGCGATGCTGGTATTCAAGAAGGAGGCCTGAGCCATGGGTGCCAGCGATCCAAAGCAGTACGAGGTGGCCGAGAGTTCGCCGTTGCGCGTGCTGTGGATCGTGCTGCCCCTGCTCGCCGCCTTCGTGGCCTGCCTGTATGCGCAGCTGTACAAGGCACCGGCCACGGCGCCCTGGATCGAAGTAACGCTGTCGCCGCCCTGGTTCCGGATGGGCGGCAGTGCCGCCTGGAGCCTGCTGGTGATCGCCGCGCTCGGCATCGGGTTGGGCGCGGCGTTCTTCCGCCGCCGGGTGGAACTGGCCGACGACGTGCTGGACGTGCGCTCGACGATGTACCGCCGCCGCGTTCCGGTGGCACAGCTGCGGCTGGACCAGGCCGAGGTGGTCGACCTGCAGCGTGACCGCCGCTATGGCATTCGTTTCAAGACCAATGGCTATGCGATGCCGGGCTTCTATTCCGGCCACTTCCGCCTGCAGGGCGGCGGCAAGGGGTTCGCGCTGGTCACCGACCGCACGCGCGTTCTCGCCCTGCCGGTCAGCGATGGCAGCACGCTGCTGCTCAGCCTGGAGCGGCCGCAGGTGCTGCTGGACGCACTGCGCAGGGTGGCCGCACCGGCGCCTCGGCGGTAAGCTGCGGCGATGCAACGACGCGCCCCCCTGCTGATCAATACCGAGGCCATCGAGCTGTGGCCCGCCCACCTCCTGCGCGCACGAAGCAACCTGGATGCCCGCCTGCTGTCGCAGGCACAGTGGGTGCTGCGGCGCAAGCGCGATGGCCGCTACCTGGCGGCGGTAACGACGCATGGCGTGCATTCGCTGGTGCCACGCCTGCCGCGCGAGCCCGGGGCCGAGGACGCGCTGGCGCTGCTCGATGCAGCGGCGGCACGTCCGTTCGGCGCCGCGCTGCAGGAACAGTGGCTGCCGCTGGCCGGGCTGCAGCAGCGCCTGCAGCAGCTCGGCCTGGACCCGCAGCGCTACGCCGACGACAGCGGCCTGCCGCTGGAGCCCGAACCGTGCCTGCTGCATTTTGCCGGCCGCGACCGCTTCGCCCGGCCGCTATGGCTGCGCCGTGGCGCCGCGCAGGGCTGGCGACGGATGCGACTGCAGGCGGCACGGGATGGCATTGCGCTGGACGCGATCTCCGGCTTCCGCAGCCATGCCTACCAGCTGGGCATCTTTGAACGGAAACTGGCGCGCGGCCTGAGCGTGGCGGAGATCCTGAAGGTCAATGCAGCGCCGGGGTTCAGCGAACACCACAGCGGCCATGCGCTGGACATCGGCACGCCGGGCGACGCCCCGGCCGAGGAATCATTTGAAGCCACCGACGCGTTCGCCTGGCTGCAGGTGCATGCCGGCGGGCATGGCTTCCATCTGAGCTACCCACGCGACAACCCGCACGGCATCGTCTACGAACCCTGGCACTGGTGCTGGAGGCCGGCCAACGGCTGAGCCCCTCGTGGCGCCCGCACGCGGAATGGAACGAGAGAGCGAAGCCAAAAGCGGGCCGCTTCGCTCGAAGCCGAGCATGGCTCGGCTCTACAGCAGCTGCCGCGCAACGCCCCCATGTAGTGCCGAGCCATGCTCGGCTGTACCCGGATTGCCGTCACCGCCTCAACGCATTGATCGCCAGCACCACCCAGCCGGCCATCATGCTGGTGCCACCGATCGGCGCCATCCGCGTCGGCCACTGCCACAGCGCCCCGCCCACCAGGCTGCCTGAAAACAACAGCACACCCAGCAGCAGCACGTACAGCGCCAGGTGTGCGATCGCCCCGTGCGCGCGTGGCCCCAGTGCCACCAGTACCGCACCATGCGCGAACGCGTACAGCGCCGCCATGTTCAGGTGCTGCTGCGCCAGCGGATCGGCCACGCCATGCGAGGCGTAGGCGGACAGGCCGATCGAGGCAGCGGCCAGCAGCGCCCCCAGGCAGGCGAGCAGGGACGGCTTACGTGCACGACGTTCGAGATTGAACATGGGGGCTCCTTGCGCAGCGCCCCTTGCCGGGCGCCGGATCAAAAAAAACGCGCCGCAATGAGCGGCGCGTTTTCGTGTCCAACACTACATGGGTCAGCCGAGGCTTACTTGACGGCCCAGTAGATGTCGTAGGTCGCTTCCGGGGTGAACGACTTGTCGATGCCGTCCTTCCAGGTTTCGTACGGGCGGTCGATGACTTCGTTGCCCGAAGTCACGGCCCAGGCACGCAGGCCGTTGCGGGCCACGTCCAGACCCGCCATGTGGCCGGTGTAGGCCGCATGCGCCGAACGGTGCGGAGCAACGTGCACGTACTTGACCGGAGCGCCGCCGTCGATCTTCACGGTCAGCTCGTCGGCAGCAGCACCTTCAGCACCCTTCTTCTTCACCGGCTGGGCGATGTCGAAGGCGTACTTCTCCTGGCCGAAGTCGGTGGTGATGATGCGGAACGGGCCGGCGGCTTCAAGGCCATTGGCCTCCATCACGCGCTTGATCCACTCCTGGTTGTCCTTGATGGACTTGGTGATGGTGTCCTGACCGCGGTCCACGTTGCCGGCGTTGACCACCAGCAGGTTCTCGGCCGGCACTTCAACGATGGCCAGGTCGGTCAGCGGGGCTTCCGGCGTGCGGTAGTCCACGTTCGGCACGGTTGCGAGCATGTTGGCGATGCGCGACAGGCCCAGCTTGATGTCGTCGCCGATCTGGCGGCTGACATACAGGCCGGCGTAACGGCCGAACAGGTCGAAGCCGTACTTCACCGAGTAGTCCTGGGTGATCTTGACGTTGCGACCGCCCTTGCCGGTCGGCTCCAGATTGAAGGTGGTGACCTTGTCGTGACCCTTGGTGGCGTCTTCGATGGCGATCACAACACGCTTGTTCTCTTCGGCTTCGGTGATCTTCCAGGAACCGGTGCCCAGGTCCTTGGAGGTGAAGTCGAGGGTGGCACCGGTACCGGAGGCCGGGCCGGACAGCTTCAGTTCAACGGCGGGATCGCGCAGTACCAGCGGGTTCCAGTCCTTGAAGCGGCGCAGGCTGCTGACCGTGTCGTACACGATCGTCATCTTGCGGTTGGTCTCGATGCTTTCGGTGATGTGACGCTCGCCCGGCAGACATACGCCAATGATGACGAACAGGCCAGCCACGATCCCCAAGGCGATCAGGAACTCGATAATACGGGTCATTCAGAGAGTCTCCGGGGCCGATCCCACGGCCGGGTTGATTGAAGCGAAGCGCCAATCCTAGCAGGCTTCGCGGGCATTGTTTATCGGGATTGGCGCACCGGTTTCCCTGCCGGCTGCGTATTTGTATGGACAAAGAATTCGAAGGGTAACGCATACCGCTACCCGGCAAGTAGGGGGCAACCTTGGCAGGAACCCGCAACTACGACCCAAGTCTTTGTACTTGAACGATTTTCTTCAGACCAGCTGGAGTTCGAACGCCTTCAGTACGGCACGCGTACGGTCGCGCACGCCCAGCTTGGACAGGATGTTGGACACGTGGTTCTTGATGGTGCCTTCGGCCACGCCCAGCGAATTGGCGATCTCCTTGTTGGAGAAGCCGCTGGCCATCAGCCGCAGGATCTCGGTCTCGCGGTCGGTCAGCGGGTCCGGGCGGTCCAGGCTGACGAACTCGTTGCGCATGTGCTCCAGGCCGGACAGCAGGCGCTGGGTCACCGCCGGCTGCACCAGCGAACCGCCGTCGGCCACGGTACGGATGGCACCGACCAGCTGCGCCAGGGTGACATCCTTGAGCAGGTAGCCCTTGGCACCGGCCTTGAGCCCGGCCAGCACCAGCTGGTCATCGTCGAACGTGGTGAGGATGATGGTCGGCGGCAGCTGTTCCTG
The DNA here is from genome assembly GCF_049384325.1 of Stenotrophomonas sp. CASM114. NCBI lineage: Bacteria > Pseudomonadati > Pseudomonadota > Gammaproteobacteria > Lysobacterales > Lysobacteraceae > Stenotrophomonas > Stenotrophomonas sp. CASM114. The sequence continues at coordinate 412,034 of NZ_JBMRGJ010000002.1, read as the reverse complement.
CCGCGACAGCACCTGCAGTGCCTCCAGACCGGACATCACCGGCATGCGCATGTCCATCAGCACCACGTCGGGGCGCACCTGCGGTATCAGCTCGACCGCCTGCCGGCCGTCGCCGGCCTCGGCCACCACCTCGATGCCGTCGTCGAGCGCCAGCAGGGAGCGGATTCCCTGCCGCACCAGGGTTTGGTCGTCGACCAGGCAGACGCGAATCATCAACGCACTCCTTCAGGAACCTTTGTAAGGGCCGCCACCAGCACCGTTGCCGGCACCGTCGCCCGCAGCCGGAAGCCTTCTCCGGGACGGGTTTCGATCTGCAGCTGGCCACCACATTGTTGCAGGCGCTCGCGCATGCCGCGCAAGCCATTGCCTACATTGACCATATCCGCGCCGACGCCGTCGTCGCGGGCCTCCACCACCACCCGGTCGGGGGCTTCACGGTACACCTTGATCCACAGGTGGCGGGCGCCGGCGTGGCGCACCGCGTTGGTAATGATTTCCTGGGTACAGCGCAGCAGCACGTGGGCCCGCTGCGGGTCTTCCACGTTCAACGGATCCTCGATCTCCAGCTGGATGTCCAGCGAGGGCACGTTCTCGGTCAGCGGGCGCAGCGCCGCGGCCAGATCGATCGCGCCGGTCTCGCGCAGCTGGCTGACCACCTCGCGCACATTGCCCAGCAGCAGCTTGGCCAGCGCGTGCGAGCGCTTCACGTGGTCCAGCGCCTGGCCCTCGGCCAGGTGGCCGGCGACCTCCAGGTTCAGGGTCAGCGCAGTCAGCTGGTGGCCCAGCAGGTCGTGCAGCTCGCGCGAAATGCGGGTGCGCTCGTTGACCCGCGCGCTCTCGGCCAGCAGGGCGCGGGTGGCACGCAGCTCCGAATTGAGCCGGCGCTGCTCGTCGCGGGCCTCGGTCTGCTGCCGTGCAACCAGGCTGGTCACGAAGATGAACATGGAGAAGCCGCCGTACAGCAGCGACTGCATCACCGCTTCGAACAGCGGGAAGCGCAGCAGCAGGTAATAGACCGGCGCCACCGCCAGCTGGCTGACCAGCAGCCACAGCACCCCCAGCCGAACCGACAGCATCCACGGAATGACCCCGGCGGCGACCATCATCAGGATGCTGCCCAGGCCCGAACCGCTGAGGAAACTGACCCCCAGCGCCGAGACCGTCAGCAACAGCAGCAGGCCGCGGTCCAGCCAGCTGGTGTGGCTGTCGCTGCGCAGGATACGGGTCAACCAGTAGTAGGCCGTGCCGAAGGACAGGTAGGCGACGAACAACAGGATCGCCCAGCCGCCCATGTCACCGCGGCTGTGCAGGTTCTCGAACTGCGAGTACGCCAGGGGCAGGCCGACCATGACCCAGGTGAACAGGCCGGCCAGGCGGAGGACGCGGGTATGGCTGAGGACTCCCAACATGCCAGCACTCTACGGGCCGCGCCTGCGCACCGCACCCCACGGAAGTCATGCCTGCCCGGTCGCCTGTTCATGCCGCAGCCCACCCCGGGCATGCAATAATCGTGCGCAGGGTCCCTTGATGGACCAACCGCGTTACCCCACGGAGTCACAATGTCGATTGTCATCCGCGACGTGCGCGAGCACGAGCTCGATTCCGTCCTGGCTTTGAACAACAACGCTGGCCTGGCCATCCTTCCCCTGGATGCGGCCCGCCTGCGCCTGTTCTATGAAACCGCTGAGTATTTCCGCGTCGCCGAGCGCGACGGCAACCTGGCCGGCTTCCTGATCGGCTTCGGCAGCGACAGCCAGCACGACAGCAGCAATTTCGCCTGGTTCAAGCAGCAGCTGGACACCCCGTTCTTCTATATCGACCGCATCGTGGTCGCCAGCCGCCGTCGTGGCGGTGGCGTCGGGCGTGCGTTCTACGCCGACGCGCAGAGCTTCGCCGAGCTGCGCTACCCGCAGATGACCTGCGAAGTCTTCCTCGACCATGGCGCCGATGCCGCCCTGCTCTTCCACGGCAGCTTCGGCTTCCGCGAGCTGGGCCAGAACACCATGCCGCAGGTCGATGTGCGCGCCAGCATGCTGGCCAAGGAACTGTGCAGCTACCCGTGGGTCCAGGAGACCTACGGCCACAAGCTGCCGGATGTGGCATGGACACGCGCCCGGCAGCTGCCGGCGCAGGCACAGCGGCCGACGGGGACCTGAGCGTGGCGGTGAATTTCGATTACGAACAGGCCGGTGAACTGAAGATCGGCCAGGTGGGCATCGCCAACCTGCGCATCCGTACCCTTGATGTCGAACGCCTCGTGCAGGAAATGCGCGAGCGCGTGACCCGCGCACCGAAGCTGTTCGGCCGCGCCGCGGTGATCCTCGACTTCGGCGGCCTGAGCCAGGTGCCGGACGTGGCCACCGCGCAGGCGCTGGTCGACGGCCTGCGCAGCGCCGGGGTGCTGCCGGTGGCGCTGGCGTACGGCACCAGCGCGGTCGACCTGCTCTCCCAGCAGCTCGGCCTGCCGCTGCTGGCCAAGTTCCGCGCGCAGTACGAGCGTGCCGAGGGCGAACCGGCCCCGCCGCCGCCCGCACCGGAACCGCGCCGGGCAGCCCGTGCCGAACCGAAGCCAGCCCCGGCGACGCCGGTGGCCAAGGTGGCCGACGCCGCTGCACCGCAGCCGGGCCGCATGCAGCTGGGCAACGTGCGTTCGGGCCAGCAGCTGTACGCGGAAAACTGCGACCTGACCGTGATGGCCACTGTCGGCGCCGGCGCCGAGGTCATCGCCGATGGCAGCATCCATATCTACGGCACCCTGCGCGGCCGCGCGCTGGCAGGGGCCCAGGGCAACACCGCGGCACGCATCTTCTGCCGTGATTTCCATGCGGAACTGGTGGCCATTGCCGGCCACTACAAGGTACTGGACGATGTTCCGGACAACCTGCGCGGCAAGGCCGTCCAGGTGTGGCTGGAACAGGACCAGATCAAGATCGCTGCGCTGGACTGACGCAGCACCAAACTCATGCAGAACCAGGAGAAGTCCTTTGGCTGAAATCATCGTAGTCACCTCCGGCAAGGGCGGCGTCGGCAAGACCACTTCCAGCGCGAGCCTGGCCTGCGGCCTGGCGCGGCGCGGCAAGAAGGTGGCGGTGATCGACTTCGACGTCGGCCTGCGCAACCTCGACCTGATCATGGGCTGCGAACGCCGCGTGGTGTACGACTTCGTCAACGTCGTGCACGGCGAAGCCACCCTCAAGCAGGCCCTGATCAAGGACAAGCGCTTCGACAACCTGTACGTGCTGGCGGCCTCGCAGACCCGCGACAAGGACGCACTGACCCAGGAAGGCGTGGGCAAGGTCCTGAAGGACCTGGCCGCCGACGGCTTCGACTACATCATCTGCGACTCCCCGGCCGGCATCGAGAAGGGCGCCTTCCTGGCGATGTACTTCGCCGACCGCGCGGTGGTGGTGGTGAACCCGGAAGTGTCGTCGGTGCGCGACTCCGACCGCATCATCGGCCTGCTCGATTCGAAGACCCACAAGGCCGAATCCGGCCAGGACGTGCCGGCCTTCCTGCTGCTGACGCGCTACACCCCGCTGCGCGTGGAAAGCGGCGAGATGCTGAGCATCGCCGACGTCGAGGAAGTCCTCGGCCTGAAGGCGATCGGCGTGATTCCGGAATCGGGCGACGTGCTCAACGCCTCCAACAAGGGCGAGCCGGTCATCCTGGATGTCGAATCCGCCGCCGGCCAGGCCTATGAAGACGCCGTCGCGCGCATCCTCGGCGAAGAACGCCCGATGCGCTTCACCAACGTCGAGAAGAAGGGCTTCTTCAGCAAGCTGTTCGGAGGGTAAGCATGGGCCTGTTTGATTTCCTCAAAGCGAAGAAGACCACCGCCGAAACCGCCAAGAATCGCCTGCAGATCATCATCGCGCAGGAACGCAGCCACCGTGGTGGCCCGGACTACCTGCCGCTGCTGCAGCGCGAGCTGCTGGAAGTGATCAAGAAGTACGTGAACATCGACGTCGATGCGGTGAAGGTCGACCTGGTGAAGGATGGCCAGCACGATGTGCTGGACATCTCCGTGGCGCTGCCGGAAGGCCCGGACAAACCCTGATCCCCTGCCCCGCCCGTGCCTGCATGGGCGGGGCTGCCTGACCCGCATGACCGATACGACAACCGCCGTGGACATCACCTGCGTGGGCGACATCGCCTTCGCCGATGCGCAGTGCCTGCTCGCCGCGCATGGCCTGCGGCTGCACCACGTGGCCGCCGGCGAGCCGATTCCCGGCAGCTACTGGGGCGAGCCCGAGGCGGGCATCATCGCCAGCAACGTCTACGTGCGCGATGACACGCCCGTGCACTCGATGCTGCATGAGGCCTGCCACCTGATCGTACTGCCACCGGAGCGGCGGGCGCAGGTGCATACCGATGCCACCGACTCGGTGGCCGAGGAAGACGCGACCTGCTACCTGCAGATCGTGCTGGCCGGGCAGCTGCCCGGCGTCGGCAGCCAGCGGCTGATGGCCGACATGGATGCCTGGGGGTATACGTATCGGCTGGGATCTACCCAGGCGTGGTTCGAGCAGGACGCCGAAGACGCGAAGGCATGGTTGATCGAACGCGGGTTGCCAGTGGCGTGATTCACCGGGAACCGGGGTCAGATCCCTTTTGCGTCGCAAAAGGGATCTGACCCCATCACCCCGTCGCCGTATCAGCCCTGCCCGGCCAGTGCGCGCAGGGTGATGCCGACGATGTAGGCCAGGTAGGTGCCGGTGGCATAGCCCATCGTGCCCAGCAGCACGCCCACCGGCGCCAGGGCCGGATGGAACGCGGCCGCCACCACCGGCGCCGAGGCCGGGCCACCGATGTTCGACTGCGAACCGATGGCGAAATAGAAGAACGGCACCTTCAGCAGCTTGCCCAGGCACCACAGCAGCACGATGTGCACGGCGATCCAGATCAGGCCAAGCAGGAACAGCCACGGGCGATCCAGCAGCGCCAGCAGATCCATCTGCATGCCGATGCAGGCGATCAGGAAGTACAGCAGCAACGAACCCAGCCGCGATGCACCCGCCCCTTCCAGGTTGCGTGCGCGGGTGAAGCTCAGGCTCAGGCCCAGCGTGGTCGACAGCACCACCACCCACACGAACGGCGCGTCCAGGCTGAACTGCGACGCCCAGCTGACGTTGGCCTTGAACCAGGCCGCCAGCGGCGCACCGATCGCATGCGACAGGCCGACGCCGCCGAAGGCCACCGCCACGATCAGCATCAGGTCGGTCAGGCTGGGAATGCGTTCGTGCTCGGCCTGGAAGCGCGCGATGCGCTCCTTCAGTTCATCGATGGCCGAGGTATCAGCGCCACTGCGTGCATCGATCTTCGCTGCACGTCCTGCCAGGAAGATCAGCGCGGCCATCCACACGTAACCGACGCCGACATCGACCACCGCGAACTGGCCAAAGGTGGTCGCGTTGACGTCGAACACTTCGCGCATCGCCAGCATGTTGGCACCACCACCGATCCAGCTGCCGGCCAGTGCCGCCATGCCGGCCCAGGTATCGCCGGCCACGGTGTCGGGATGGATCGCGCGCATCGCCAGGAACGCCACCACCGCACCGAGCATGATGCTGGCCGAGGCGCCCAGGTACATCAGTACCAGCTTCGGGCCGAGCCGCAGGATGCCCTTGATATCCACTGCCAGGGTCAGCAGGATCAGCGCCGCCGGCAACAGGATGTCGCGCGCGATCGGGTTGTAGAGCTTGGTGTTCTGGCCGTCGATCAGGCCGACGGTGTTGTAGATGCCGGGAATCAGGTAGCACAGCAGCAGCGCTGGCACGAACGTATAGAAGCGCTTCCACAGCCCCTGCTCGCGCGAGGCGGTCCAGAACACGGCGCCAAGAGTGGCGGCGATCAAACCGAAGACGACGATGTCGTTCTGGATCAGGGCAGTCGAAGGCATGCAGGCGCTCTGGTAGAGCCGGCCGCTGGCCGGCTGCTGGTGGCGGCAGATCAGGAAGGTGTGCCGACCAACGGTCGGCACCCACCGGTAAAGCAGATGGTGAAACAGAAGCGCCGCCCCGGAGGGCGGCGCCGCAACCATCAGTTGCCGATGTGCTGCTTCAGCCAGGCATTGACGGTGTCATGCCACAGGATGCTGTTGTTCGGCTTCAGCACCCAGTGGTTTTCATCCGGGAAGTACAGGAACTTCGATTCGATGCCCTGGCGCTGGGCAGCGGTGAACGCGGCCAGGCCCTGCTCGACCGGGATGCGGAAGTCCTGCTGGCCGTGGATGACCAGGATCGGCTTCTTCCAGTCCGCCACGTGGTTGACCGGGTTGAACTTCTCGTAGTTCGCCGCCTTCTGGTACGGCGTACCGCCCTGCTCCCACTCGGTGAACCACAGTTCTTCGGTGGCGTAGCCCATCATGCGCTGGTCGAACACGCCGTCATGGTTGACCAGGCACTTGAACGGGCTGTTCCAGTTGCCGGCAATCCAGTTGACCATGAAGCCGCCGTAGCTGGCGCCCAGCGCACAGGCCTTGTCACCATTGAGGAAGGAATACTTCTTCAGCGCCGCATCCCAGCCCTTCTGCAGGTCTTCCAGCGGGCGGTCGCCCCAGTGCTGGCTGATCGCATCGGTGAACGCCTGGCCGTAGCCGGTGGAGCCGTGGAAGTCGATCATCACCACCGCATAGCCCTGGCCCGCGTAGGTCTGCGGATTCCAGCGGTAGCTCCAGCCATTGCCGAAGCTGCCCTGCGGGCCGCCGTGGATCAGGAACGCCACCGGGTACGACTTGCCTTCCTGGTAGTTGTGCGGCTTGACCACGTAGCCATGCACGGTGTCGTTGTTCCAGCCCTTGAACTCGAACTGTTCGTAGTCGCCGAAGCTGACATCCTTGAGCACCTCACCAGCGGCCGGGGTCAGCGCGCGCAGCTCGCCGATGGCTTCGCCCGCGGCCGGCAGCAAGCCAACCAGCACCTGGTCGTTGCTCTTCAGGCTGTTGCGGGTGATCGCCACGCTGTTGCTGGCCACATCGACCGAGGTCACGCTGCCGTCGCCGATCAGCTTGGTGGCCTTGCCGCTGGCCACGTCGATCTGGAACAGCGGGTGTTCGCCGAGGTCATCGGCAGTGGTGTAGATGCTGGCGCCGTCGGCGGACAGGGTGATGCCGCCAGCCGAACGATCCCACTGCGGGGCGATCTCGCGGGTCTTGCCACTGGCCAGGTCCATCGCCATCAGGCCGAAGCGGTCAGCCTCGAAGCCCGGGCGCTTCATCGCGCGGTAGAACAGGGTCTTGCCGTCGGCACTGAACACCGGGCCGGCATCCCAGGCCGGGTTGGAGGCGGTCAGGTTGACCGGCGCCTGCTTGCCCGCCGCGTCGAAGCGGTACAGGTCGAAGTTGGTCGACCACGGCTCCTGCTTGCCGGCCACGCGGATGCTGGCGACCACGCTGGCGCCATCCGGCGACCACGCGAAATCATCATTGCCGCCGAACGGCTTGGACGGGGCATCACCGTCGATGGTGGCGCTCAGCGCGGAAGCGCCCTTGACCGGACCGGCCTTGGCTGCCGGCAGCGGCGCGACGAACAGGGTGTTGCGGCGGCCGTCGTTCCAGGTATCCCAGTGGCGCACGAACAGCGAATCGAAGACCTTTCCACTGGCCTTGGCGCCGGCGACGTCCTTGAGCTTCTTCTCGGTGCAGGCCAGGTCCGAGGCACAGGCCTGGAACACGCCGGCGCTGAACAGCACGCGGTCGTCCTGCGGCGACACGTGGTAGCTGTCCACGTCGACCGGGAAGTCGGTCAGCTGGCGCGGGGCGCCGCCGCTGAGCGGCTGCGCGTACAGCTGCTGGCTGCCGTTCCTGGCGCTGAGGAAATACACGGTCTGGCCATCGGCCGACAGCGAAGCGGAATTGACGTTCCAGCCGGCCGGGGTGATCTGCTTCGGCGGTGCTGCGTCGCGGGTACGCAGGTTGCGCGCGTACAGCGCGGTGGAGGCCTTCAGGTTGGCATCCACGCTGCGCTTGGCGAACACCACGGTGCCGCCGTCAGCGGTCAGTACCGGCGCGGAGACGCGGTCCATGGCCACCATGTCGCGGACTTCCAGGCCACGGGCAGCGGCGACGCTGGGCAGGGCGGCCAGCAGGCTCAGTGGCAGCAGGGCATGACGCAGTTTCATCGGGGTCTCCGCAGGACGGCAAAAAACCGATGGTAGGCCCGTGCGGCCGGGGCTGCCAAGGCCATCGGTCATGGCTGCCGGTGGGGCGCGGCCCCGCCGCCAGAAACGGTGGGGCGCGGCCCCGCCGCCAGAAAAAGCAAACCGCGCCGTGGCGCGGTTTGTGGGGACACCGGGGTCGGATCCGATTCCGACGGAATCGGCTCTGACCCCAGACGCTGTCAACCCGGGGTCAGAGCCCTTCCCTGCGGGAAGGGATCCGACCCCAACCCTTACGCCATGGCGCGCTTGCCGGTGCGGTAGATCAGCCAGCCGACCAGGAACAGCACGGCCAGGCCGATCCACTGTGCGCCCGGCAGGTGGAACGGCACGGCCAGCACGTCGGCGCGACTGCTCACCACGATCGGAATCGCGATGGCGATGCCCATCAGCGCTTCGCCGGTGATCAGGCCGGCGGCGAACAGCACGCCCGGCTTGTGCACGCGGTCGCGGCCTTCTTCGTCATCGGCACGCACCTTGTGGAAGCGCTCGACCAGGTAGGCGATCAGGCCGCCGAGGAAGATCGGCACCATCAGTTCCAGCGGCAGGTAGATGCCGATGGCGGCGGCCAGCACCGGCACGCGGAAGCGGGCGTTGCGCGACTTCAGCCAGCTGTCGAACGCGATGATGGCGGCACCGACCACGGCACCGATGCCGATGAAGGTCCACGGCAGTTCACCACCGAACAGGCCCTTGGCCACCGAGGCCATCAGGTTGGCCTGCGGCGCGGCCAGCGCGTTCGGGTGCAGCTCCGACTTCACGCCGATGCCGTAGGCGGTGGCCAGCAGGTTCAGCACCGGGGCCATGATCAGCGCGCAGGAGAACGCACCGATGCCCAGCATCAGCTGCTGCTTCCACGGGGTGGCACCGACGATGTAACCGGCCTTGAGGTCCTGCAGGTTGTCACCGCCGACCGCTGCAGCACAGCACACCACCGCGCCGATCATGATCGCGGCCACCGCGCCCAGCGGCGCGCCGAAGGCGCCGACCGGCTGCAGGCCATCCTTGCCCAGCAGCACGACCAGCACGGCCGAGGCGAACAGGATGGTGGAGATGGTGATGCCCGAGACCGGGTTGTTGGACGAACCGATCAGGCCGGCCAGGTAGGCCGAGACCGACACGAACAGGAAGCCGGCGACGATCATGATGAGGGTCATCGGGATCGACACGTGCCACTGCCCGACAATGGCCTGGTACAGGGCCAGCAGCGGCAGCACGAACACCACCAGGGCGACCAGCATCCACTTCATCGGCAGGTCACGCTCGGTGTGCGCCAGCACCGGGCCACCGCTCTTGCGGGCGGCCGCGAAGCCGCTCTTGACACCGTTGAGCAGCGACTTGCGCAGCGAGATCAGGGTCCAGATGCCACCGATCAGCATCGCACCGACGCCCAGGTAGCGCATCTTCGCGCCCCAGATGGCGAACGCTGCCTCGGTGGACGAGGCAGCGGCAACCGACGCGGCCAGCGCCGGATCGGTGTTCATGAAGAACGCCTGGTAGATCGGGATGGCAATGTGCCAGGTCAGGATCGAGCCGGACACCACCACGATGCCGACGTTGAGGCCGACGATGTAGCCCACGCCCAGCAGTGCCGGCGACAGGTTGGTGCCGATGAAGGCGGTGACCTTGGAGCTGCCGACGTAGGCCGAGGTGGCCCAGGCATCAGGAATCAGGCGCATGCCGCTTTCCGCGGCCAGCTTGACGAAGGCACCGATCACCGCCGACAGGCCGAGGATCTTCAGGCCCGGGCCCGGGTTCTCACCGGCCTTGAGCACTTCGGCCGCAGCCTTGCCTTCCGGGAACGGAAGCGGGTCTTCGACAATCATCGAACGGCGCAGCGGCACCGAGAACAGCACGCCCAGCAGGCCACCGAGGCCGGCGATGCCCAGCACCCACCAGTACTTGAAGTCCGGCCAGTAGCCCATGATCACCAGCGCGGGGATGGTGAAGATCACACCGGCGGCGATCGACGAACCGGCCGAGGCGCCGGTCTGCACGATGTTGTTCTCGAGGATGGAGCCACCGCCCAGCAGGCGCAGCACGCCCATGGAAATCACCGCGGCGGGAATGGCGGTGGCGATGGTCAGGCCTGCGAACAGACCGAGGTAGGCGTTTGCGGCCGACAGCACCACCGCCAGCACGATGGCCAGGGCCACTGCGCGGAAGGTGAGCTGCTTGGGCGCAGTGTCGTGGTTCATGGAAGCCCCTGCTGGCAAAAAATCCCTGCCACGCTAGCGTTCAGGGCAGATCAAGTCCAGCGTGCCAAAGGATGGGGGCGTGTGCTGCGGCGCAATGGGCCGGTACGTGGACCGGCAATCGACCGACCCGGCAAAGTCCGGCTGGGCACGCCGCAAATGATATGTTATATCTTAATGATACCTTGTTGTTACTGCATCGCATGCCCCCTTCCCCCTCCCCCCGCCTGGCCTCCATCGACCAGCTGCGCGGCACCGTGATGCTGTTGATGCTGCTGGACCACGTGCGTGAGACCTTCTTCCTGCAGCACCAGGTGAGCGACCCGATGGACGCGGCGACGGTCTCCCCTGCGCTGTTCGCCTGCCGTCTGCTGGCCCACCTGTGCGCCCCCGTGTTCGTGCTGCTGACCGGGCTGTCGGCCTGGCTGTACGGCCAGCGCCAGGCGGATCCGCGCGGGGCCACAGCTGCGTTCCTGCTCAAGCGCGGGCTGTTCCTGGTGGTGCTGGAACTGACCCTGGTGAATTTCGCCTGGACCTTCCAGCTGCCGCCGGAAACGCTGTACCTGCAGGTGATCTGGGCCATCGGGCTGAGCATGATCGCGCTGGCCGGGCTGCTATGGCTGCCACGCCCGGCCCTGCTGATGCTGGCAATCGCGGTGGTGGCCGGGCACAACCTGTTCGACGGCTTACGGGTGCAAGGCAATGGCCTGCTGGCGCTATTGTGGAAAGTGCTGCACCAGCGCGACTGGATCGAGGCCGGCGCGCTGCGCCTGCGCACCTCCTATCCGGTACTGCCGTGGATCGGGGTGATTGCGCTGGGTTATCTGATGGGGCCCTGGTTCGGCCGCGCGCGCGCGCCGGAGCAGCGCCAGCGCTGGCTGCTGTGGGCAGGCGTCAGCGCGCTGGCCCTGTTCGCGCTGCTGCGGTTCGCCAACCAGTATGGGGATGCTCCCTGGTCGTACCAGACCACTACGCTGCGCACGTGGTTGAGCATCTTCAACGTCACCAAGTACCCGCCGTCATTGCAGTTCCTGTTGCTGACCCTGGGCGTGGGGCTGTTGCTGCTGCGCTTGTACGAATGGCCGCCCCTCGCGCGTGCGCTGCGCCCGCTGTCCGATATCGGCGCCGCGCCGATGTTCTTCTACCTGCTGCACCTGTACGTGCTGAAAGGGCTGTACCTGGCCGCGTTGGCGGCCTGGGGGCCGACCCATGGCGAACTGTATGCCCTGGATTCGGTCAGCGGCCTGCTGCTGGTGGCCTGTGCGCTGGCGGTGGTGCTGTACCCGCCGACCCGGGCCTTCGCGCGGTTCAAAGCGCGAAGGCGCGATCTGCCTTGGTTGCGATACCTGTGAGCGGTGCCCGCCGGGGGAGCGCCATCCCTGCATGGCGTGGATCCACCGGAGGCTGCCTGCCCAGGCCCAGAGGCCTATAATCGCGCCCTTTCCGCTGTCCCCGCCGTCGATGACCGTTGCCGCCTCTGCTTCCGACGACTTCCTGGGCCACCCCAAGGGCGTCTACGTCTGCTTCTTCACTGAAATGTGGGAGCGCTTCTCCTTCTACGGCATGAAGGCGCTGTTGCTGCTGTACCTGACCAAATACCACCTGTTCGGCGACAAGGCCGGCCTGGACCTGCTCGGTGCCTACGGTGGCCTGGTGTACTGCATCCCGGTGTTCGGCGGCATGCTGGCCGACCGCTGGCTGGGCATGCGCCGGGCAGTGCTGTTCGGCGGCATCCTGCTGGTACTCGGCCACCTCGGCATGGCCTTCGAGGGCCACGCCGCGTACCGGGTGAACGGCGAAGTGGTGCGCGACACCTCGGCGCTGGCGGTGACCTACCTGTCGCTGGCGCTGATCATCATGGGCGTCGGCTTCCTGAAGCCGAACATCTCCACCATTGTCGGCAAGCTGTACGCCAAGGATGACCCGCGTCGCGACTCGGGCTTTTCGCTGTTCTACGCCGGCATCAACCTGGGCGCGCTGTTCTCGTCCCTGGTGTGTGGCTTCCTCGGTGAGGCCTACGGCTGGAAGTACGGTTTCGGTGCGGCCGGCATCGGCATGCTGGCCGGCCTGGCGATGTTCCTGTGGGGCCAGAAGTACCTGCAGGGCCATGCCGAACCGCCGCAACCGGCGGCGCTGAAGCAGAAGGTGCTGGGCCTGCCACGCGAATGGCTCATCTATCTGTGCGCGGTGCTCGGCGTGCTGCCGGTGGCATGGCTGATGTGGGCCGCCGGCAACGGCGCGTTCGCGCTGGGCGGTGAAATCAGCCTGGCGCTGATGCTGATGCTGGTGGTGCTGGGCGGCGTGCTGGTCTGGTTCGCCTGGTTCACCGGCACGAAATGCACGCCGGTGCAGCGCCAGCAGATGATCGCGCTGATGGTGCTGATCTTCATGGCGCTGGTGTTCTTCACGATGTACGAGCAGTCCTACGGCTCGTGGGTGACCTTCACCGACCGCCTGCTGACCAAGGACATCGTGCCCTCGCTGGTGATCACCGGCGGCACGCCGCTGCCGTGGTCGATCCTCTCGCTGCTGCTGGCACCGCTCGGCTTCGTGGTCAGCGCGCGCCTGTCGGAACGGCGCCCGGGCTCGGCCGCGCCGCGCACGTTCTTCGCCGCCATCGTCGTACTGATGCTGGTGCTGCTGGTGCGCGACTGCCTGGTGATTCCGCAGACCGCCGGCTCGCTGACCTACCTCGGCGGCCTGTTCCTGGTGCTGCTGGCGCCTGCCTTCGCCGCGTTGTGGACGTGGATGGACCGCCGCGGCTGGGAACCGGGCAAGCCGGTGAAGTCGGCCTGGGGCCTGGTGATCGGCGCGCTGTCGTTCGTGCCGCTGGCGCTGGCCGCACAGCAGGTGGGCGCCACCGGCGAGATGGCCAGCGTGTGGTGGCTGGTGCTGGCCTACTTCCTGCTGGCCAGCGGCGAGATGTGCCTCTCGCCGGTCGGCCTGTCGGCGGTGACCCAGCTGGCCGTGCCGCGGGTGATGAGCCTGATGATGGGCACCTGGTTCCTGGCCACCGCATTCTCGGAAACGCTGGCCGCGCTGTTCGGCAAGCTGGCCGCGATCGAGGTGCCGGAAGGCGAATCGCTGGACATGGTGGCTGCCGCCGGTGCCTACGCGCACCTGTTCTGGCTGCTGATGTGGATCGGCCTGGGTTGCGCGTTGGCGGCCTTCATCGCCGCGCCGCTGCTGAAGAAGATGATGCACGGGGTGAAGTAAGTCCCGACGTCATTGCCAACCGCCACGCATGGCGTCGGCCATCTGCAGCCGCATGCTCTGGATTTTGTCGCGGGTATCTTCGTCCAGGGCTGAAGGATCGATGTTCTGCACGCGCAACACGTCCGGCAGGAAGCGGCTGATGTTGGACGGCTTGCCCCACTCGTCGACCACCGGCGTCGGCAGCAGCGTGCGCGCCTGCAAAGCCGCGTGCGCGCCGACGGGCAAGTCCCAACGCTGGGCATGCGCGCTCCAGCCGAGGGTGGTGAAGCCGATCAGGGTGGTACTTCCGACGCTGCCGATGGACGTGCGCAACGCCCCCAACACCTGCCGGTAGTGCTGTTCCAGCGCATCTTTTGGAAGGGATGCGGCCATTTCCGGCACCGCAATGGCATCCAGCGCCGGTACCGTGCATCGAACTTCCATGCGCGCGCGCCGGCCTTCTTCGTCGATGAGCTGTGCTCGCACCGGCTGACATTGCAGGGGCGAGACCGCTGCCGCGGCAACATAGGCCTCCACATCACTGCGCAGTGACTCGCGCAGAACGGGCGGTATCCATAGCAGGATCTGGGTGGTCAGCTCCTCCGAGGCCGGTTGTCCAAGGGCCTGTTCGCTGAAGTCTGCGAACAGCGCCTTCTGTGCGACTGCATCCACGGGCCGCACTTCGTCCATGGAGATCGACCGTCTGGCGAGTGTCTCGACCAGCCGCCGATCACCGGACCACGCGCGCCCCTTCCAGAACGAAAGCAGCTGCATGTCACCACCGTCTGCCCGGGGCCAGTGCCGATCACGCGCCATGCCCGCCTGCAGATCGGCAAGCAACTGCCCCGCTATCGGGCGGCGCCCCTGCTTGAGCACGTCTATCGCGGCCAACGCGAGAACCCTGTGAGCCGAAATGTAGGAGGTGATGCATCGGTATTGAACGTCGACAACCGTTGCATGAGCCGGCAGCGGGGTGTCCCCGAAGCGCTCCAACGCATAACCGTGCAGCGGCGCATTCTCCGGCTGTTCCTTGACGCCGTGCGCCATGCAGCGCGAAGCGCCAGCGCTGTTGGCGTCCGCCAGCAGTTTCCGCGCTGCCTGCGCTTCGGACCCCGCTGCTTCCACACCGTACAGCGCGTCAATCCAGCTGTCCGTCAGCCCGGTTGCCAATGCAATCGCGCGGGTCATCATCCTGACCTCGCGCTCAGCGTCCGCGGGCATGTCGACCGCGGCCCCCGTCAACCATCGATGCAGCTGCAACCCCTCCTCGTGGACCGCGCCGGTAGCGAGCAGCGAGCGTGCGACTTCATCGGCCTCGTAGCGTTCCCCCACCTCGGCTTGCACGTCCAGGACCAGCAAGCCGAGACAGGCGAATGCCAGCGTTCCGCACCGGGCAAGCACAGGTGTGCATCGATCAGGGAGGGCCATGGCAACACCGTATCGGGGAAACAAGCATGATCCCCACGCAGCAGGCACATATGCTATGCAACTTGTTTCAAATACGATCTGTGCGGTCATCGCACCTCAGCGCCTGCGGGGGACCACTCCCCCGCAGGCACTGGGCTCAGGGCGCCTTGTCCTTGCCGGCCACGGGCGCGGTCGTCGCGGTCTTGCCCCCCAGGCTGCGCGCCAGGAACGCCAGCAGCTTGTCGTAGTACTCGCTGCGATGCGCCTCGGTGTAGAAGCCGTGGCCTTCGGTCTTGTAGTACAGGCTTTCCACCGGCGTGCCGGCGCGCTTGAGCGCCGCTTCCATGCGCTCGGTATGCTGGATCGGCGCACGCTTGTCTTCGCCACCGGCCGCGAGGAACACCGGCACCTTGATCCGTTCGGCCAGGTTCACCGGCGACACCGCGCCCAGCTTGGCCGGATCACCCAGCCATTCGCGCAGGTAGGTCACGCCTGAGCCGCGGTCCTGGATATCGCCACGGGTGTACATCATCGGCAGGTCGTAGACCCCCACATAGCCGGCCGCGCACTGATACAGCCCGGGTTCGCGGGCCGCCCCCATCATCGCCGAGTAGGCCCCGTAGCTGGCGCCATAGATGCAGATGCGACGAGCATCGGCGATGCCTTCGCTGATTGCCCAGCGGGTGGCATCGGTGACATCGTCCTGCATCGCCGCGCCCCACTGCTGCGCACCGGCCTGGGTGTGGGCCCGGCCGTAATTGCCCGACCCACGGAAGTTGACCTGCAGCACCGCATACCCGGCGGCGGCCAGCATCTGGGTTTCGCGGTCGTACTGGCCGGAATCGAAGATGTCGAACGGACCGCCATGCGGCATCACCACCATCGGCAGGTTGCGGCCGTTGCTGCCGGCCGGCAGGGTCAGGAAGCCATGCAACGGCAGCCCGTCCCGCGCCTTCAGTGCAATCGGCTTCACGCTGGCACTGCGGTCCACGTCAATCCAGTCGCTGCGGCTGATCAGGTGGTCAGCCTTGCGCGCCACCGTGTCGTAGACGTAGAAATCGCCCGGGTTCGAGCCCGACCAGGTTTCCACCAGCACGACACGGCCATCGCGGGTGCTGGAGGTGATGTAGACCGGCCCTCCGAAGGCGGCTTCCAGGCTGCGGTACAGGCGCGCCTCCGGCGACTTCTCGTCGAAGAACCGGGTACGCGGCGTGTCGCCCAGATAGAGCGCGCCCACCGGCACGTGGGTGCCGGGCCGATGGATGATGCGATACGGATTGACCACCTCGTCGCGCAGCAGCGTGGCACGCTCGCCTGTCTGCGGGTTCCAGCTGACGATCGCGTCCGGGCCCTGGGTCTGCTCGACGTTGAGGTAGGCCAGGCTGTCATCGGCCGAGAAGCCGAGGGCGGTTTCGATGCGCTTGCTGACGGCCTCGTCGTTGATCAGCTTCCAGCTGTCGCCACTGCGTTCGCGGAAGTACAGCTTGTTGATGTTGTCGCTGCCCGAGCCATGCACGAAGCGCACTTCGCCGGCGCCGTCGGTGGTGAACTCGCCGCGCCGTACCGGCGAGGACGCCACCCGCGAGCGACGACCCGTAGTCACATCCATGCGATCTACGCGGGTGTACGGATCCTCGGCCAGCGGCCATACGGTCACCAGCACGTTGCGCTCGTCGCCCGGCAGGTCGTCGGCCAGGAAGGCGGCCACTGCTTCGACCTTCTTCGGCTGGATGCGGGTCCCCGGGCCCTTGCTTTCGACGCGATAGCCGACCAGCAGTTCGCCGCGGTTGCCGTTGGCGTCGATGGCATAGAGTTCGCCGGTGGGATTGGGTTGGTCGAGCGAGCCCCACTTCTGGGCCAGGCCGATCAACAGGCGCTCGTTGCTGACCCAATCGAATTCCTGCGCGTGGTTGCGGCTGGGCGGCCAGAAACTGCCGACCACCTCCTTGTCCTTCAGGCGCAGGATCGCGATCGCGGTGCTGTCCTCCCTCGGCACCGTTGCCGCTACGTACTCGCCCCCCGGCGAGATCTTGATGTCGGTGAAGGTCTCCCGGCGCAGGTACTGCGTCAGCTCCACCGCCCCCGCGCTGCCTGCGGCAACGCCCCCGATGACGGCCAGTGCGGCCGCCAGAATCGTCCTGTGCATCCTTTCCCTGCTCCTGTGGACACCTTGTCCTGGTCTCCGATTCTAGGCAGGGCAATGGGTTTCCCGCCAGAGCCGGAAAAGACGACGGCACCGTTGCCGGTGCCGTCGTTGCCACTACCTTGGAGAGAGAGTCAGGACGTGGGTTCGGGGGGCGTGCGCCGGGTCAGTGGACCCCGCGCACCGCCAACATGAGGGCCAGGATGCTGAGGATCACGGCGATGGTGCCGTCGAGCACGCGCCAGGTGCTGGGCTTGGTGAACAGCGGCGCCAGCAGGCGTGCGCCAAGGCCCTGCGCGGTCAGCCACAGGCAGCTGGCCGTGACCACGCCCGCAGCGAAGGCCATGCGGGCATTGCCGAAGTTCTCGGCGATGGAGCCGATCACCATCATGTCCAGCCAGAAGTGCGGGTTGATCAGCGAGAAGCCGACCGCGGCCATCAGCACCGCGCGGCGGCTGCCGTCGTCGCTGTCGGCCTCGCCCATGCCACCGCCGCCGGCGATCGCACGGCGTGCCGACTTCATCGCATACCAGGCCAGGAACGCGACACCGGTCCACAGCACGGCGGTGGTCAGCCACGGCAGCGCCGAGGTGAGCGTGCGCAGGCCGGCCACGCTGGCAAAGATGAAGATGGCATCGATGGCCGCGCAGGTGGCGACCACCGGCACGATGTGCTTGCGCAGGATGCCCTGGCGCAGAATGAAGGCGCTCTGGGCCCCGACCACGGCGAACAGGCCGATGCCGGTGGCTGCACCAGAGAACCAGGCACCGAGGCCGGTGCTGGCGGAGATGACCGAGAACATGGGATTCACTGCCTTGTATTGCTTGGGGGACGGTGCCTCGCGAAGGCGGACAGCACCGGAACGGGCGCCATTGTCGCGCCGCAACATGGAAAAGACGAGCTAAACTTCCTAAACCAACATTAGCGGAGCTTAATTCGATGCGCATCGATCACGCCCAGCTGCGCGCCCTGGCCGCGGTGATCCGCGAAGGCAGCTTCGACCGCGCCGCGCAATCGCTGAATGTCACGCCCTCGGCCATCTCGCAGCGGGTCAAGGCACTGGAGGACCGGATCGGCCGCCTGCTGGTCAAGCGTGGCACCCCGGCCACCGCCACTGCCGAGGGCCAGTTGCTGGTGCAGCTGGCCGAGCAGACCGCCCTGCTCGAACACGATGCGCTGCACCGGATGGGCCTGGCGGATGAGGACCTGCCCCAGGCCAGCATCCCGGTGGCAGTGAACCACGACAGCCTGGAAACCTGGTTCCCGCAGGCCGCGGCGCAGTTCGCGCAGGGCACCGGGACCACCCTGGACCTGCGCGTGGAGGACCAGGACCACACCGTCGAACTGCTGCGCCAGGGCACGGTGCTGGGCGCGGTGACCACGCTGGACGAGCCGGTGCAGGGCTGCCAGATCCACGCGCTGGGCAGCATCCGCTATGCAGCGACCTGTACTCCTGAATTCCGCGAACGCCACTTCGCCAAGGGCGTGACCGCGCAGGCACTGGCGCAGGCACCGGTGCTGGTATTCAACCGCAAGGACGACATGCAGTCGCGCTTCGCCCGGCGCATGGCCGGCGACGACCTGCCCAGCACTGCACCGACCTGGTGGATTCCCTCCACGCGCGCCTTCGTGCAGGCCAACCTCGGCGGACTGGGCTGGACCATGAATCCGCTGCCGCTGGTCAAGCGGCACCTGGACGCCGGCCGCCTGGTCTACGTACGCCAGCGCGCGTGGGAAGACGTGCCGCTGTACTGGCAGCACTGGAAGGGCGACGTGCAGACCATGGCCCTGCTGACCCGCGCCGTGCTGGATGCATCCTCGGCATTGATCCGGCGCAAGCGCTGACGCACAGCGCAAAAAGGGGACGGAGGGGATTAAGTCGCTTAAGGCCAATACGACATCCAAGGCAAATGCGACTTAATCCCCTCCGTCCCCTTTTTCGGGGCTCCATCGGATCTCCATCAAGCCTACACACCGGGTCCATGCGCGATGCGGATACTGGCGGGCCGACCATTACAAGGATGTCCGGCATGCCCGTGTACCTGCGCGACGCCCGCCCCGAGGATGCCGCTGCCTGCATCGACCTGCGTGGGCGCACCCGCGAGAACGCCTTCAGCGCCGAGCAGCTGGCCCAGCTGGGCATCACTGTGGACAGCTGGGCGGCCGGCATCGCCCAGGGCGATTCGATCGGCCGCGTCGCCTGGGAGGGCGAGCGCATGGCCGGCTATTGCTTCGCCGACCGCGACAGCGGCGAGGTGCTGGTGCTGGCCCTGCTGCCGGACTACGAGGGCCGCGGCATCGGCCGCCAGCTGCTGCAGGAAGTGGTCAGCCTGACCCGCGATGCCGGCCACCGGCGGCTGTTCCTGGCCTGCTCGGCCGACCCGCGTTCGCGCTCGCACGGCTTCTACCGCCGCCTGGGCTGGCGCCCGACCGGCGGGGTCGATGAGGCTGGCGACGAGATCCTTGAGCTGGCCTGATCCCACCGTCGCCGGGCATCGCCTGCCGCCCGAGTGACAGCGCCGCGAAACGTCGGATGCTGCGTTGCATCAAAAAAGGACCGGATCCGGTTAGAATCACCGGTGGATGATGCAAGGCGTTGTTTCTTCACGCCCTTTCCCTGCCCCACGCGCATCCTGACCCCTTCCCCTCCGCCAACGATCCCGCCCCCATGAAGAAATTTGGCAAGGCTCTTCTCGCCCTGCTCGTGCTGCTGTTGCTGGCCGCCGCGCTGTTCCTGTACTGGCCGCTGACCCAGCGCTCGGTGCCCGCCGCCAGCAACGACAAGCCCGTCGATGTTGTGCTGGTCGGCGCCGGCATCATGAGCATCACCCTGGCCACCTACCTGCAGGAACTGCAGCCGGACTGGAACATCCAGGTCTACGAACGCCTCGACGGCGTCGCCGGTGAAAGCTCCGATGGCTGGAACAACGCCGGCACCGGCCACTCGGCGTTCGCCGAACTGAACTACACCCCGGAACTGCCCGACGGCAGCATCGAGACCAAGCGCGCGGTCGGCATCGCCGAATCGTTCGAGGTCTCGCGCCAGTTCTGGTCGCACCAGGTGAAGGAGGGCCGGTTGAGCCAGCCCAGCGACTTCATCAACCCGACCCCGCACATGAGCTTCGTCTGGGGCGATGACAACATCGCCTACCTGCACAAGCGCCAGCAGGCCCTGGTCAAGAATCCGCTGTTCTACGGCATGCAGTACTCCGAGGATCCGGCCCAGATCAAGCAGTGGGCCCCGCTGCTGATGGAAGGCCGTGACCCGAAGCAGAAGGTTGCCGCAACCTGGATGCCGCTGGGCACCGACGTCAACTTCGGCGTGATCACCCGCCAGCTGACCGCCGGCCTGCAGCGCAGCCCGAACTTCAGCCTGCACCTGAACCATGAAGTGAGCGCGCTGCGGCAGAACGCCGACAAGAGCTGGAACGTGACGGTGAAGGACCTCAAGGCCGGCACCGAATCCACCACCCACGCCCGCTTCGTGTTCATCGGTGCCGGTGGCGCCGCACTGAAGCTGCTGCAGATGTCGGGCATTCCGGAATCGAAGGACTACGCCGGCTTCCCGGTCGGCGGCCAGTTCCTCGCCTTCCAGGGCCAGGACGTGACCTCGCGCCATGGGGTGAAGGCTTACGGCATGGCCGAGACCGGCTCGCCGCCGATGTCGGTGCCGCACCTGGATGCGCGCAAGCTGGACGGCAAGCCGGTGGTCCTGTTCGGGCCGTTCGCGCTGTACAGCACCAAGTTCCTCAAGCACGGCTCGTGGTGGGACCTGTATTCCTCGGTCACCCACAACAACGTTGGCCCGATGCTGGAAGTGGGCAAGGACAACCTGGACCTGGTGCAGTACCTGATGGGACAGGCGCGCCTGAACGATGCCGACCGCCAGGCCGAACTGGTCAAGTACTTCCCCAATGCCAAGCCGGGTGACTGGAAGCTGGTCACCGCCGGCCAGCGCGTGCAGATCATCAAGCGCGATCCGCTGAAGGGCCCGGTGCTGCAGTTCGGTACCGAGATCGTGACCGACAAGGACCACACCCTCGCCGCCCTGCTCGGCGCGTCGCCGGGCGCGTCGACCTCGCCGCCGATCATGCTTGACCTGATGGCCAAGGCCTTCCCGGAGCAGATGAAGGCCGGCTGGGAAACCCGCCTGCGCGAGATCGTGCCGTCGTACGGGCGCAAGCTCAACGACAGCGCCGCGCTGGTCAACGAGATCCGCACGCTGACCAGCCAGACCCTGCAGCTGCCCTACCTGGAGGTGCCGGTGGACGCGAACGCGGCATCGCCCGCTCCGGCCGCGGTTCCGGCGCCGGCCAAGGAAAAGCGCAACGCCAACGAGGAGCTGCAGGCGCTGTAAGCCCGCAGGTTCCTTTCGATGCAGACGGACGGCCACCTTCGGGTGGCCGTTTGCGTTTGGGCAGGCTACCGCCTGTAGAGCCGAGCCCATGCTCGGCTCCGGCAAAAAGCAGCCGAGCATGGCTCGGCTCTACAGAAAGCGATGCCCCGTGCCGGGAACCCTGCGCACAATGACGCGAATTGTAATGTTGTTAAGAATTATTTACATTTGCGTCCTGCGCAGTGACCGCGCCTCGCCCCCAGACGGACCTGACCGTGCCCGAAGCCGCCGCCCCGGGTGCTGGACGACTGTTGCCGCCCCTCCCCGCCTCCACGCTTCGAGCCCACCATGTGCCTGACCTTCGATAACCGCCTGCCCCGCCGCGCGCTGCTGCCGGCCGCCCTGCTTTCGTCGTTGACCCTGCTGGCCACGCCCAGCGCGTTCGCCGCCACTGATGGCGCAGCCGACGCCAAGACCCTGGACCGGGTGAGCGTGCGTGCCGAACAGTCGGCGCCGCCGGCCAGTACCACCCGCCTGCCGATCACCCTGCAGGAAACCCCGCAGTCGGCCACCGCGATCAGCCTGCAGCGCCTGCAGGACGAATCGCTGTTCAGCATCAACGATGTGATGCGCAACGTGACCGGGGTCAGCGTGTCCTTCTATGACACGCAACGCCCGCTGTACTACGCGCGCGGCTTCGCCATCACCGACTTCCAGGTCGACGGCATTCCCACCTACAGCGGCTCGACCAACCAGGAGTACGACACCGCCTTCTACGACCGCATCGAAGTGATCCGCGGTGCCAACGGCCTGCTCAGCGGCGCCGGCGTGCCGTCGGCCACGGTCAACCTGCTGCGCAAGCGCCCCGGCAAGGAATTCGACGCGTCGTTCGCGGTCAGCGCCGGCAGCTGGGACTACCGCCGCATGGAAGCCGACGTAACCGCGCCGCTGACCGCCGACGGCCGCTTCCGCAGCCGCGTGGTCGCCGCCTACACCGATCGTGGCCTGTATTACGACCGCTACAAGGAAAACAAGATGGCCGGCATGGCGGTGCTGGAAGGCGATGTCACCGACAGCACCACGGTCACCGTCGGCTACCAGACCCAGGACAACAACCCGACCGGTTCGACCTGGGGCACCGTGGCGTTCTTCGACAACCAGGGCAACTTCGCCCATCTGGCGCGCTCGACCAACCTGTCGCCGAAGTGGAGCTACTGGAAGCGCGAAAGCAATACCGCCTTCGCCAACCTGGAACAGCGTTTCGGCGACCACTGGCTGCTGAAGATCAACACCGCCTACACCCGCGGCAACGTGCAGAACGTGCGCCTGTACGGCACCGGCAACCCGGACCCGGTGACCGGCGCGGGCATCTACCTGCGCGCGGCCGCCGGTGATTCGAAGGACACCCGCCGCAATGTCGATGCCTACCTGACCGGCAGCTTCCCGCTGTTCGGCCGCGACCACGACCTCACCGTCGGCGCGCAGTGGTCGGACCTGGAAGGCACCACCAATACCGTGGCGCTGAACTTCCCGGGCGACTGGGCGACCTGCGGGCGTGAGCGCTGCTACTACATCCCCAACGTGTTCAACTGGAACGGCGACATCTCCGAAGTGACCTACACCCGCACCGGCGCACGCCGCGTGGCCAAGACCACGCAGAGCGGCGTCTACCTGGCCACCCGCCTGCGCCTGGCCGAGCCGCTGTCGCTGATTGCCGGTGCGCGCCTGAGCCGCTGGGAAACGCTCAGCCGCTCGTACAACGCTGCCGGCGCCTATACCGGCACCAGCGGTGCATACAAGGTGAGCGATGAGGTCACTCCGTACGTGGGCCTGGTCTACGAGATCACCCCGAACGTGTCGGCCTATGCCAGCTACACCGAGATCTTCAATCCGCAAAACTACAAGGACCGCAACGAGAACCTGCTGGCACCGGTGCAGGGCTCGAACCTGGAAGCGGGCATCAAGACGCAGTGGTTCGATGGCCGCCTGACCGCCAATGCGGCGGTGTTCGAGGCCAAGCAGGACAACTACGCGGTGCGTGACATGAGCGTGCCGGAAGGTACGCTGAGCGACGGCAGCTCGGCCTATATCGGCATCAACGGCACCAAGGCGCGCGGTTGGGAGATGGACGTCAACGGCGAGATCCTGCCGGGCTGGACGGTCAATGCCGGCTACACCCGCGTCAAGGTGACCCGCGCCGCCACCGACCTGCTGTACGCCAATCCGCCCAAGGACCTGCTGCAGTTCAACACCCAGTTGCAGCTGCGTGGCGCACTGGAGCGACTGAGCATCGGCGGTGGCCTGCAGTGGCAGAGCCGGGTGCAGGGCTACAACATCGCCTACCCGCTCGGCGGCACGGTGACGGTGAACCAGCCGGCGTATTCGCTGGTGCAGTTCAACGCCAACTACCGCATCAGCGACAACTGGACCGCGACGCTGAGCGTGCGCAACGCGCTGGACAAGACCTACTGGGCCAACCTGGACTACAACAACTTCGGCGAGCCGCGCTTCGTGTCTGCCAGCCTGCGCTGGAAATTCTGAGGCAGGCGGGGTTGCCGGGCTATGCCCGGCACCTTGTAGCGTCGAGCCATGCTCGACTGCTTTTCGATCAGGCGTCGCGGCTTTGGAACGAAGGGCAGTCGAGCATGGCTCGACGCTACAGGGACCTCAATCGCCGCAGCTGCCGCCGTCCCCCCCACCACCATCACTGCTGCAGTCGGAGCTGCTGTGGCTGTGATGGCTGTGGCTGTCACCGGAATAGCCAACGGAGGTGTCATGGCTTGCGCCGCCATCCCCCCGGCTGCCCGAGCCATCGGCCGTGGCCACTGCCAGGCACAGGATGGCGCCGACCAGCGGCAGCAGCCAGACCAGCAGCAGCTGCACCGCGCGGCCACCCGCCGACAGGCCATCACGCCTGACGATCACCACGGTAGCCGCCACGTTCAGGCCCAGCACCAGCAGGACCAGCAGAAGGGCAACGATCAACATTCGGCGGCTCCATGCCTGGACTTGAGGGCATTATGGGCCTGCCAGCCCGGCAATGGCCCTGCCCGTCATGAAGATGGGACAATGCAGGGCGCGCTGGCCTGCCCCGTGGCCGCCGGCGCCCCTCGCACCACACGGAAGAAGAAGAACAACAACATGCTGAAAGTCATTTTCGATACCGACCCGGGCGTCGACGACGCCCTGGCCCTGCTGTACCTGCACAAGCACACCCAGATTGACCTGATCGGCGTCACCACTACCTTCGGCAATGCCTCGGTGGAGTCGACCACGCACAACGCGCTGTACCTGAAGCAGGCCTGGGGCTTCGCCGCCCCGGTCGCGCGCGGTGCCGGTGGCCCGCTGCAGCCGGAAGCCACCCCGGAAGCCTGGCCGGTGCACATCCACGGCCACAACGGCCTGGGCAACCACCCGGTGCCGACCGAACTGGACGTGGCCGCCGACGCGCGCCCCGCTCACCAGCTGATCATCGACCTGGTCCGCGCCCATCCGGGCGAAGTGACCCTGGTCGCGGTCGGCCGCATGACCAACCTCGCGCTGGCCCTGCAGCAGGCCCCGGACATCGCCGGCCTGGTGCGCGGCGTGGTGATCATGGGCGGCGCGTTCCACGTCAACGGCAACATCACCCCGGCCGCCGAGGCCAACATCTGGGGCGATGCCGAAGCGGCCGACGTGGTGTTCACTGCCAGCTGGCCGGTGACCGCCATCGGCCTGGACGTGACCACCCGCGTGGAAATGGACCGTGACGGTCTGGACAAGCTGGCCGCCATCGGCGGTGCCGATGCCGAACTGGTGCGTGCGCTGTCGCAGGATTACGTGGATTTCTACCTGCAGGCCGGCCACAAGGGCATGGTCGTGCACGACTGCTGCGCCTGCATCGCGCTGACCCGACCGGAGCTGTTCCAGTTCGAGCGCGCCAGCGTGCGCGTGGCCACCGACGGCGTCGCCCGCGGCATGACCATTCCCAAGCCGGAAGGCCTGGCGTTCGGCCCCAGCGTGTGGGACGGCCACGTGGTG
Source organism: Stenotrophomonas sp. CASM114 (assembly GCF_049384325.1). Taxonomy (NCBI): domain Bacteria; kingdom Pseudomonadati; phylum Pseudomonadota; class Gammaproteobacteria; order Lysobacterales; family Lysobacteraceae; genus Stenotrophomonas; species Stenotrophomonas sp. CASM114. The sequence continues at coordinate 386,584 of NZ_JBMRGJ010000002.1, read as the reverse complement.
CAGTCGATCGCCATCGGCGTGGATGCGGCCGCGGTACTGGCCGACATCGAGCAGACCCTCAAGGTCTGACCCGCTAGCGCCTGGCCCTGCCCGGGACCGTCTCGGGCAGGGTCCACAGCACCGGCAGCACCAGCACCGCCACCAGCGCGATCATCGCGCCTGGCGCTGCTGCCCAGCCGCTGCGCTCCACCCACCATTGCGCCAGCCATGGCGTTGCCCCGCCGAAGAAGGCCGTGGCCATGGTCACCCCCAGTGCCAGCCCACTCACCCGCCCTTCGCCGGGGAACTGCTCGGCCGTGGCCGGGGCCGCGACCGCGCTCACGCCGCCGGCCACGCAGGCCAGCAGCACCGCCGCCAGCGCAATGCCCAACGGCGGCGCCTGTGCCATCCAGGCGAACAGGGACAGCGGCAACAGCGCTGCCAGCAGGGTCAGGCCCAGCAGCATCGGCCGCCGCCCGACGCGGTCGGACAATGCGCCACACAGCGGCGTGATCGCAATCACTGCCACCGCCGCAATTGTCGAAAGCCACAGTGCATCGCCCTCATCGTGGCCCCCTGCGTGCAGGAACGCAGGCACATAGGTGATGCCCACGTAGTAGGTGATCGATCCCAAGGCCGAGATCGCGAAGGTGCGCGCCACCGCCAGCGGGTGGTGCTGCAGCACATGCCGCAGCGGCGTGGCAGGAATGCTGCCTTCGCGGCGCTGGCGTTCGAACTCAGGCGATTCGTGCATGCCCGAGCGCGCGACCAGGATCACCAGTGCCAGCGCAGCGCCGACGAAGAACGGAATACGCCAGCCCCAGCTGTCCAGCTGCGCGGGCGCGAGCAGCGCCACGGTGACCGCCGAGATCGCTACCGCCAGCAGTGCGCCTACTTCACTGGCGGCCGAGGCCAGCGAGGTCACCAGGCCACGCCGCCGCGCCGGTGCGCTTTCCAGCAGATATGCCACCACGCCGGTGTACTCACCGCCCACCGAAAACGCCATCACGCAGCGCAATACCAGCAGTAGCACGCCCGCCGTGGTACCTGCGGTGGCCGCGGTCGGCAGCAACGCAGTGGCCAGCATCGCCGCCGCCATCAACGCCATCGAAGCCAGCAGCATCCAGCGCCGGCCCAGGCGGTCGCCCAGGTGGCCGAAGCACAGCGCGCCCAGCGGGCGCATCAGGTAGGACACCGCGAAGCCTGCCAGCGTGACCAGCAGCGCCTGTTCGCCGCCGCCGAAGAACACCCGCGACAGCACCGTGGCGAAATACAGGTACAGGGTGAAGTCGTACCACTCCACTACCGTGGACAGGCCCGCTACCCACATCGAGCGCTGCCGCGCCGCGGTCATTGCGTGTTCGCCTTCAACAGCCTCGGTCCCGGTTGCACAGGTTCGGGGCAGGATGTCATGGCCCGGGTGAAATACCGGTCATCGGCCATCCGCTGCCTGCATGTACTGGGTTTCATGGCCGGTGAAGCGCTCACCGTCAAAACCGAAGCAGAAGCGCCCTTCCTCGAACACGCGGTAGACCAGCAACGCGCCATCGAGGCAGAAATGCTGCCGGTCCACGCCCGTCTCCAGTGTCCCGTAGCCGGTAGCATCACCGCCCTTTCCCGCCGGCCCGGTGAAGGCATCGAACGGCAGTGGCGTCGCCCTGCCCGTGCGGGTATCGACCAGCACCAGCGTGCGCTGGAAATACTCCGGACGATCATCGACCTGTACCAGCAGGTAGTGCCGGTTGAAATTGGGTTTCTGATGCTGGAGGGCATCTTCGATGGCTGCGCGGTGCCGCGCATCGCAGAAGTCGACCGGGCTGTAGCGGTAACTGCAACCGTCGTGGTCGTAGGGCAGGTTCATGCCGGAATAGCTGATGCTTCCCTCGCTGTCCACGTCGTGGCCCAGTTCCGGGGTGCTGCACAGCAGCCACGAACCCTGCGCATCTTCGGGATCGGCCATCAGCTTCGGCTCGCGGCCCGCCTCGTAAGCCGCACCACCCGGGAAGTCCTGGCCGAAACGCTGGCGGACGATGGGACGTGCCTTCTCCAGCGGCAGGCCGATCCTGGCCCCACGGAACGAAACGAATGTCATCGTCGGCAGGATCACCTCTTCCACCGGCAGCCCCTTCCACTGCCCCTGCACGCAGAACGTGGCGATCTCGTTCTCCACGTCTTCCTTGCAGGGCTTCGGCGCGTTCGCCGCCAACCAGGGATGGGCCGGGCGCCCGGTCTGCTGATCGATGTACCAGCCGTCCAGCGCGCAGGTCGGCAAGGCGTCGAGCAGCGGAGAGAGATCTGTTGCGGTGGCCGGGGCGGCAGGCGGTGTGCCCGCTGCGGGTGCGTCGGTCGGTGGGTCCGGTGTGCGCTGGCAGGCCGCCAGCGCGAGCAGACCGACCAGCAGCGCGACGTGGCGCGGGCGCTGGATTGAATGCTGCGTTCCCTGCATTGCGTGTTTCCTGGTTTCGACACTCCCTGCAGATGATCGCCGATCCCAAGGCCGTGCAGGAACGTCACAGATCCCACATCGGGGTCAGAGCCCTCCGCTCCCGCAAAGGGATCCGACCCCGCCCGTTACCCCGGCAGCTGCAGCTCCGCCCTCAGCCCGCCACCCTCGCGGTTGCGCAACCGCAGCGAGCCGCCCAGCGACTGCGCCAGCTGCACCGCGATGGCCAGGCCCAGGCCAGTGCCGCCGGTATCGCGATTGCGCGAGCTTTCCAGCCGGTGGAACGGTGCCAGCACTGCCTGCAGCTGGTCTTCGGGAATGCCGGGGCCACGGTCGGAAATTCCGATCCACACCCTTCCGGCCTCATCGCGGCCCGCCTCGATCTCGGCGGCACCGGCGTAACGCAACGCGTTGTCGACCAGATTGCCGACCACCCGGCGCAGCGGCTGCGGCCAGGTCTGCACGACCAGTCCAGCGGGTGCTCCGCCACTGACCGGCTTGCCCATGTCCTCGTAATCGCCGACCACACTGGCCAGGAACGCGCCCAGGTCCATCGACACCGGCGCGCCACTGGCGACGTGGCTGCTGCGCGCATAGGCCACACCCTCGCGCACCAGTTGCCCAAGGTGGTCGAGGTCGGCCAGCAGTCGCTGCTGGGTGCTGTCTTCAGGCAGGGTCTCCACCCGCAGCTTCATGCGCGTGATGGGGGTCTGCAGGTCATGCGAGATCGCGGCCAGGATCTGCAGGCGTTCACTGACATGGCCACGAATGCGTGCCTGCAGTGCGTTGAGTGCGGCTGCTGCGCCGCCTACTTCCACAGGGCCATCTTCAGGCAGTGCAGGCCCGTCCTTGCCCGGCTGCAGATGCTCCACCGCATGCGACAACTGTTGCAGCGGGCGCATGGCCAGGCGCACCGCCAGCCACGCGCACACCAGCAGCAGCGCCAGCTGCACCAGCAGCACGGCGGGCAGCCAGCGCGCCAGCGGCAGGCCCGACGGGGTGACTTCAATGGTCAAGGGTGTGCCGTCGTGCAGGCGCAGTTCCACCTCGAACCGCTCCGGCAGGCGAGCCACCTGGCGCGCCTGCAACGGATAACGGTGCTGCAGGCTGTCATCGATGATCGCCGTGACCTGGCGTGCACGATCGGTCTGCAGCCCCGGTCCGGCCGCGGCCGGGCGCAGCAGGTAACGGTAGGTGCGCCGCTCCAGCCGCGGCACCCAGGCATCGCGCTGGTCCGCGGGCAGGTGCTCCAGCAGCGCGACACTCACGGCCACGTCTTCGTCCAGATTGCGCAGCATCATGCTGCGGGTGGACTGGTAGCGTTCGAAGAACAGCAGGCCGAAGGACAGTGCGTGGGCCAGCGCCAGTCCGCCCAGCAGCACCAGCAGCAGCCGCGCCGACAGCGTGCGCGGCCAGCGTGGGCGGCGCGCGGTGGTGTTCATTCGTCCGGCCCCAGCAACTGCACCGGCACGCTGAACACATAGCCTTCGCTGCGCACGGTCTTGATGTAGGTCGGCTCGCGTGCGTCGTCACCCAGGCGCTGCCGCACGCGGCTGACCAGCAGGTCGATCGAGCGATCGAACAGTTCGGCATCGCGGCCCTGGGTGAGGCTGAGCAGCTGGTCGCGGCTGAGCACCCGATTGGCGTGATCGAGGAATACGCGCAACAGGCGGAATTCGGCGCCACTGAGTGGATACGCGGTGTCCTGTGCATCCAGCAGATGGCGTGCGGTGGTGTCCAGGCGCCACTCGCCGAAGGCCAGCTGGCGACCGGCTTCGCTCACCTGCAGGTTCGGCGGCAACATCCGGGTACGGCGGATCACCGCATTGATGCGTGCCAGCAGTTCGCGCGAAGAGAAGGGCTTGGTCACATAGTCATCAGCGCCCATTTCCAGGCCGATGATGCGGTCGGTCTCGTCGTCGCGGGCGGTCAGCAGCACCACCGGCACCGCACGATGCTTGCCGGCGCGCAGGTTGCGGCACAGGCTCAGTCCGTCCTCGCCCGGCATCATCACGTCCAGCACGACCAGATCCACGGCATGGGTCTCCATCAGCGCGCGCATGGCCCGGCCACCGTCGGCCTGGCTCACGCGCAGGCCGTTGCGTTGCAGGTAATCGGCCAGCATCTGGCGGATCTCGCTGTCATCGTCGACGACCAGGATGTGCGGTACGTGGTTCATTGCGTTCTCGATGAGGACGAAGGTCAAGGCCGCGCGGCGCGGCCATGGTAGCGCGGCTCAGGGGTTGGCCAGCAGGCGCTGGATCTCGCTTTCGGTACGTGCGTAGTCGCCCTCGCCGTAATGGCGGTAGACCACCCGCCCCTGCCGGTCGAGCAGGTACAGTGCGGGCCAGAAGCGGTTGCCCCAGGCGTTCCAGATCCGGTACTGGTTGTCCTGCACCACCGGCCAGGTGATGTCCAACCGTGCGATGGCCTTGCGCACGTTGCCAGGCAGCCCTTCATAGGCGAACTCCGGCGTATGCACGCCGATCACCCTCAGGCCCTGCGACGCGTAGCGTGCATGCCACTGGTGGACATACGGCGCCACGTTGAGGCAGTTGCTGCAGGTGTAGGTCCAGAACTCGACCAGCACCACCTGCCCCCGCAACTGCTCCAGTGTGAGCGGCGGGCTGTTGTGCCAGGGCCCGCCACCGTCGAACCCGGCGGCGGGAACGGCCTGTGCCGGCTGCGCATCGGCCTCCGGGCTGGGCCAGGCCATCAACAGCGCAGCCCCACCCAGCACGCCCATCAGCAACGGCAGCACGTACGCACGCAGGCCGGCCATCGCTCAGCCCCCCTGCTCGGCCAGTGGCAGTTCCGCCGGCTTCACCCCCGCCGCTTCCAGGATGCTGTCGGCCACCTGCGCCGGATGCGAGAGCAGCGACACATGGCTGCTGCCGATCGATTGCAGCTGCGCGCCAATGCGCTTTGCGGTGGCGGCCTGCAGCTGCGGCGACAGCATGCGATCGTCACGGCTGAGCACGTACCAGCTCGGCTTGCTGCGCCACGCCGCAACGTTCACTACTTCGCCCAGCGCGCTGGCCTTCAACGGGACCTGCGTGCTGTACAGCAGTGCGGCCGACTTCTTCATCACGTCCGGCGCGAAGTCCTGGGCGACAGCGTCAGCCGGCAACGTCAGGTAGCCGTTCCTTTCCTGCAGGCGGGCCAGGCCCGGACCGACCGGGAAGCCTTCGCCCTGTTGCGCCGATGATTGCCCTGCATCCGGCGCGAACGCCGCCACGTACACCAGCGCCTGCACCTTCGGGTCATTGCCCGCTTCGGTGATGACCGTGCCACCCCAGCTGTGGCCGACCAGCACCACCTTGCCAGGCGCAGCGGCAATCGCACGACGGGTGGCGGCGACGTCGTCGGCCAACGAGGTGAGCGGATTCTGCACGGCCACCGCCGGCAGCTTCCAGTCATGCAGGGTGCTGATGACCTTGCTCCAGCTGGAGCCATCAGCGAACGCGCCGTGCACCAGGATGACGGTGGGCGGTGCAGCGGTATCGGCCTGGGCAGCGAAGGCAGGGGCGGCGGCGGCAAGGGCGAGAGCGGCGGCCAGCAAGCAGGTACGGATCATGGGGGGCACTCCGGAGTTGGGAGTGGCCATTTCCGCCTGCCGGTGTATCGGCGCTGTTTCGCCGCAGCGCGGAGTTGTACCGGACTGTAGGGCGCAGGCGGGTTTCTACAGTGGGATACATTCGCGCGCCGGTCCTGGCCGGGCGCTTTCGGGTGGATATCGCTGCCCGCACGCGGGCGCGCAACGCCCCGATGCGCATCCGCGCATCGTCTTTGTATCTGACTGTACGAAACCCCGGCCGCGGCCACAGTCGCTGACAAAACCCCGGGCAACGGCACACGTTGCCGATACCTGCGCCGCCTGGAATGGCTCCCATCGACCACTGGCCCGCAGGACACCACCATGATCAGCACCGCTTCTTCCGTGTATACGCCCCGCCTGGACGCCGTCGGCCGCTGGCTCTCGCCATTGGCGCTGCGCACCCTGCTGGCCTGGGAGTTCTTTGAATCCGGCCGCGAGAAGCTGGGCGGCCAGAACTGGTTCGCCGACCTGGAAGGCCGCTTCCCGTTCCCGTTCTCCACACTGCCCGCGTCGCTGAACTGGCAGCTGGCCACGTGGCTGGAACTGGTGGGTGCGGTGATGCTGCTGCTCGGCCTGGCCACGCGCTCGGTGGCCTACGTCTTCTGGGTACTCACCATCGTTGCCATCGCCGCCGTGCACTGGCCCGACCAATGGAACGGCCTGGGTGAACTCTGGCAGGGCTATGCGATCACCGACCAGGGCTACGGCAACTTCAAGCTGCCGTTGCTGTTCCTGGCCATGCTGCTGCCACTGATCCTCAACGGCGGTGGCGCACTCAGCGTGGACCGGCTGCTGGCCGGCCCCGGCCGTGCCACGGCAGGAAATGACGGCCTGGGTTGGGGCGTCAGCCTGATCGCCCTGCTGCTGCCGGTTGCCGCGCTGTTGCCCGGCATCGGCTTCGGCGGTGCCCTGCTCGGCGGTGTGCTGCTGCTGGGCCATCTGCTGCGCCGTCGCCGCGCCGCCTGAGCCGACTCCCCTGTTCCCGCGCGTTTCGCTTTCCGTCGCCTCTTCGGCGGCGTCCATCCCGCACGCCCCGCGTGCTTTCCCAAGGAGTCACCACCATGTCCATCTCGACCAAGAACACCTCTTCCTCCCGCCAGCCGCGCATCGGTGCCATCGGCATCGCCCTGGCCGGTGGCCTGCTGCTGGCCGGCCAGGCCGCGGCGATCCAGCCGCTGGCGATCAGCGCGGTGGCCATGAGCGCCGCCGCCGAAGGCAAGTGCGGTGAAGGCAAGTGCGGGGCCAACAAGGCCACCACCGGCAAGCCCGCCGGCAAGGCCAAGGTGGCCGAGGGCCAGTGTGGCGAAGGCAAGTGCGGCGACGCCTCGTTTGCCCGCACTGATCGCGACCACGACGGCAAGGTCTCGCGTGCCGAGTTCAATGCTGTGGCCGCCAAGCGTGCCGCCGAGTTCGACCGCATCGACACCGACCACGACGGTTACGTCAGCGAGCAGGAAGCGCACGACTACCTGCGCAGCGTCTACACCGCCAACGGCAAGCCGATGCCGAAGGGCCTGTTCTCCCGCGTTGCCGATTGATCGACGTTCACCCGGCGCCGCCTTCAAGGCGGCGCTCTCTGTGGAGCATCCGCCATGTCCCTGCCCCTGCCCACCCATGCCGCCGGTCTTGGCCTGCGCCGTGGCCTGATCGACGAACTGCTGGCCATGCCGGCCGGTGCCATCGACTTCCTCGAAGTCTCCCCCGACAACTGGATCGGCGTCGGCGGTGCACACGGCGACGCGCTGCGCCAACTCAGCGAGCGCCACCCCTTGACCTGCCACGGCCTGTCGCTGTCGCTTGGCGGTCCTGATCCGCTGGACCGCACCCTGCTGGCACAGACCCGTGCCTTCCTCGACCTGCACCAGGTGCAGCTGTACAGCGAACACCTGAGCTACTGCGCCGCCGGTGGCCATGTCTACGACCTGCTGCCACTGCCGTTCACCGCCGAGGCCGTTCACCATGTCGCCGGCCGTATCGCCCAGGTGCAGGACATGCTGGGCCGACGCATCGCCGTGGAGAACATTTCCTACTACGCCGTTGCCGGCGCGGACATGAGCGAGATCGACTTCATCAACGCCGTGCTCGCCGAAGCCGACTGCGACCTGCTGCTGGACGTCAACAACGTCTTCGTCAATGCCTGCAACAACGGTTACGACGCCTTCGAATTCCTGGCCCACGTGCCGTCCCACCGTGTCGCCTCGCTGCACGTAGCGGGCCACTTCGATGAAGACGACGGCTTCAAGATCGATACCCATGGTGCGCCGGTGAAAGGCGTGGTCTGGGCCCTGTTGCGCGAGGCCTACATGCGGGTGGGCGTGCGGCCCACGCTGCTCGAACGCGACTTCAACTTCCCGCCGCTGGCCGGGTTGCTGGCCGAGATCGCGCAGATCCGCCAGGCGCAGGCTGAGGCACGTTGGCCGGAGGTGGCCCATGGCTGAGCCGCTGGCTACCCTGCAACGGCGCTGGGCCGATCATGTGCGGGACCCTGCAAAGACCGCACCCGATGGCGTGGAGGCGCGCAGGCTGGCGGTATACCGCCGCCTGTGCATCGACAGCCTGGACACCCTGCTGGCCGGCAGCCTGCCGCGCCTGCAACACCAGTTGGGCACGTCGCGCTGGCGCGACACCGTGGCGCACTACTACGCCCACCACGCCTGCCAGACCCCGTTGTTCCCACGGATCGCCGGCGAGTTCGCGGCCTGGCTGGCAGTGCAGGACACGGTGGCACTGCCGGGCTGGGCGGCGGAACTGGCGCACTACGAGAGCACGCAGCAGTCGCTGCACATTGAACCGCGTGGCGCTGGGTGTTTGCTGCAGCGCGTACCCGAGGACAGTGATGTGCTGGCGGTTTCGCCGCTGGTGCGGGTGCTTGGGTACCGGTGGCCGGTGCATGAGGACGAGGGGCTGAAACCGGTGTTGGGCGCAGCTCCCACGCTGCTGGTGATCCAGCGCCGCGCCGATTTCAGCCTGAAGGTCGAGCAACCGTCACCGCTGGCCTACGCGCTGCTTTCGGTCTTCGGTGACGACGGCGCGCGTGTGGATGAGGCACTGCAGGCGCTGTCCGAAACACATGACGTGGCAACGGACGCATTGCGTGCTGCTTGCGTGCCCGTTCTGGGCGAGCTGTGCACGGCGGGGGTGCTGGTTGCATTGCCTGCTTTCTGAGGTGCCGGCCAGCGGCCGGCACTACCCGTTCATTGACCGGCAAGCGGCCGGCACTACCCGCCCCCTACTTCGAGGTCTCATCATGGCTGCTTCCAACATTTCCTTCCTGCACGGCTGGCGCCTGTTCGTAGCCATCGCCGTGGTCCTGATCGCGTTCGCACTGACCGCCTTCGCCCTGTATCCCGATGCAGCCGAAGGCAGCCGCGCGGCGATCCGGCTCACCGCCCGCACATCGTTCCTGCTGTTCCTGGCGGCATTCACGGCATCCTCCTTCGCCACCCTGCTGCCCGGCCCGTTCACCCGGTTCCTGCTGCGCGAACGGCGCATCATCGGTCTGTCCTTCGCGTTCTCGCACCTGCTGCACGCAGTCGCCATCACCAGTTTCGGCATCCTCAACCCGGCGTTCTGGCCAGCACGCTCCGCGCTGGCCAACCTCCCGGGCACGGTGGGCTACATCGCCATCCTGGCGCTGGCCATCACCTCGCACCGGGGGCTCGCCCGGCGCATGGGACCCACCGCCTGGCGTCGCCTGCACGTCACCGGCATGTGGATCATCGCGGCGGTGTTCACCTACTCGTACTTCAAGCGCGTGCCCGGCAACTTCTGGTATGCGGTGCCGTCGGCGCTGCTGTTCACCGCCTTCGTGGTGCGCTGGATCGCCAAGCGTGCGCAGGCCCTGCGTCGAAGTGCGCATGCGCGGCCGCCGCTGCGGGCGGCCTGACGGGCCAGGGTCAGATCCCTTTGCCAAAGGCAAAGGGATCTGACCCCACATCAGGTCAAGGCGCGCGGCGCAGCGTGATCAGGGTGATCTCCGAAGGCACACCGATGCGCGCCGGGAAACCGGCCCAGAGGCCCGCGCCGTTGCCCACGTACAGCGTCATCCCCTCCACGTCGTAGCGGCCGGACACGAAACCGCCATTGGCCCGCTTCACCAGCTGGTCCATGCCAATGATCTGCCCGCCATGGGTATGCCCGGACAATTGCAGCTTCACCCCGCGCGCCGCCGCCTCGCGCGCGTTGCGCGGGCGGTGGTCAAGCAGGATCACCGGTGCAGAGGGATCGGCACCGGCCAGTGCAGCGTCCAGATCCGGCAGCGGCAGGCCGTAGCGTGCGGCCACCGGATCGGTGACACCGGCGATGGTCAGCGCCGCATCGCCGCGCCGCACCTGCAGGTGGCTGTTCTCAAGCACCTGCATGCGCAGCGCGCGGAACGCCTGCATCCATTGCTGATACTGCGCGTAGTACTCATGGTTGCCGGTGATGGCAATGACGCCGTCCGGCGCCTGCAGATCGGCCAACGGGCGCGCGTCGTCACGGCGGGCCTCGACGCTGCCGTCGATCAGGTCGCCAGTGATCACGATCAGGTCCGGCTTCAGCGCGTTGCTCTCGTCCACCACCCTGCGCACCCAGTCGCCGGTCAGCAGGCGGCTGGCGTGGATGTCGGTCAGCTGCAGCACGCGATAGCCGTCGAACGCAGCAGGCAGATCCTTGATCGCCACGTCGATCTGCCTGGGCTGGGGCACGGCCATGCCCTGGCTGACGCCATAGCCACTCACAAGTAGCGCCAGCAGGCCGGCCAACGGCCGCAGCTTCGAGGCGCGCAGGGCCGATACGATGCGCGGCCAACGCAGCAGGCGCGAAAGCAGCAGGCCCACATCCAGCACCAGCATCAGCAACGCCAGCAGCAGCACCGCCGTGGAGCCGGTGGCCAGGACGGCGATGGCCATCCTCGGGATTTCCGGTGATGCCATCGTGCCCCAGAAGGTGGCCACGATGCGCAGCTGCACGGCCATGGCCACCACCAGCAGCGACAGCACGACCTTCAACCCGATGGGCATGCGCAGCGGCCAGAACAGGCGCCAGGCCACATACAGGCCCATCAACAAACCGATCGTACTCAGCACTGCAACCATCCATGACAGAAAGCGGGCCCGCCATGGTGACGGCTGCGGGTCGTGTTGTGTAGAGCCGCGCCCATGCTCGGCTTCTCGACACGCAGCCGGGCATGGGCCCGGCTCTACAACAACAGGCGGTCAGGCCATTCCGTCGAGGCGCTCCACCCGCAGGCGGGCGATACGGCGCTTCTCCATTGCCAGCACGGTGATGCGCACGCTGGCCACCTCCACTGCGTCGCCGACGTCCGGCAGGCGGCCCAGCTGCTCCAGCACCAGACCCGAGATGGTCATGTAGTCGGCACTGCGGGGCAGCGACACGCCCGCCAAACGCTGCAGGTCGTCCAGGGTCAGCGCACCATCGGCCTCCCATTGATCCTCGCCCTGCGCCACCACGCCATAGCGCTCGTCCTGGGTATCAACCAGGTCACCGGCAATCGCCGCCAGCAGGTCGTTGGCGGTCACCAGGCCCTCCACGCTGCCGTACTCGTCCACCGCCACCGCCAGCGGCACCGGATGTTGGCGGATCAGTTCCAGCGCCTGCAGCGCACTGGCAGTGGACAGAACGTACTGCGGTTCGCGCAGGTTGCCCTCCAGCTGCAGTGGCTTGCCCTGCAGCAGGTCGGCCAGCACGTCCCGGCTCTGCACCACGCCACGCAGGCTGTCCAGGTCACCGTCGCCGACCAGCAGGCGCGTATGCGGCGAGGCCACCAGGCGCGCCACCACATCCTCCTGACCACGCGCCAGGTCGATCCATTGCACGTCGGCACGCACAGTCATCACGCTGGACACCGGACGATCGGCCAGGCCCAGCACGCTGCGGATCATTTCGTGCTCCGCCGGCTGCAGGCGCTCGTCGGCGTCCACCTGCTCGTCCACGCCTTCGTCGTCGTGGCCGTTCGCTGGACGCGCGCCCAGCATCCTCAGCACGGCATCGGCGGTGCGCTGGCGGAACGGCTGGCGGCGCTCGTTGCGCTCACGGTTGAAACGCACCCACTGGTTGAACGCCTCGACCAGGATCGAGAAAGCGATCGCTGCGTACAGGTAGCCCTTCGGGATCTTGTAGCCCAGGCCTTCAGCCACCAGGCTGAAGCCGATCATCAGCAGGAAGCCCAGGCACAGCACCACCACGGTGGGATGCTTGTTGACGAAGCGGGTCAGCGGCTTGCTGGCCAGCAGCATCAACGCCATGGCGATGGTCACGGCCGCATACATCACGCCCAGGTTGTCGACCATGCCGACGGCGGTGATCACCGAGTCCAGCGAGAACACCGCGTCGAGCACCACGATCTGTGCCACCACCATCGCGAAGCTGGCATAGACCTTCTTGCCATCCTCGTGATGCTCGCGGCCTTCCAGCCGTTCGTGCAGTTCCATGGTGCCCTTGAACAGAAGGAACAGGCCACCGCCCAGCAGGATCAGGTCGCGCCCGGAGAAGCTGTGGTCGAACAAGGTCACCAGCGGCTCGGTCAACTTCATGATCCAGGCCAGCGCCGCCAGCAGCACCAGCCGCATCAGCAGTGCCAGCGCCAGGCCGATCACCCGCGCGCGGTCGCGCTGGTGCGGCGGCAGCTTGTCGGCAAGGATCGCAATGAACACCAGGTTGTCGATGCCGAGAACGATCTCCAGCACGACCAGGGTTGCAAGGCCCATCCATATCGAGGGGTCAGCCAACCATTCCATTTCAGGTCCGTTTCGTCAGTGGGTAAGGGAAAAGGGCGTCCACTCAGTCGGCATCCTGCGCCTGCGCCGGGTCATGCCCAAGCAGGTCGCCGGGCGTGCACTGCAGCTCGCGGCAGATCGCATCCAGCGTGGAAAAGCGGATGGCTCGCGCCTTGCCGGTCTTCAGGATCGACAGGTTCGCCAGGGTGATGTCGATGCGCCCGGCCAGCTCGGACAGGGTCATGCCCCGTGCCTGCAGCATGCGGTCCAGGGTGATGACGATCGCCATCAGATGACACCATCAAGGTCATCGCGCATCGCCGCGCCCACGGCGAACACGCGTGCGAGCACGAACAGCATCAGCACCGCCACCAGCCCGGTGATCGACATGCCGCCGCCCACCTCCATCCAGGTGAAATCCGGGCCCATCCAGGCCGCGTAGGCACCGATCAGGATCGACAGCAGTTCCATTGCCAGCATCAGCCAGGCCATGCGCTGCAGGCGCTGTGCATTGGCATGGGTGAACGGCCGCTCGCGCGCCGCCGACTTCAGCAGCCTCAGCAGATGGCGCAGGAACAGCAGGCACAGCACCAGCAGCGCGACGATCGCGCCCAGGCCCAGGCAGAAGTGCAGGAACAGGTCGTTGCCATGCGCGGCGGCGGCCTCGGCGTCATGCACGCTGTCGAGCAGCCAGCGGCGGTCATGGGCGACCAGGGGCACCGCCAGCAGTGCGGCCAGGATGCCCAGCCAGCACATCGCCCGGACGGCCTGTACGGCGGCCTGGGCCAGGGTGAACAAGCCTCGCGCGGGTCTGGCGCGGGCGGGACGAGCGGTCAAGCGGCCTCCGGCATTGGGGTGGCCTCGCCGCCCCAGGGTGGATTTATCGATAAACGATATAACACATCCTGCGTGAAAGGCTGAATCGCGGGCATGGTCCACCGGCTGGGCGCGGGCCCCGGCAGGCGTTACGGGGTGGGAGCCGCGGGTTCGAGCATCGCGTCCCCCGGCGTCACCGAGGCCATCGCCTGTACGCCGGCCTCGGCCGCCTGCCGCGTCACCAGCCGGAAGCGCACCTGCAGCTTGGCCTGCCCCGGCGTGGCCCAGCCGTATTGGATCGCCACCTGGTCGGCCGACAGCGGACCACGGCCCGGCAGCGAGCGCGCCTGCAATGGCTTCGGTGCCGCCTGCACCAGCCGTGCGAAGCCCTTCTGCACCACCGCCGCTTCGGCCTTTTCCGCATACACCGAGCAGGTGCCGTCGTCGGCCCAGCTGACCGCATAACGGCCGCTGGCCAGCGGCACCATCCAGGCCACGCCCGACTGCCCCTGCAGCAACGTTGCCGCTTCGGCAGGCTGCAGCGGTGACAGCCCGTTGGATTCCATCAGCGACTGCACCCGCGCCGGCGCGCCGATGTGCTGCATGCAGGCGGTATCGAACAACTCGCTGAAGGGATCCTGCGCCGGGGCCTTGGCCTTGGGAGTACGCGCGGGTTGCGCCACCGCCAGGGTGGGCAGCAGGGCCAAAGCCAGCCAGAACGCAGGACGCATCGGGATTCCACGCTACGGAAAACAGCAGGGAGGATGGCAAAGCCCGGGCGCGCCGCGCAATGGGTCATGGCTTGACAGTCCTAAGCTGCGGGAGCAACATGAATTAACGAATTAGTTAACTAACTCTCCATGGACCGCATCTTCGAAGCCCTTGCCTCCACCGCCCGCCGGCAGATCCTGGCCTATCTCAGCGCCGGCGAGCTCAGCGCGGGCGAGCTGGCCGAGCGCTTCGACTTCAGCAAGCCGGCGTTGTCCAGCCACCTGCGCATCCTCGAGGAAGCCGGACTGATCGAACGCGAGAAGCGCGGCCAGTTCGTGTACTTCAGGCAGGTACCCGACCGTTTGGCCAACACGTTGTTCTCGTGGGCGGCCGAAGTCTGCCCGGTCGGCGGCCCGCTCAAGCGTGAAGCCCGCGCCCGCCGCAAGTCCCCCGCCCGCTGATCCGCCCCGCCAAGGAGCATGACCATGCCTGGTTCGACCCGCGATCGCCGTTCGTTTCCAGCAGTGCAGCTTCCGGCACAGGACGGCGGCAGTCCGACCGAAGTCACCCTGATCGCGCAGCTCGGCATCGGTGCCGGCGACGCGCTGGTGAGTGACGCCGGCCAGCGTCAGCGCCACCACCCGGCGTTCATCGATGCGTTGGATGAACCTTCGGCGCGACTGGGTGGCATGCACCTGCAGCACGGGGATGCCTCCTCGCTGTACAGCTTCACCGTCGGTGCCGGTGGCCACCCGTTTCATCGCCATGCAGGCCCGCGCATGTTCACCGCCATCGCCGGCAGCGCGGGAGCCGAGCTGCGTTTCGCTACCGCCTCCGACGCGCAGCTGGCAGCAGGTCCTGGTGCCTTCGCGCGCACGCTTCGGCGCGTCCGCATCCCACCGGACTGCCTGTTTACCGTGCGCTTCGGCGGCGGCACCTGGCACCAGTTCGCGTCGAACCATCCTGCACATCCGGCGCTGTTTGCGCTGTCCTGCCACAGCGATGAACTGGCAGGCCGAATGAGCGAGCAGACCCGTGCGCAGGTGGAGCGCAATGCCGCCGATATCCCCAGCCTGACCGAGGTGCTTCCGGAATCGTACTGGCCTTCGTGCACCTCGCTTGCGGCGGCACCGCTGTTGCAGCTGTCGCTGCAGGCGGCACCTCCCAGCGTGTGCGCGCACCTGTGCGCGCGTACCCGTGCCGTGCTCGGCCCGCTGCGCCGCATCCCCATGCGGCCGCTGCGCGGGTTCGTCGAACGTGCCACACCGGCCTATCCCATCCATTCGCGGCCCGCGCCCACCGATGGCCTGCTGACCACAGCGCTGCCGCACAGCCACTACCAGGACCTGACCACCCTGTGCCTGGAACCCTCGCAGGTGGTCCACCCTTCCGCGTCGGCGCTGCTGGCCGACGTACTGGAGGGCTTCCTGCGCAATCCACCCAGCGGCGTAGGCCATCTGATGGCGCTGCGAAACCGACTGGTGGCACCGCTGCGGTTGCGCACGTCGCCGCTGGGATGCCCGGTGTCGTCATTGCTGTCGACCGATCGCAGCCGGTTGTTCGCTGGTCGATTCCCGGTGCTGGATTCGCACATCGATACGCAGGACAACGACGCCGAAGTCCTGCTCGGCGCCGACGATCGGCACCTGCGTTTCCGCAGCAGCGTGCGCGTGCAGCGGCATCGCGATGGACACGTCGAGATCAGCCTGGGCTCACGCGTGCAGACCCTCAATGCGTTCGGCGGCATGTACATGGCCCTGATCGACGCCGGGCACCGGCACTATGTCGCACCGGCACTGCTGCGGCGCGCGGTGGAGCACGCCTTGGCACCGGAACTGGCCAACCTTGAGGGTCCGGCAGCACACCCTGCGCACTGCTGACCCTGGAACGCGATGCGCCGGGCGCTGCGCGGTTCCGGTCAGATCACGATTTCGCCCTCGTCCTCGCCATCCCAGTAGTGGATGCGGCTGGCGCGCACATGGATCAGTACCAGCCCCGGTGTATCCACGCCCTGTTCGAACCAGCGCTCCAGGTCCTTCACCCAGTGCTGGCTCATCGTGGCCCGGTCGCGCACCAGCACAGCCCTGCCCTGCACGTGCACGAACAGCGGCGGCTTGCCCAGCAGCGACTTGCTGCCGGAAAAACCCAGCGCAACGGCTGGGTCAGCTTCAATCTCGCGCACCATGTCGGTGTCTTCGGTGGTGAAGAACCAGCTGTCACCGTCATAGTCCACGTCGCCATTGTTGCTCATCGGACGGCCGGCAATCTCTCCACCGGCGTGGGTCTGCAGCAGGCTGAAATCAATGCCGGCCATTTTCCTGGCCAGTTCGGGCAGGGTGAGCTGGGTCATGGCGTCGTCCTTCATGGAATGGAATCCCAGCGTCTGCGCAGCGCGGTGACCTGGGCGTGGACGGGTAGTTGCGGCCTCTTCACAGGAAACGAGATAGAGCGCATGGCGCGTACGTGACGCATTCCTCACCACCACACTGGCGTTAACGGCAGATGGAGGAACGGCCCTGCAAGCCGCGACACGCCCCTAACGGCGTGCTGCCCCAGAATCGCGCAACCCCGTGGCGCGACCGGCATGGCTGCCGGTACAAACGCGGCCTTTCCTCCGCAACCGCATGGCCTCCACATGGACCTGTCCGCCTGGCTCGCGTTCGGCTGCTACCTGTTGGCGTTCTTCATTGTCTCCCTGTTTGCTGCGGCCTATCTGAAACGCTCCGACTTCATGCCCTACCACGGCCAGGCCGTGGACAGGCCGTGGGCACAGATCGACCCCCGCATGCAGGTGCTGCTGATGGCACTCATCCGCGTGGTGGGCGCTGCCTGGATCGCACTGGCCGGTGCCGGCGTGATGCTGGCCTGGTTGATCTTCTTCGGAGGTCACTTCGCACTGCCGCAGCTGCTGGCGTTCCAGCTTTTCTGCCTGGTCGCCACCCTGCCGCCGGTCCTGGTCGCTTCCGGCGTGCGGCGACGCACCGGTGCGCGTACACCGGTGCCCGCCGGCGCCGCTGTGGTGCTGCTGTCGGTCATCGGATTCGTGCTGGCCCTGTTGTCGCTACCGCAGTGAGTTCTTTTTCTCCCCTCTCCCCCGCGAGGCTCCACGATGAATCCCGAATCGATCTTCTACAGCGTGGTCAACGGTGATCTTCCACGCTCCCAGGCCGGCACCCTGCTCGGCTGGCGCTTCGTCGGTTACGACGATGCACTGCGCCGCATCCAGGTCGAGTTCGAGGCCGGGCCGGTGCTCACCAACCCGATGGGCAACGTGCAGGGCGGTTTCCTGTCAGCGATGCTGGACGACTGCATGGGGCCAGCGATCTACGCCACCCTGCCTGCCAACCGCATCGCGGTCACGGTCGAATCCAAGACCAGTTTCGTCCGCCCCGCTCGGCCCGGGCGGATCATCGGCTGGGGCGAAGTCGAGCACAGCAAGGGCAGCATCGCCTTCACCCGCGGCTGGCTGACCGACCCGGCCGGCAAGGTGCTGGCCACTGCCAGCGCCACCTTCCGCGTGGGTGCGCTGCGCTGGCGTGGACTCTCGGTGCCGCGTCCCATCGCACGCCGGATGATTGCGCGCACGCTGCGGCGCGTGCATGCGCAGATCGGCTGATGGGTGCCGTCAACGTGCGTTGCGGCCGCCGCCGGCCACGCGCACGCGGTCGCGGCCCTGCGCCTTGGCCTGGTACATGGCCGCGTCGGCGGCACGCAGCAGGGTGCGCCAGCCCAGCGCGTCGGTGCCGCCCTCGGCCACACCGAAGCTGGCGGTAACCCGCAGCACCTTGCCACCGACCAGGGCGATGTCCAGCCGCTGCAGCGCCACCCGCAGCGACTCGGCCAGCTGGCGGCCACCGGCCAGATCACCGTCGGCCAGCAACACGAGAAACTCCTCGCCACCATAGCGGGCAATGCTGTCGCTGCGGCGCAGGTGGCGCTGCAGCAGCTGCGCCACCTGCACCAGCACCTCGTCACCGGCGTCATGCCCGTGCCCATCGTTGATCGCCTTGAAGCGGTCCACGTCCAGCAGGATCACCACCGCGCTGTTGCCGCCGTCGGCATGACGCTGCTGCACCAACTCGTCCAGCGCGCGCCGGTTCAACAGCCCGGTCAGCTCATCGGTGCCGGCCAGCTGACGCAGCTCGCTGGTCAATGCCCAGCGCTCGCGCGACTTCTCGCGCAGCACTTCGATGGCATCGAACAGGCGCTGCATCTCGGCCAGCGGGTGGGTCACATGCTGCTCCGGGCCGGGCGCTTCCGAGGCGATCTGGATGACCTGCTTCTGCGCCTGCAGCAGCGGCCGCAGGATCTGAAGATGCGCGATGCGCAGCGCCACGCCCAGCACCACCAGCGTGCCCAGCGCCGTCGCCACCAGCACCACCAGGCGCGTCGCTTCGCGATTGCGGGTGCGTTCGAAACGGGCGATGGACACGCTCAGGTAGCCGTCCCGCAGCGCTTCCAGCGACCGCAGGGTCGGCACGTAGCGGGTGGTGAATTCGGCGGTGGTCCACGGCGGCGGCACGCCGCGCCGGCCATCCTCGATCAACTGTTCGATCATCGGCAGCGATTCGCCGAAGAACTGCCGGCGCGCCATGTCCCAATGCCAGGACAGCGCCGGATCACTGCGGAACACCGCTTCATGGCTGCCTGCCAGCCGCCACAGCTCCAGCAGGCGGCCTTCGGTCTGCAATGCCGCCCGCACCTGTTCGTCACGCCAGGCCCCCGGTACCGCCACCGGCGCCATCACGTTCGAGGCCAGGCGGCCGCCATGCTCGCGCAGGTCGATCAGCACCTGGCCCTGCATCGCCGGAATCGCCGCTTCGCGGTCGGCGCTGACCAGCACGTTGATCTGCGCCGAGGTCAGCACGTGCAGGCGATCAACCACGGCGAACATGCTGCTGATCGCGCGCTCCACGTCCTCCACCTGGCGCGCGCCATGCGGCTGTGCCGCCACCCGGTCCACCGCGGCCCGCGCCGATTGCAGGCGACGTTGCGCATCGGCCAGCAGCCCGTGTTCGTCGACCACGCCCGGGTCAGCGTTGAACACGGTGTCCAGGCGTTGCAGGGCGGTATCGACCCGCTTGCGCGCGACTGCCAGCTCCGCCGCCAGCCGGGTCTGTTCGCCCGCATCGGCCGTGTTGGCCCCGAGCAGGCTGTTGGCGGGGCCGCGCTCGGCCGACACCAGGTTGGCCAGGTCGAAGGTCTGCCGCAGCTGGCGCAGGCTGACCAGGTTGTCCTCGGCGGCAGTGAAGCGCAGCGTGCCCTGCACCAGCGCGATGGCCATCAATGGCAGCGTACAGACTACGAACAGCCCGGCCAGGATCCAGACCCAGGTCCGCAATCCGATGGGCGACGCCTTGCGGGCCATGCACATTTCCCCTGTAGTGCACAACACTGTAGCGGCCGCCTGCACAGGCGCCAAGCCGCTACCGGATCAATCGTTGCCATGGGTATACCGCGCCCGCCGCGAACGCACCGACAAAGGCCGCACGGGTTGTCGAATCGGGGCAAATTACGTCATGCCCCGCCGCGTCAGATCCAGCGCTGGTCGACCAGTTCGCGCTTCACGTAGGCATAGAACACCGGTGCGGCGACCAGGCCCGGCAGGCCGAAGGCCGCCTCCATCACCAGCATGGCCAGCAGCAGCTCCCAGGCACGCGCCTGGATCTCGCCACCGACGATGCGCGCGTTGAGGAAGTACTCCAGCTTGTGGATCACGATCAGGTACAGCAGCGCCGCCACCGCCACATAGAACGAGACCGACAGCGCGACGATGGCGATGATCGTGTTGGAAATGATGTTGCCCACCACCGGCAGCAGGCCGGCCAGGAAGGTGATCAGCACCAGGGTCTTGGACAGCGGCAGGTGCACGCCGAACAACGGCAGCACGCCCAGCAGGAAGATGGCGGTGAACACGGTGTTGAGCAGCGAGATCTTCACCTGCGCGAACACCACCTGGCGGAACGCGGTGGCCAGGCGGCTGGTGCGCCCGACCAGCTCCTGCGCCAGCGGGCCCATCTTCGGCAGCGGCAGTTCGTCATACAGCGCGATCATCGCGCCCAGCACCATGCCGATCAGTACGCGCACGCCGACCTGTACCACCGAGGTACCGGCCACGCCCAGCTGCCGCTGGTGCTCGGCGGCCCAGTCGTTCAGCGCCGCGCGCAACGCCGGCATGTCTTCGGGAATGTAGGGTTGCAGCAGCGCCGGCACCTGGTGCCGCGAAGTGTTGAGGATCTCCATCAGGCGCGCCAGCAATGCGTCCGGGCCGCCGGTCTCGTTGCGGAAGAACGAGGCCACGCCGATGCCGGCCAATACCAGCCCGCTGATGATGATCGCCGACAGCACGATCACTGCGATCGCCCGTGCCCGCCCCGGCGGCAGCTTGCCCTCCACGGTGGAGGCCAGCACGTGCGTCAGCTGGAACACCAGCAGGCCGGACAGCAGGGTCACCACCAGGCCGAGCTTCAGCGCCAGCCACATGCCCAGCAACATCATCAGCCACGCCGCGATCCTTGGAATGGGGGGCTTGGGCTGGGCAACGAGAGCGTCTTGCATGGGAGCGCGTCCGGGCGGGGTGGCCCATGGTAGAGGATTGGCGTGCCGATTCCGCGTGCAGGATGAACCGGCATTTCACCCTCGTTCGGCGGCGGCGGTGCCGCACTCACTCGCCGTAGCTGGCCGTGTTCTTGCCCTGCCGCTTGGCGTGGTACAGCGCGCGGTCGGCCAGTGCCAACCAGTCCTCGACACTGCCGCCACGCGGTGTGGCGGCAATGCCGATACTGACGCTGAACTCCACGCCCGGCGTGGCCTGCTGCGCGGCCTCCAGCAGGTGCAGGCGCACCCGCTCGGCCACATGCATCGCATCGACGGGTGCGCAGTCGCGCAGCAGCACCACGAACTCATCGCCCCCCAGCCGCGCGGGCGTATCACCGGGCCGGGCAAAGGTGCGCAATGTCGCCGCGACATGCCGCAGCACCTCGTCACCGGCGCGGTGGCCATGCGAGTCATTGATGCGCTTGAAGTCATCCACATCGAGCATCAGCAGACAGGCAAAACCGCCCTGGCCCTGTGCCCGGTCCAGCGCCTGCTGCGCACGCAGGATCAGGAAGCCGCGGTTGGCCAGCTCGACCGGCGGGTCCATCCGGCTGAGCCGCTGCAGCTGACGGTTCTGCGATTTGACCCGGCGCGCCAGCTGCCAGCTGAGAATGCTGAGGCCGATGCCATACACGAACAGGAATGGGACACTCAGCATGATCGTGCGCTGCGAGGTGACCGGCTGGAAAGGGAAGCCGAGCAGCCACCAGGCGAGAGCGAAACCCAGCAGCAGGGCCAGGGTGGCGCGCATCGCCAGGCGCACGCCACCGGCAGCGATCTTGTCGGCCACCAGCAGTGCGGCGAACAGTGCACTGGGCACCGCGCTCAACGCCATGAAGGCGATCCAGCCACCGCCGAAGAAGGAGTCGGCCACCATGCAGCGGAACTGGACGACCGCCGGCTGGCGCGAGCGCTGGGTCAGCCGCAGTGCCAGTGCCGGCCACGCCAGCGCGTTGAGCAGCAGCAGGACCCAGGCCAGCCCGCCGTCCTGGCGTTCAAGCATGATCGAAGCGATGGGGATCGCCCCCAGCCCATTGCCGACGAAACGCATCCAGCCGATGCGACGTGCCGCGCCAATGCCTTCGACCGCGCCTTCCGCCGAATCGGTGAAGAATGGCATTGCCGACCCCCTTGCGCGATCGCACCTGGTGCTACGGCCCTTGCCGGGCTGCCTGCGATGAGTCTGACAGCTTTGCGTCAATTCGGGATCAAGGTTGCGCGATATCGCGCGGGCCGCTGCCCCTCCCGCTCCCCGTGGTTACCCGGGGCGGGGCGCAGCCGTCGAGCCACGCAGCTTGAAGCTGAACTCCAGCGTCTGCTGAAGCGGCACATCGACGTGCTCGATGATGGCGAGCAGCAGGTTGACCGCACGCTCGCCAATCTCCCGCATCGGCTGCCGGATGGTCGTCAGCGGGGGCGTGAGGTAGCGGGAGGACGCCAGATCATCGAAGCCGACCACGGACAGCTCGTCCGGCACGCGGATGTCCAGGTCCCGGCAAGCGGCCAGGGTTCCCAGCGCCATCTGGTCACTGAAGCAGAACACCGCGGTCGGCGCGGCCGTGCCATCCAGCAGCGCCATCGCCGCTGCATGGCCGGATTCCACGGAAAAGTCACCCGGCACGATGCTCAGCTGGCGCAGGCGGCCACGCGCCTTGCCGGCCGCGCGGACCCCTTCCAGCCGTTGCTGGTGCAGGGGATTGTCAGGCGGCCCGCCGACCACCGCAATCCGTTCGTGTCCCAGCCCGTACAGATGCTCCATCACCGCGCGTGCGGCGGCGGCGTTGTCGATGTGGACGCTGGGGATGCCCAGCGCGGGGTCGAACTCGCAGCCGTTGACCACCGGTGCGGCGGCGCCGCGCTGCTCGACGATCTCGCGCGCGGTCGGTGGCAGGCGATGGCCCAGCACGATCATGCCGTCGGCCTCGTTGCGCCGGAGCATCTGCGCGTAGCGCTCCTCGCGGTCGGGTTGATGCTGGGTATCGCCCAGCAGGACCGCATAGCCCACCGCCTGCGCGGCCTCCTCCGCCCCCTGCAGGATCTGCGCGAAGAACGGATTGGCGATGTCCGGGACGGTGACCAGGATCTTGCCGCTGCGCTGGGTCTTGAGCGTGCGCGCCACCGTGTTGGGCACATAGCCCAGTGCGGCGGCGGCCTGCTCGATGCGCGCGCGGGTGGCCGGCAGCACTTTGTCCGGCCGCGAAAGCGCGCGCGACACCGTACCGGCGGACACGCCGACGTGTTTTGCGATGTCGTAGATGGTGGCCATGGCGTTAGTCCTCCTGCCCGCTGTGCACTGCACAACAGGTCCTGCGTGAGCCCCTGCTAGGATAATGCAATCGATTGCATCGAGGGCGAATCACGTTGAAGACGCTCAAGGGTCCAGCGCTGTTCCTGGCGCAGTTCATCGGCGACACAGCTCCTTTTGATCGGCTGGACACGCTGGCCGGATGGGCCGCGGGTCTGGGCTATTCTGGCGTACAAGTCCCCACCTCCGCGCCCCACCTGTTCGACCTGGCGCAGGCGGCGCGCAGCCAGGCGTACTGCGACGACATTGCCGGCATGCTGGCCGGGCACGGCCTGCAGATCACCGAACTGTCGACCCACCTGCAGGGGCAGTTGGTTGCCGTCCATCCTGCCTACGACAGCCTGTTCGACGGATTCGCGCCACCGGACAAGCGCGGCAACCCGGCCGCCCGCCAGGCCTGGGCGGTGGAGCAGCTGCGGCTGGCGGCGCAGGCCAGCCAGCGCCTGGGGCTGACCGCGCATGCCACGTTCTCCGGTGCATTGGCCTGGCCCTACTTCTACCCCTGGCCGCAGCGCCCGCCGGGACTGGTGGAAGAAGCCTTCGCCGAACTCGGCCGTCGCTGGCGCCCGATCCTGGATGCGTTCGATGCCTGCGGCGTTGACCTGTGCTTCGAGATCCACCCGGGCGAGGACCTGCACGATGGTGCGACCTTCGAGCGCTTCCTCGATGAGGTCGACCACCATCCCCGCGCGAAGATCCTGTACGACCCCAGCCACCTGCTGCTGCAGCAGATGGATTACCTCGGTTTCATCGACCGCTACCACGCGCGCATCGGCATCTTCCACGTCAAGGACGCGGAACATCGCCCCAGCGCAAGCAGCGGCGTGTACGGCGGCTACCAGGACTGGATCGACCGTCCGGGCCGGTTCCGTTCACCCGGTGACGGCCAGATCGACTTCAAGGCGATCTTCTCGAAGTTCGCGCAGTACGACTTCCCCGGCTGGGCGGTACTGGAATGGGAGTGCTGCCTGAAGCACCCGGAAGACGGCGCGCGCGAGGGTGCCGCCTTCATCCGCGACCACCTCATCCGCGTGACCGAACGCGCCTTCGATGACTTCGCCGACAGTGGCACCGACGCCGCATCACTGCACCGCATGCTGGGAATCTGAGCCAAGACCGCCCCGGGAGGGCAAGCCATGACGCACGCCATGTCGCGCCTGGGCGCGATGATGTTTCTGCAGTTCTTCATCTGGGGGGCGTGGTTCGTCACCCTGGGCACCTACCTGGTGCAGGGCCCGCTGCAGGCCAGCGCGAGCCAGGTGGCGACCGCGTTCCTCAGCCAGTCGATCGGTGCCATCGTGGCGCCGTTCCTGGTCGGGCTGATCGCGGATCGCTACTTCGCGGCGCAGCGCATTCTTGCGGTACTGCATCTGGCCGGTGCCGCGCTGATGTGGCTGGCGTCCACGGCAACCAGCTTCAGCATGTTCTCTGCGTGCGTCATGGGCTACATGTTGCTGTTCATGCCGACCCTGGCACTGGCCAACAGCGTGGCCATGCGGCACATGCAATCACCCGAGAAGCAGTTCCCGCTGGTCCGCGTGGCCGGCAGCATCGGCTGGATCGTGGCGGGCGTGCTGATCGGCTGGCTGGGCTGGGAACAGGCGCATCGGCTTGAGCTGACGTTCCGGATGGCGGCGGCGGCGTCGCTGGTGCTCGGGCTGTATGCGTTCACCCTGCCACACACACCGCCACTGGCGCAGCAGCGCGATGCCGGGCTGGGGCAGATCCTGGGGCTGGACTCGCTGCGGCTGCTGAAGTCGCGCGCCTACCTGGTGTTCTTCCTGGCCTCCATCGCCATCTGCATCCCGCTGTCGTTCTACTACAACTTCACCAATCCCTATCTCAACGACCTCGGCGTGCGCGGCGCGGCGGGCCTGCAGTCGCTGGGCCAGGTTTCCGAAGTGCTGCTGATGCTGGCCATGCCGTTCCTGTTCGTTCGGCTGGGGGTGAAGACCATGCTGGCAGTCGGCATGGCCGCCTGGGTGGTGCGCTACGCCATGTTCGCCTTCGGCGATGCGGGCAGCGGCTTCCCGCTGCTGGTGATCGGCATCGTGCTGCACGGCATCTGCTACGACTTCTTCTTCGTCACCGGCCAGATCTACACCGATGCCCATGCCGGCCCTGCCGCGCGCAGCAGCGCACAGGGGTTCATCACCCTGGCCACCTATGGCGTGGGCATGTTGATCGGCACCTTCCTGTCCGGCGCGGTGGTGGAGCACTTCACCACCGAGGCCGGTCCCGACTGGCAGCAGATCTGGCTGTTCCCGGCCGGTGTTGCGCTGGTGGTGCTGGTCGCCTTCCTGCTGCTGTTCCGCGACCGGCCGGCGGCTGCGGCCGCGCCCTCCACACCCTGAGGATCCCCGTCGATGCCCAAGCTTGGAATCGCCATCGTCGGCGCCGGCATGATCGGTGCCGTGCACCGCCGCGCGGCCTTGCTCGCCGGCGCCGAGGTACGCGGCGTGGCCGCCTCGTCACCGCAGCGCGCGCATGAGGCAGCGCACTCCTGGAATGTCCCGCGCGCCTACCGGGATATCGAGGAGGTGATCGCCGATCCGCAGGTACAGGTGGTGCACGTGTGCACGCCCAACCATCTGCACCGCGCCATGGCACAGGCTGCGCTGGAAGCCGGCAAGCACGTGATCTGCGAGAAGCCGCTGGCGACGACGCTGGACGATGCGCAGGCGCTGGCGGTACTGGCCGCCTCGACCGGATTGGTTGCCACCGTCCCCTTCGTCTACCGCTACCACCCGGTGGTGCGCGAGGCGCGTGCACGCATCGCCCAGGGTGACCTGGGGCCGCTGCACCTGATCCATGGCAGTTACCTGCAGGATTGGCTGCTGGACCCGGCCAGCAACAACTGGCGCGTGGACCCGGCGCTGGGCGGCACCTCGCGCGTGTTCGCCGACATTGGTTCGCACTGGTGCGACTTGGTCGAATGGGTCAGTGGCGAGCGCTTCACCGAAGTGAACGCGGCGTTTGCCACGGTGATCGCCGAACGCAGCGCCGTCACCGGCCAGAGCTTCAGCACACCGGCGGCGAACGGCGCGACGCAGGCGGTCGCGAGCGAGGACGTGGCGACGGCGATGTTCAGGACCGGCGCCGGTACGCTGGCGTCGTTGACGGTGAGCCAGGTTTCGGCCGGACGCCGCAACCGCCTCTGGTTCGAGATCGATGGCGCCAAGGCCAGCATGGCGTTCAACCAGGAGGACGCCGAGCGGCTGTGGATCGGCCTGCCCGACCAGCGCGAGGAGATCTTCGTGCGCGGGCCAGGCGCCGGCAGTGCCGAGCAACGCCGGCTGTCGGCGCTGCCGGCGGGGCACGCGCAGGGCTACGCCCAGTGCTTCGAGGCGTTTGTCGCCGACACCTATCGCGCCATCGACGGCGAGCAACCGGACGGCCTGCCCACCTTCGAGGACGGCATGCGTTCGGCGCGGATCGTTGATCGTGTCATTGCATCGGCCAGGTCACGCGCCTGGACCACCATCGGTTGAATCCCGGGAGGATCTGTTGATGAAAGCCCTTGTCCGTCGAAGTGCAAGCCTCGTCCTGCTGCTCGCGGCGCTGCCCGCCTTCGCAGTCGAAGCCGCCAGCGCGCAGAAGCCGATCGCGGTGCAGATGTACACCCTGCGCGATGCCGGCTCGCTCGAGCAACAGTTGAAGATCGTCCACGATGCCGGTGTGCACGCGGTGGAAACCGTCGGCACGCAGAACGTCAGTGCCGCGGAACTGAAGCAGCTGCTGGACCGGTATTCGATCAAGGCCATTTCATCGCATGTGCCGCTGGCCGAGCTGCGCAGCAACCTGGATGGGGTGGTGACCTTCAACCAGTCGATCGGCAACACCACGCTGGTGGTGCCGTACCTGGACAGGAAGGAACGCCCGAGCGATGCCGCCGGCTGGACCGCCCTGGGACAGGAACTGGGCCGGATCGCGAAACAGGTGCGCGGCAAGGGCATGCGCCTGGCCTATCACAACCACGACTTCGAGCTGGTCGACTTCGATGGCAGGACCGGGCTGGAACTGCTGTTCGCCGCCGCCGGCCCCGAACTGCAGACCGAGCTGGACCTGGCCTGGGTCGCGCGTGCGGGCCTGGACCCGGCGGTGATGCTGGGAAAGTTCCGCGGCCACGTATTCGCGGTACACGCCAAGGACAATGCGCCCAAGGGCCAGGCCGAAGACGAAGGCGGATTCGCTGCGGTGGGCCAGGGCGTCTTGGACTGGAACGCGATCCTGCCTGCTGCGGCGGTCGCCGGCGTGCATTGGTACATCATCGAGCACGACCAGCCACGCGAGCCGGCCAAGGTCGTCCAGGCCGGCGCCGACTATCTGCGTGAACACCTGACCACCAATACGCCTGCCCGTGCGCGGCGCTGACGCATCAAGGAGCCCCACATGAAAATGATCCTGGCAATGGCGGTGGCCCTGGGCGGCATGAGTGTTGCGACAGCCGCCTGGTGCAAGGGCGACCCGGCTGCGGGAGCAAAGCTCTACACCGCGAACTGCGTGGCCTGCCACGGCGCCGATCGCGCGGGCATGCCGGGCGCGTTCCCGGCACTCACCGACATCGGCAAGCGCATGGCACCTGCACAGATCAAGGAAAAGATCAGCAAGGGCGGCGGCCTGATGCCGCCCTTCTCCCAGCTGTCACAGCAGGAGATCGACGATATCGCCAGCTACCTGGCGAAGTAAGCGGCCGGCGACCACGCCGGCCGTGTTCGGCTACAGCTCGCGCACCCAGATGTTGCGGTAACTGACCCTGGAGTCATGCTCCTGCAGATAGAGCGGCGCACACGCATGGGGCGAATACGAGGGCGCCCCGATGTATTCGGTCTTGCCTGCCAGCACGGTGTCATCCTGCACCAGCACGCCGTTGTGCAGCACCGTGATGCGCGCGGGCGACACAAGCCCACCGCCCACCGAGAAGCGCGGTGCCTTCCAGAGGATGTCGTAGGCCTGCCACTGGCCCGGCGCGCGCGAGGCATTCACCCGCGGCATGGCCTGCTTGTAGATGGAGCCCGCCTGGCCATTGGCATAGGTCGGGTTGTTGTAGCTGTCGAGCACCTGCAGTTCATACAGTTCCTGCAGGAAGATCCCGCTGTTGCCCCGGTTCTGGCCGTCGAAGCCCTTCGTGTCAGTGGGCGTGCGCCACTCCACATGCAGCTGGACATCGCAGAAGCGTTGCCGGGTGCGGATGCCCTTGCTGCCCGGAACGACGGTCATGGCGCCCCCGGCAACCTTCCAGGGCACGCGTCCGCCCTGCTCCGATTCCCACGCGGAGACATCCTTGCCATCGAACAGCACGATCGCGTCGGAGGGGGCCTTGCCTGGCGGCGTGGCCACGACAGCGGGCACGGGGGTCCACACTTCGGTCTTCTTCGGGTCGCGCGCAGCGTCGGCACTGTCCTGCGCGAATGCAGATGCAGCGGCCAGCAGGCCAACAGTGATCAACGCAGGGCGGATCATCAGGGTGGTGTCCATCAGCTGGTCCCCCACGCGGGCGTACCGGGGACATAGGCGAGGTCGCCGTCGTAGCGGCCGGGCACCGCGACGTACTGCAGCACGCCGGTCGCCCCGACCTTGGAGGTGAAGAAGCCGAAGATGGCCAGCTGCTTGATCATCGTGAAGTAATGCGGCATCGCCTCGCCCTCTTCAGGCATACCGGTCTCGGTCACATCGGCAGAGCGCGCCTTGGCTTCGGCGTCCAGCGTTCGCAGCAACTGGGTGCGGGCTTCCGGCGTAAGCGCCACAAACCGGCCGCCGGCGCGCTTGTCGATATCGACCAGGCCTGCCCGGAACGTTGCCTGCTGCCGGGCGCTGTAGCAATCGCTGACGAAGGTCGCCATGAACAGGCCAGCGCCGGCATCCTTCGCCCCTGGCGTCCGGGTCCGCGGCAGGATGGTCTCGGCGATCTCGTCCAGCGTGCCGATGTCGGCATCGGAGAACAGGGTCTTCACCGGTGCCGCGGCGGCGTTTCCCTGCGCGAGCGCAGGCAGGCCGACCATGGCCGCGCCGGTGGCGGCAACGATCATCTTCAACAGTTCGCGGCGATCCATCAGAGGTTCCCCGCTTTCAGTTCGCGTACCGCGTGGTCGGCCGCGCGCGCGGTCAGCGCCATGTAGGTCAGCGAGGGATTCACGCAGGCGCTGGAGGTCATGCAGGCACCGTCGGTCACATAGACGTTGGGCGCATCCCATACCTGGTTGTGCGCGTTCAATACCGAGCTCTTCCGGTCACGTCCCATGCGTGCGGTCCCCATCTCGTGGATGCCCTTGCCCGGGGCATAGTCGTGGTCGTGCATCTTCACGTCCTTGACGCCGGCCGCCTCCAGCATCTCGGCAGCATCGGCGGCCATGTCCTTGCGCATCGCCAGTTCGTTGGCGCGCATGGACACGTCCATCGCCAGCACCGGCAGCCCCCATTTGTCCTTGCGGTCGTGGTCCAGGCGGATCGTATTGTCGTGGTGCGGCAGCATTTCACCGAACCCGGTCATGCCGATGCGCCAGTCGCCCGGTACGGTCAGCGCCTCCTTCAGGTCGGCACCGATGTTGAGCTCGGCGATCTCGCGCGACCAGCCGGTGCGGCTGGCACCGCCCTGGTAACCGAACCCGCGCAGGTAGCCGCGCTTGTCGGCCGCGACGTTGCGGAAGCGCGGAATGTAGAAACCGCACGGACGGCGGCCGAAGTAGTACTTGTCTTCGTAGCCCTCGACCCGGCCCGAGGCGCCCGCACCGAAATGATGGTCCATCACGTTGTGCCCCAGCTCGCCCGACGAAGAACCCAGTCCCCCCTCCCACACATCGGTCGCCGAGTTCATCAGCAGCCAGGTCGAATTGAACGACGATGCATTGAGGAAGATGACCTTGGCGGTGTACTGGTAGGTCTGCCCGGTCTCGGCATCGATCACCTCCACGCCGCGCGCACGCTTGCGATCCTTGTCGTAGAGCACTTCCTTGACGATCGAGAACGGCCGCAAGGTCAGGTTGCCGGTCTTCATCGCCGCTGGCAGCGTCGCCGCCTGGGTCGAGAAATAGGCACCGAAGGGACAGCCCAGGATGCACTTGTTGCGGTACTGGCAGTTCACGCGCCCCTGCTCGGGCATCGGCTGGGTGATGTTGGCGGTGCGCGAGTGGATCATGTGCCGCGTTCCGCCAAAGGCCTTCTTGATCCGCGCGGCCACCTCCTTCTCGACGATGTTCAACGGGATCGGCGGCAGGAACTCGCCGTCCGGCAGCACGTCCAGTCCTTCGCGCGTGCCGGCGATGCCGGCGAACCTCTCTACATGGTCGTACCACGGCGCGATGTCGGCATAGCGGATCGGCCAGTCGGTGGCGATGCCATCCTTGAGGTTCGCTTCGAAGTCCAGGTCGGAAAACCGATAGCTCTGCCGGCCCCACATCAGCGAGCGCCCGCCCACGTGGTAGCCACGGAACCAGTCGAAGCGCTTGGTTTCGATGTAGGGTGAGTCCTGCTCGTTGGCCCACATTCCTTCCAGGTTCTCGGCCAGGCCGTAGTCGCGCATCAGCACCGGGAAGGCGGCCTTCATCGCCTGCGTCGGCCGGTTGCGATGCGGGAAGTCCCACGCTTCCTTCATCGCATTGACGTAGTCCTTGACGTGCTCGATGTTGCGCCCGCGTTCCAGCATCAGGACCTTCAGGCCCTTCTCGGTCAGCTCCTTCGCTGCCCAACCGCCACTGATTCCCGAGCCAACAACAATGGCGTCGTAGTGATTATCTGCCATGGTCTCTCACCTGGGTGGATATCGTTTCAGACGTCGCAGAGGCGGATCGCCTCGCGCAATGAGGCAACGGGATCGGGCGCTGCAGGCGTGAATTCCTGCGCCAGATACCCCTTGAAACCGGTGTCGCGGATCGCGCGACAGATGGCCGGATAGTGGAGTTCCTGCTGGTCTCCAATCTCGTTCCGGCCCGGCACGCCTGCAGTGTGGTAATGCTTGAAGCAGGCGTGATGCTTGCCGATGGTGGCGATGATGTCGCCCTCCATGATCTGCATGTGGTAGATGTCGTAGAGCAGGCCGAAATTGTCCGAGCCGAGCCGCTGGCACAGCTCCACGCCCCAGGCCGAGTGGTCGCACAGGTAGTCACGATGGTCGACTTTGGAGTTGAGCAGCTCCATCACCAGCACGACGCCGCGCTTCTCGGCATGCCCGAGGATGCGCTTGAGGCCCGCCTCGGCATTGGCCATGCCGTCCTGCGGGTCCATGCCGTTGCGATTGCCGGAGAAGCAGATGAGGTTGCGGTAACCGGCATCGGCGACCAGGTCGATGTGCCGCGTGTAGCGCTCCACCAGCGGGTCGTGGAATTCGCGGCCGGCAAAGCCCTT
The DNA here is from genome assembly GCF_049384325.1 of Stenotrophomonas sp. CASM114. Lineage (NCBI taxonomy): Bacteria > Pseudomonadati > Pseudomonadota > Gammaproteobacteria > Lysobacterales > Lysobacteraceae > Stenotrophomonas > Stenotrophomonas sp. CASM114. The sequence continues at coordinate 355,076 of NZ_JBMRGJ010000002.1, read as the reverse complement.
GGTCAGGCCCAGCTCCGCGCCATTGCACATCGAGCTGTAGACGCCATTCGCCTTCAGCGTGGGCCAGTCTTCCGGGCCGACCAGGTCGATGGCGGCGAAGCCGATGTCCTTCACCGTCGTGCAGAGCTGGGCGACCGACAGCTGCGGGAAGGTCCAACGCGCCACGGAGTGCTTCAAGTTGCCCCTGAGCGCTGCGGTGGCGGCGAATGCAGGCAACGCTCCCGCAGTACCCAGCGCTACGCCTCCAGCAACCGCCATGCGCAACGCATCGCGCCGCGTGAGGCCCGTCGCCGGAGCCGGTCTGATCGAATGGATGGACATCCACCTGCCGGCCTCCCAACCGGTATCAAACGCAACGATTCACAGCAATGCAATCGATTGCACCATAGGGGAGGAAATTGGGCGCTTGCAAGTTGCGGTGCACGAAAATTGATGCTGCGAAGCACAACTCCGAAGGAATCGCGGACAAAGAAAAGCCCCGCATGAGCGGGGCTTTCTTTTCTGCTGCAGGCGAGCGTCCGATCAGAACGGAATATCGTCGTCAGCGAAGTCGTCCATCGGCGGCGCCTGCTGCGGCTGCGGGCGCTGGTTGCCACCCTGGTTGCCGTAACCCCCGCCCTGGTTGCCGCCCTGGTTGCCATAGCCACCGCCCTGGCCACCACGCTGGCCACCGCCGCCACCGCCATACTCCTGGCGCGGCGCCTGCTGGCGCTGCGGACGATCGCCGCCGTAATTGCCACCACCGCCACCGCCGCCGCCTTCACCGCGGCCGCCCAGCATCTGCATTTCATCGGCGATGATGTCGGTGGAGTACTTCTCCACGCCGTCCTGGCCGGTGTACTTGTCGTAGCGCAGGCTGCCTTCGACGTAGACCGAGCTGCCCTTGCGCAGGTACTCGCCGGCGATCTCGCCGAGCTTGCCGAAGAACACCACGCGGTGCCATTCGGTGCGCTCCTGCTGGTTGCCATCCTTGTCCTTGCGGACGCTGGTGGTGGCCAGGCTGATGCGGGTGATCGCCATGCCGCCCTGGGTGTACTTCACGTCCGGGTCGTTGCCGAGATTGCCGACCAGGATGACTTTGTTGATGCCGCGCGCCATAGGTACCTTCGTCCGTTGTCCAGGGGCAGACCGCCAGTGATAGCACAGCCCCGGGCGGGGTGCAGTACGCTGGGCCGCCCCTGGTGAAATTTGGGGGAATGCGAGAACGACGCATCTTACCATTGCCGCCGCCATCCGCCCGGTCAGGAGACCCCGACCGCACCGAAGGATCAGGCTGATTTCCTTGTCCGGCAATGACTTACCTGTGCCCAGGCCGACGCCCGGAGGGGCATTCGCGTCTGCGCATGGCATCATGCCCGGGCACCTTCCACCTGCCCGCTCCGCCCGCACATGACGATCAAAGGCAAAGCCACCTCCCTGGACATCGCCCACCTGGCCGGGGTCTCCCAGCCGACCGTGTCGCGGGCCCTGCGTGGCAGCCCGATGGTCAACGCCGAGACCCGCGAGCGCATCCTGCGCATTGCCCGCGAGCTGAACTACAAGGTCGACAAGAATGCCTCCAGCCTGCGCCTGCGCAACGCCGGCACGCTGGCCCTGCTGTTCTTCGAGGACCCGACCAACGACGACTCGCTGATCAACCCGTTCTTCCATTCGATGCTGGGCTCGATCACCCGCGCCTGCGCGCTGCACGGGCAGGACCTGCTGGTCTCGTTCCAGCAGCTGTCCACCGACTGGCAGGCCGATTACGAGGACAGCAACAAGGCCGACGGCATCATCCTGCTCGGCTACGGCGACTATCACGAATCGCGCGACCGCCTGCAGCGGCTGGTCGAACAGGGCACGCACTTCGTGCGCTGGGGCGCCGCCCTGCCCGGCCAGCCCGGTGTCTCGATCGGCAGCGACAACTTCCAGGGCGGGCATGACATCACCACCCACCTGCTGCAGCAGGGCTGCCGCCGCATCGCCTTCCTCGGCCATGCCTCCAGCCACTACCCCGAATTCCAGGAGCGCTACCGCGGCCACGTCGCGGCCCTGCAGGACCACGGCCTGGCCGCCGAACCGGCGCTGCAGCACGATGCGATCACCACTGAAGCCTCCGGCCAGGAAGCCTGCCAGGCCCTGTTGGCGCGCGGCGAGCCGATCGATGCGATCTGCGCGGCCAGCGACCTGATCGCCATCGGTGCGATGCGCGCCCTGCGCGAGGCCGGGCTGCGGGTGCCGCAGGACGTGGCGGTGACCGGCTTCGACGACATCCCGCTGGCCGCTTCGGTGTCCCCCGCGCTGACCACGGTGCAGCAGGACACCAAGCAGGCCGGCCAGCTGCTGGTCGAGCGCCTGCTGGCGCTGATCGGCCGGCAGCCGGTGGACAGCCAGAGCATCCCGGTGAAGCTGGTGGTGCGCGAATCATCCCTGCGCGGGTAAGGCGCCGCTGGGCCGGCGCGCCGGCCAACGCACGACGGCGGGATTCTCCCCCCATGACCAACGGCGGATGCGCACGGAGGCGGTTGCGCGGATAACGCGCAGACATTGCCCAGGGAAAGGTGTACGTCGCATGCTGAAGATCGATTCGCTGTCCAAGACGTACGCCAACGGCGTGCATGCCCTCAACAACGTCACCCTGGACATCCCGCGGGGCATGTTCGGCCTGCTCGGCCCGAACGGCGCCGGCAAGTCCTCGCTGATGCGCACGCTGTCCACCCTGCAGGAGGCCGACAGCGGCACGGTGACGCTCAGCATTCCGGGCGAGGCGCCGATCGACGTGCTGCGTGACAAGGACGCCGTGCGCCGTCGGCTGGGCTACCTGCCGCAGGATTTCGGCGTGTACCCGAAAGTCAGCGCGCTGGACCTGCTGGAGCATTTCGCAGTGCTCAAGGGCCTGACCCAGCGCGCGCAGCGCCGCGAGGTGGTCGATGGGCTGCTGCAGCAGGTGAACCTGTGGGATGCCCGCAAGCGCAAGCTGGGCACCTACTCCGGCGGCATGCGCCAGCGCTTCGGCATTGCCCAGGCGCTGCTGGGCGACCCGCGGCTGGTGATCGTCGACGAGCCCACCGCCGGCCTCGACCCGGAGGAACGCAACCGCTTCCTCAACCTGCTGGCGGCGATCGGCGAGAACGTAGCGGTGATCCTGTCCACCCACATCGTCGAGGACGTGACCGACCTGTGCCCGACGATGGCGATCATGAACAAGGGCCAGGTGCTGCTGACCGGCCGCCCCAGCGAAGCGATCAACGCCCTGCAGCACCAGGTCTGGCGCAAGCAGGTCGATCCTTCGGAGCTGGCCGACCATGAAGCGCGCTACGTGGTGCTGTCGACCCGTCTGGTCGGTGGCCGCCCGGTGATCCATGTGCACAGCGCCAACGACCCCGGCGACGGCTTTGCGGCCGTGGCTCCCGACCTCGAAGACGTGTACTTCCAGCGCCTGCGCCTGCAGGCCCGTGCTCGCGCGGCAGCCTGAGCGGAGCACGCCATGATCCTCGATTTCTTCCGTTTCGAGCTGCGCGAGCAGCTGCGTTCCCCGCTGCTGTGGCTGCTGGCCGGGCTGTTCGCCCTGCTCGCCTTCGCCGCTGCGTCCAGCGACGCCGTACAGATCGGTGGTGGCAGCGGCAACGTGCACAGCAACGCGCCCACCGTGATCGCGCAGATGCTGGGCATCTTCACCCTGCTCGGCATGCTGGTCACCGCCCTGTTCGTCAGCAATGCGCTGCTGCGTGACTTCGAACTGGGCACCGCCGAGCTGATCTTCGCCAGCCCGGTGAAACGCCGCGATTACCTGGCCGGCCGCATCGCCGCCGCCCTGGCTACCGGCCTGCTGTTCTACCTGCTGGTCGCTTTCGGGCTCTGGCTGGCACCGTTCATGCCCTGGGTGGACGCCGAGCGCATGGGGCCGATCAGCTGGCAGGGCTATGCCTGGAGTTTTGCGGTCATCGTCATTCCCAACCTGTTGTTCACCACCGCGCTGCTGTCACTGCTGGCAGCGGTCACGCGTTCAATCCTGTGGGTCTACATCGGGCTGGTGGCCTACCTGGTCCTGTTCGGCGCCAGCGCGGCGGTGCTGCGCGACATCGACAACACCTGGCTGGCGGTGCTCAGCGAGCCTTTGGGCATGCGCGCCCTGTCGCGCACCATCCGCTACTGGTCCACCGCCGAGCACAACAGCGGCGTTCCCGGCCTGGCGGGCTACCTGCTGGCCAACCGTGCCCTGTGGCTGGGTGTGACGGCGCTGCTGTTCGCCGCCACGTTCGCCCTGTTCCGCACCGAGCGCAGCGGCAGCGGCCGTCGTCGCTGGGGCCGCCGGCAGGCGCAGCCGGTTGCCGACGCCGCCGCCCTCCGGCCCAACCGCAACCCGTTGCCGCGCGTGGTACCGGCATTCAGCGCGACCACCGCGTGGCAACAGTTCCTGCGCCAGGCGCGCTTCGACACGCGCGGCGTCCTGCGCAGCGTGCCGTTCATCGTGCTGCTGGTGCTGGGCCTGGCCAATTTCCTGCCCAACGCGCTGTTCCGGCAGACCCTGTACGGCACCTCGATCTGGCCGGTCACCTCGCAGATGATCATGGGCCTGCAGGGGGCCTTCAGCTGGCTGCTGGTGATCATCGTGCTGTTCTTCGCCGGTGAGCTGGTGTGGAAGGAACGCAGCGCGCGCATCAACGAAGTGACCGATGCCATGCCGGTGCCGAACTGGGTACCGCTGCTGGCCAAGTTCACCGCACTGCTGGCAGTGATCATCTGCTTCCAGGCCGCCGGTGCACTGGCGGCGATGGGCGTGCAGCTGGTCAAGGGCTACACCCACCTGGAGCCGCTGCTGTACCTGCGCAGCCTGGCGCTGGATTCGGTGATCTACATCCTGATGGGGGGCCTAGCACTGGTGCTGCAGGTGCTCACCAACAACAAGTTCGTCGGTTACGCGCTGCTGATCGTGGTGATGATCGGCCAGGGCGTGCTCGGCATGCTGGACTACACGCAGAACCTGTACACCTTCGGTGGCTGGCCCAACGCTCCCTATTCGGACATGAACGGCTACGGCCACTTCCTGCCGGGGCAGCTGGCATTCCAGGGCTACTGGGCGCTGTTCCTGCTGACCCTGATGTGCCTGGCATCGGCGCTCTGGGTGCGCGGTGTCAGCCAGGGCCTGCGCCAGCGCCTGGCCCTGGCCGGCCGCCGCCTGCGCGGCCCGACCGGCGTCTTCGCCGGACTTGCGGCATTGGCCTTCGCCGGCGTGGGCAGCTGGCTGTACTGGAGCACCAATATCCGCAACGAGTTCATCTCGCCCGACCAGCAGCTGGACCTGCAGGCCCGCTACGAGCGCGAGCTGTCGAAGTACCGCACCCTGCCGCAGCCGCGCATCGTGGCGGTGGACAACCGCGTGGACCTGTTCCCGGAATCGCAGTCGATGGTGATCGATGCGAACTGGACGGTGCGCAATACCCATGCCACGCCGATCCAGGACGTGCATGTCTCGATAGGCGATGACAAGCAGCTGGTCGACGTCGACCTGGGTGGGCAGACGCTGTCGTTGCACGATGCCGATCTCGGCTACCGCATCTACCGCCTGCAGAAGCCGCTGCAGCCGGGCGAAACCCGCAGCGTGCATTTCCGGGTGGTGCAGAAACCCAACGGCATCACCGCCGGGCTGGCGCCGAGCAACATCGTGGACAACGGCACCTTCTTCAACAGCCGCGTGCTGCCCTCGTTCGGCTACAACGAGGGCGCCGAGATCAGCGACCGCAACGAGCGGCGCAAGCGCGGCCTGGGTGAGCCGCGGCGCATGCCCAGGCTGGAGGACGAAGCGGCGCGTGCCAACACGTACATTGCCAACGATGCCGACTGGCTCGACTTCCGCACCACGGTCTGCACCGCACCGGACCAGGTGGCGCTGGCCCCGGGCTACCTGCAGCGCGAGACCACGATCAACGGCCGGCGCTGCTTCAGCTACGCCATGGACCGGCCGATGCTGAACTTCTATGCCTATCTATCGGCACGCTGGGAGGTGCGCAAGGCGAAGTACAAGGACATCCCGATCGAGGTCTACTTCGATCCGGCGCACGGCTACAACGTGAACCGGATGATCGAGGCGGTGCAGAAGTCGCTGGCCTATTACGAGGCGAACTTCACCCCGTACCAGCACCGCCAGGTACGCATCATCGAATTCCCGGGCTATGCCCGCTTCGCGCAGTCCTTCGCCAACACCATCCCCTATTCCGAGGCCATCGGTTTCATCGCCGACCTGCGCGACCCGGACAAGGTGGACTACGTGTTCTACGTGACCGCGCACGAGATCGCGCACCAGTGGTGGGCGCACCAGGTGATCGGCGCCAACGCGCAGGGCGCGACCGTGCTGTCCGAATCGCTGTCGCAGTACTCGGCCTTGATGGTGATGGAGCAGGAATACGGCCGCCAGCACATGCGCCAGTTCCTCAAGCGCGAACTGGACGGCTACCTGTCCGGCCGCGGTGGCGAAGCCATCGAGGAACAGCCGCTGGAACGCGTGGAGAACCAGCAGTACATCCACTACCAGAAGGGTTCGCTGGTGTTCTACCGCCTGCGCGAGGAAATCGGCGAGCAGGCGCTGAACCGTGCGTTGAAGCGCTTCCTGCAGGACAAGGGCTACCAGCAGCCGCCGTACACCACCTCACGCGAGCTGCTGGGCTACATCCGCGCCGAGACCCCGGCCGACCGCCAGCAGCTGGTCACCGACCTGTTCGAGAAGATCAGCTTCTACGACAACCGGGTGATGGCCGCCAGCGCCCGCAAACGTGCTGACGGCCGCTACGACGTGACCCTGGACCTGCATGCCGCCAAGCAGTACGCCGATGGCAAGGGCAGGGAGAGCGACGCGAAGATGGATGACTGGGTCGAGATCGGCGTGTTCGCCACCGGACCGTCGGGCAAGGAACGCGACCAGAAGGTGCTGTACCTGCAGCGCCACCACATCACCAGCGCCGCGCCGAAGATCACGGTGACGGTGGATGAAAAGCCGGACGAGGCAGGCTTCGATCCCTACAACAAGCTGATCGACCGGGTGAGCGATGACAACCGGCGCAAGGTGACGATGTGAAGCAACGGGGCGCCGGCCGATGTGCCGGTGCTCCGCGCGACGCGTGCGGGCTTGGCTTGGCCTTGCTGTAGTGCCGAGCCCTGCCCCGCACACCGTCCACGACAACCGCGAAGGTTCAGCGCACCGGGGCCTTCGGCCCCAGCAGCGCCAGCAGCACGAAGACCACGATCGAGGCGACGGTGCCAAGCACCGCCGGCAACCCGAATGCCCACGCCGGACGGCCCTGCTGGCGCGCCCACTGGCCCAGATGCCAGGCGGCCCCCAGGTTGATCAGCCAGGCAATGGCGAACACCGGCCACAGCACCATGCCCACCGCACGCAGAACAGGCATGGACACCAGTGCGGCGACGATGGCCGCGAACAGGAAGACCAGTGCGGAGCGGGAATGGCGTGATCGTGCCGGTGCGTCGGCGGGTGATTCGCTGAATTCCATGGAGAGAGCCTCGATCCCGATGTTGTCCAAAGGGGATCACGTACGGTGCCCGAAGGGAAGCTCTCTGTAGTATCGAGCCGTGCTCGACTGATCCGGCATTGCGCGAACGGCAGCCGAGCATGGGCTTGGCTCTACATGACAATCAACCCTGGGCGAAGTCCTTCAGGATCTCGCCGACGCCACTGGGCGAGATCTCGAAGCCCAGCGAAGTGCCCGGGTTGATCACCACGCCGTAGCCACCCGGCACGCGGCGCAGCACGTCCAGCATCCGCCAGCGGATCTGGTGTTCGGCCTGCTGGCTGTAGATGCCCACCCGCGACGGATCGGTGAACACGGCCACGTGCAGGGTGCCCTGCTTGTCGAACAGCAGCGGGTCGAAGCCGCTGCCATCGGGGGTCACCAGGCTGCCGGTCAGCAGTACCACCTCGGAGGCGACGAAGGCCTCCATGAAGGCGCGGATCGGCACCGACCCGTCCATCGCCGCCTTCAGCAGGGTTTCGATCGGGGTCTGCGGGGCGAGGTCGGTCATGGCGATACGGCGGGGCGTGAGGGGGGCCTATTGTGCCGGATATGGTCACCCCGGTAGTGCCGGCCGCTGGCCGGCACCTGAAGGTGCCATGGATTCATGGGTTGCCGGCCAGCGGCCGGCACTACCGCCCCAGCCGCACGTCCCGCGCCCGCTGGTCGGCCATCGCCTTGTCCAGCTCGGCCTGCAGCGCCGGCTGCTGCACGGCGGCATCGAGCACGTACACCTTCACCCCGTGCGCCGGCACTTCGGCCCTCAGGGAGGCATCCACCTGCAACGAACCGCCGTCCAGCGCATCACGCCAGCGGCCTGCCTGGACGTACCGCGCCACGGTGAAGGTCTTCGCACTGTCGCCCTTGTTCAGCAGCACCAGCGCGGTCTGCGCCACCCCGCCATGCTGCAGCACGCGGAAGAACACCGCCTCATCACCCTGCAGGCGCTCGTTCACCTGCAAGCCGCGCTGCAGCGCCGGAGTGGCTGCGCGCAGCCGGGCGATACGCTGCAGCGGCGCGAAGATCGGACTCTTCGGCGCAGCATCCACACGCGTCTGGCCGAAGTAGGCGCGATTGCCGGCATGCTCGGCACGGCCACGCATGAAGCCCGTCTCCGAGCCGTAATAGACGACCGGAATGCCGCGCGCGGTGAACAGCCAGTTGTGCGCATCGATGAAGCCGTTGTCACTGGCCTGCAGGCGCGGCATGTCGTGGTTGTCGTAGAAGCTCATCAGCTCGTACGGGTTGGCATACGGCCCACCCCTCAGGTGCAGCGGCTCGGCCAGGGTTTCAAAGCCCTTGCCGGCGGTGCCGAACGCCTGCTCCAGCGCACCACGCAACGGGAAGTCGAGCACGCTGACGTTGGCGTTGGCCGGCCAGGTGTGCTCTGCAATGCGCGCGGCATCGTAATCGAACGCTTCGCCGAACATGAACATGCCCGGGTGCTCGGCGCGGATGCGCTTGACGAAGGCATGCCACCACGGGTGCGGCAACCAGCCGATGGTGTCGATGCGCAGCGCATCCACGCCCTGCGCGGTCCATTGCAGGTAAGCACCGACCAGGTAGTCCATCACCGCCGGATTGTCCTGGTTGAAGTCGGACAGCTCGGCCAGGTTGCCATCGAAGATCGAGCCGTCCTTGCTGTCGACCGGTCCAATGTTGTTGTAGAACGCGTGCAGCGGGTTGTGCTTCGGATCCAGTTCCTGCGGCGGCAGGTTCTGGTGGTCGGCGATCAGCTTTCCGTCCTTGTCGAAGATCTGCCCGAACTGCGGCTGCCGTGTCGGCATGGTCCAGGCCGGCGAACCGTGGTTGCCTACGATGTCCAGCACCACCTTCAAGCCGGCACCGTGCAGGCCCTTGGTCAACCCGGCGAAGTCCAGGTCCTTGCTCGGCAGGTGCTCATCAAGTCTGTAGAAGTTGATGCCCCAGTAGCCGTGATAACCGGTCTTGCCGCGGTCGGTCAGCGTGCTGGTGCAGCTGATCGGCTTGCTGCCGGTAAAGGCCTCGTCCGGATTGTCAACGATGGGCGTGATCCACACCGCACCGAAGCCGAGGTTGCGGATGTACTGCGCATTGTCGAGCACGCCACGGAAGTCGCCGCCGAGATAGCCGATGTTGCCGTCCACCTTGTCCGGGCAGGGCACCGGGATGTCGAAGGTGCGGAGCTTGCCGCCCTGGTCACGATGGTCATTGGACGGGTCACCGTTGACGAAACGGTCGGTGACCACGAAGTACACCGCATCGCTGGCGAACGGTTCGGTGGTGCCCACATAGTCCGGGCGCGGCGCGGCCGCCGCATGGCCAGCCAGCAGCATCAAGGAAACAGCAACAGACAACGCAGCACGCATCACACCACCTCCGGACGGGACGGAACCCACAACACGCACAGGCCGGCAATGAACAGGCTGCAGCCGCCCAGCACCAGCACATGCATTGGCTGGCCGCCCAGCAACGTGCGCAGGGCGAAGCCGAGTGCACTGGCCGCCACCAGCTGCGGGATCACGATGAAGAAATTGAAGATACCCATGTACACGCCCATCTTCGATGCCGGCACGCTGTCGGACAGCAGTGCATACGGCAGCGAGAGGATGGACGCCCAGGCGAAACCGACGCCAACCATCGACAGCAGCAACCAGTGCGGATCGCGGATGAACATCAGCGAGACCAGGCCGGCACCGCCCAGCCACAGGTTGACCAGATGGCTCCAGCGCAGGCCGATCGCGCGCACCATGAGTGGAATCAGCACCGCCGCCAACGCGGCGAACCCGTTGTAGGCGCCAAACAGCACGCCCACCCAGTTGGCACCCTCGTTGTAGGCCGCCGACTCTGGTTCAGTCGAACCGAAATGGGCGCCAGCCACCGCGGCGGTGGTGTAGATCCACATCGCAAACAGCGCGAACCACGAGAAGAACTGTACCCACGCCAGGCGACGCATGGTGACCGGCATCGCGCGCAGGTCGCCGACGATGGCGGCCAGCATGTGCGTGGCCGGCAGCGTACGCGCGAGCGCCAGCAGCAGGCCATAGCCGGCACACAGGCCGGCCAGCACGTACAGCATCCGGTCGCCCTGCCGCCAGGTGATCAGCAGCGCCAGCAGCACGCCCAGCCCCAGCCATGCGGCCACCTGCACCCAGGGCGCCGGGCCGCTGATCGGCGCTGCTGCGTGATGTGCCGGAGGTTCGGCGTCATCGAAACCGGCCAGCTCCGCCGGTGAGTATTCGCGGGTGCTGACCACCGTCCAGGTGATTGCCGCCAACAGCACCAGCGCGCCGAAGTAGAACGCATAGCGCACGGTATCAGGCACCTCACCTGCGGCAGCCGTATTGGCGACCCCGAAGTGGGCCAGGATGAACGGCAGGAAGCTGGCGACGATGGCGCCCACGCCGATGAAGAAGCTCTGCATGGCATAGCCGGCCGGACGCTGGCGCGGCGCCAGCTGGTCACCGACGAAGGCGCGGAACGGCTCCATCGACACGTTGATCGAGGCATCGAGTACCCACAGCGTGCCGGCGGCGATCCACAGCGTCGGCGAGTTCGGCATCACCAGCAGCGCCAGCGTGGTCAGCACCGCTCCGATCATGAAATAAGGACGGCGGCGCCCCCAGCGCGTCCAGGTGCGATCGGACAGGTAACCGATCACCGGCTGCACCAGCAGGCCGGTCAGCGGCGCGGCGATCCACAGCCCGGGCACCGCGTCGATGTCCGCGCCCAGCGTCTCGAAGATGCGGCTGGCATTGGCGTTCTGCAGGGCGAAGCCGAACTGGATGCCCAGGAAGCCGAAACACATGTTCCAGATCTGCCAGAACGACAGCTGCGGCTTGGCGGAACGATTCATCGTGCGCCCTCTGCCGCGGCCACCGGCGCCACCATCAGCGCCTGCACATGGGCCTGGTTGAGCACGCCATCGCGCCCGCCCTTGCCCCCGGTGTAGTGCGCGAAGTGCTGCAGCGCGCTCATGTTGAAGCCTTCTTCAAGCGTGACCGTGCATCGGCCCTTGGGCACCGTGAATGTCGCCGAGGTCGAGTCCTGCATGGCCACGTTGTGCGGCAGGGTGACGGTGTGCCGCTGCAACGGCTGGCCCGGGCACTGCAGCACCAGCTGCTTCACCGCAGCGGTGACGCCGGTGTTGATCGGCCCGTTCGGATTGCGGTACTGCAGGCGCAGGCGCACCTGCCCGGCCCTGGCGGGGGTGAACTGCCAGCGCTGCGTACCCTTCAGTCGCTGCTGCGGACCGACGCAGACCATCGGGCTGTGCAGCGATTCAATTGCACCGTCGCGCCGGGTCAGGCTGAGGCAATGCTGCAGGCCATCGTCACCGATGCGTGCCAGGCCATTGCTGGCGGCGAGCGCCCGGCCGTCCTGCCACAGCACCTGGCCTGCAGCGACCACGACATTCCAGCCCCTGCCCTTGCGTTGCACCTGCGGTGCGGCCGGCGTGGCCGGTGCGCGCGCATCTGCGTCGGCCGTCGTCGCCGTGCTGCGTGGCGCCGCTGCGGCGGGCACCAGCTGCACGGTGGTGGTGGCGCCACGGGTCTTCACCTTGCCCGCCACCAGCAGGCCATCACCCACCTGCTTCGGTCGCTCCAGCACATAACGCCTGCCATCGGCCTCCAGGGAGATGCGGCGCTGATTGCCGAACAGTTCGGGCACCAGCACGGCCGGCAGCTTGGGCTGCACGCGGCCATCGTCCTGCACGCCGAACACGCCCTCGACCACCATCGACAGATAGCCGGCCACCGACCACAGCTGGCGTTCGGAGTTGACCACCGGGCCGCTCAGCACGCCCTCGTCAACATGCACCGCCTGGCTGACCAGCTCGTAGTTCTCCATGTTGGAACCGGCCAGCGCGGCGCCCTGCATCAGCGAGCGGATCTCGGCGGCGATGCGCGGTGCATCGTCCAGCTGGCGCGCCGCGCGCAGCGAATAGGCACTGACGAATGGCCAGATCGCGCGGTTGTGGTAGATCGGCTGCTGCGCCTCCTGCGGCCACACCACCGGACTGCCGGCCGGCCCCATCGGATAGGCGGCCAATGCACGGCGCGCGCGCTCGGGTGGCAGCACCTCGGCCAGGATGCCCAGCGACAGGCCAAGCAGATCGACCTTGGCGTACGGCACCGGGTGCGCGGCCTCGCCGATGTAGCTCATGTACTGGCCGATATCCTCGCGCCAGAAGCGTGCATCGATCTGCTGCGCCAATGCATCGGCCCAGGCCTTGTAGTCGGCCGCGCGGGCATCGCCGTGCTGCCCGGCCAGGCGTTCGGCCAGGCGCAGTGCCTGGTAGTGCAGCACGTTGGTGGACAGTGCGTAGGAATCACCGATGAAACGCACATCCTCGCGGGTCCAGTCTGGATAGGTCTGCTCGCGCCAGTCCAGGAAGGAGGTCTCGCCGCGGTACAGGCCCATCTGCGCGTCGAACACCATCGCGCGGTCCTGCGCCAGCGTGCCCTGCAGCGCCTGCCAGACCTGATCGGCAAACGCTCGGTCCTCCAGCAGGTGGCGTGCCGCCAGGAACCACACCACGCGATCACTGCTGATCGGCCAGCTGCCGCCGGAACCGGTGTCCTGCGCCACGAACAGGCCGGGCGTACGCCCGTCACGGGCTGCCGACAGCTTGAACTGCAGCGACTGCCGGGTGCGCTGCGGGTCCAGCCGCGCCAGCGCCAGGTCGGCGGCGAAGCTGACATCACGGGTCCACACATAGGGCCAGCGTGCCCCGGTCTGGAAGCACTCGCACGGGACCGGCCGACCCTCGTCGAACGCCGGATCGCGGATCGCGTCCACGCGGTCCTGGGACATCTCCTGCTGGGCCAGCGCGAACAGGGCATCGAACATCACGCTGCCGGTCTGGCTGCGCATCGGTGCGGCTGCGATCTGCACTGCGCCCTTCGGCGCATGCAGCACGAAGCTGCCCTTGGCAGCGGCTTCGGCGCGCGCATGGCGACCGTCGAATTGCAGGTCGGCCGCCTGCGCGGTCGATCCCAGCGCTGCCCCCAGGGCAGCGGTCAGGCAAATGATCTTCAGCATCGAAGCGGCGGACCGGCTTGCGCCCGTCGGCCTCCCTCCCTCTCTGCACGCGTTGTAGGTCCGCACCGTCGTTGCCGGCGGGCGGGCGCGGCCCCTCCCTCAAGGTGCCTGGGCCCCATGGTAGACGCGGGGCTGTCGGCTGCGTCCAGTTGCATACGTATTCATGGCATCGCGCGGTGGCGCGCCCGCCGCGCTGGCTTATGGTCCGGGTCTGCCAACGGCGCCTTGGGAGGGGAATTGCCGATGTCATCCACTGCTGTACGCGCGGTGTTCGCGCACATGCTCGGCCTGGCCCTGATCGGGTGGGCCACGCTGGTACAGGCCGCGCCACAGGTGGCCAGCGTCGAATCGCCGGGCAAGGTATTGAAGGTCAGTCTGCTGCTGGACGGCGGCACCGCCCGCTACCGTGTCGAGCGCCTGGGCGACACCGTGGTGGAGGATTCGAAGCTCGGCTTCGCCCTGCGCGACGGTCGCCTGGACCGCGATTTCGCCCTGCTGGGCCAGCAGCGGCGCAGCGTCGATGACACCTGGGAGCAGCCGTGGGGCGAGCGCCGGCTCACCCGCAACCACTTCAACGAGCTGACCGTGCAGCTGGCTGAAACCACCGGCCGCAAGCGGCGGCTGGATGTGGTGTTCCGCGTCTACGATGATGGCCTTGGCTTCCGGTATGTGTTCCCTGAGCAACCGAACCTGCGCGAAGCCATCATCGATGACGAACTGACCGAGTTCGCCATCGCGCCCGAATCAACCGCTTGGTGGATTCCCGCCGGCGAACCGATCCACTACGAATACCTGTATCAGCGCACGCCGCTGCGCGAAGTGCCGCTGGTGCATACGCCGATGACCCTGCGCAGCCGCGATGGCCTGCACGTGGCGATCCACGAGGCCGCGCTGGTGGACTATGCCGGCATGTGGCTGCGGCGCACCGAGGGGCAGCGCCTGCGCGCGCAGCTGTCGCCCTCGGCCGAAGGCTGGAAGGTACGCCGCACCCCGCCCTTCGCCACGCCGTGGCGGACGCTGCAGATCGCCGATCGTGCCGGTGGCCTGGTTGAATCGGACCTGGTCCTCAACCTCAATGAACCCAACGCGCTGGGCGATGTGAGCTGGGTGAAGCCGGCCAAGTACCTGGGCGTGTGGTGGTCGATGCACCTGGACAACGAGAGCTGGGCAACCGGACCGAAGCACGCGGCCACCACCGCCAAGACCAGGAAGGTGATCGACTTCGCCGCCGCGCATGGCTTCCGTGGCGTGCTGGTGGAAGGCTGGAACCCGGGCTGGGACGGCAACTGGGTGGGCAATGGCTACGACTTCGATTTCACCCGTGCCACGCCCGATTTCGATATCGAAGCGCTGTCGGCGTACGGCCTGAAAAAGGGTGTGCACCTGATCGGCCACCATGAAACCGGCTGCGCCATCGAGCACTACGAGGACCAGCTGGGCGCCGCGCTGGACCTGTACGCACGGCTGGGCGTGGACCAGTTCAAGACCGGCTACGTCTGCGACGATGGCCAGGTCGACCGCCGCAACCCCGCGGGGGGCCCACTGTGGCGCGAGTGGCACGACGGGCAGTTCATGGCCCGCCACCACCTGAAGGTGGTGCAGGAAGCCGCGCGCCGGCATCTGTCGGTCAACCCGCATGAGCCGATAAAGGACACCGGCCTGCGCCGCACCTATCCCAATTGGATCTCACGCGAAGGCGCGCGCGGCATGGAATACAACGCCTGGGGCCAGCCGCCGAACCCGCCGGAGCATGAGGTCAACCTGGTGTTCACCCGCATGCTGGCCGGGCCGATGGATTACACCCCCGGCATCCTCAGCCTGAAGGACCGCCACGGCCAGGCCATTCCCAGCACGCTGGCCCGCCAGCTTGCCCTGTACGTGGTGCTGTACAGCCCGATCCAGATGGCCGCGGACCTGCCCGAACACTACCTGCAGCATCGCGAGGCGTTCCGTTTCATCGAGGACGTGGCGGTGGACTGGGAGCAGAGCCGCGTGCTCGATGGCGAAGTGGGTGACTAC
Organism: Stenotrophomonas sp. CASM114; assembly: GCF_049384325.1. NCBI lineage: Bacteria > Pseudomonadati > Pseudomonadota > Gammaproteobacteria > Lysobacterales > Lysobacteraceae > Stenotrophomonas > Stenotrophomonas sp. CASM114. The sequence continues at coordinate 339,531 of NZ_JBMRGJ010000002.1, read as the reverse complement.
GTGACGATCGTGCGCCGCGACCGCAACAGCCGCGACTGGTTCCTCGGCAGCATCACCGACGAACACGGCCGCGTGCTGCCGGTACCGCTGGGCTTCCTGGAGCCAGGCGTGCGCTATCGCGCCGAGATCTACCGCGATGGTGAAGGCGCTGATTTCCGCAGCAACCCGTTCGCGTTCGCACGCGAAACCCGCGAGGTGACCAGTGCCGATGCACTGACGCTGGTGCTGGCACCGGGCGGTGGGCAGGCCATTCGCTTCACGCCCATCCATTGAACGTTTTCCTACCTGCGCTCCCGTAGCGCCCGAGCCCATGCTCGGGCGGCGGTGCGTAGCACCGAAACGCAGCCGAGCATGGGCTCGGCTCTACCGAACAAGGCACCTGAAAGCGATTACAACCCTGCAGACGCCATTGAATACGTATGCAGGGTGATTCCCGCGAAGAACGCGCTGCCTACCATAGCGGCGACGACAGCGGCCACCGCGTCGCACGTTCACGGCCCCGCCGGAACGCTCACAAATCGATCTGCAACATTGCCTGGGAGGGGAAAATGTTGAACCACAAGCGCAGCGCGCTGAGCATCGCGCTGGCCGTTGTCCTGGCGCCGACGCTGGCGTCGGCACAGTCCACGCAGAACACCACCACGCCGGCCGGCACCGCCGCCACCAACCTGGATACGGTGCAGGTCACCGGCATCCGCCGCGGCATCGAGAGCGCGATCGCGGTCAAGCAGGACGCCACCTCGGTGGTCGAGGCAATCTCCGCTGAAGACATCGGCAAGCTGCCCGACGTCAGCATCGCCGAATCCATCTCGCGCCTGCCCGGCCTGGCCGCCCAGCGCGTGGCCGGGCGTGCGCAGGTGATCAGCGTGCGCGGCCTGTCGCCGGACTTCGCCACCACCCTGCTCAATGGCCGCGAAGTGGTCAGCACCGGCGACAACCGCGGCGTCGAGTTCGACCAGTACCCGTCCGAGCTGGTCAACGGCGTGACGGTGTACAAGACCCCGGACGCGGCGCTGGTCGGCCAGGGCCTGTCGGGCACCATCGACATGCAGACCGCGCGCCCGCTCAGCTTCGGCGAGCGCGTGATCGCGGTCAGTGGCCGCTACCAGAAGAGCTCGCTGGGCCGCGCCGCCAACACCGATCCGTACGGCAACCGCTTCAGCGCCAGCTACATCGACCAGTTCCTGGACAAGACCCTGGGCATCGCCATCGGCTACGCGCACAGCGACATGCCGATCCAGGAGAACCAGGTCGGCCTGTACGAGCCGTGGACCACCGAGCACACCGACAAGGGCGACCGCCCGGGCGTGGGCGCCGGCACCTACTTCTCCGATGGTATCAAGGCGCTGCGCCGCACCGGCAACAACAAGCGCGACGGCGTGATGGCCACGATCCAGTTCCGCCCGAACAACAGCTGGACCAGCACCTTCGATGCCTTCCACACCGAAGCCGAGCAGATCGACACCGCCAACCAGTTCGAGCTGAACCTCAGCAACTACAACGGCAACTACACCCCGGGCCTGCTGGTCAGCAACCCGCATGTCAACGCCAACGGCTCGTTCACCGGCGGCACCGCCAGCGGCGTGTATCCGCTGGTGCGCGGCATGTACAACAAGCGCAAGGACAAGATCGATGCGTTCGGCTGGAACAACGAGTTCAACTTCGGCGGCGTCAAGCTGGTCGCCGACCTGAACTACTCCAAGGCCACGCGCGACGAGCTGAACCTGGAAAACAACCTGCAGCTGACCCCGATGCCGCAACTGGATACGGTCGGCGTGTCGATCCGCCAGGACGGCTTCTCGCAGATCAGCCCGGGCCTGAACTACTCCAACCCCGATGCGCTGTTCCTGACCAACACGATCTACGGCTCCGGCTACGGCAAGGTGCCGCAGGTGGAAGACCGCCTGAAGGGCGGCAAGCTGGCTGCCACCATCGCCCTTCCTGATGCCATCGCCTCATGGGCACCGGACATCGACATCGGCGTGAACTATGCCGACCGCCGCAAGGTGAAGACCCAGTCCGAAGGCAACATCCTGCTCGGCGCACAGGGCGATGCCAACATCGCCTCGGACCTGCAGTACCGTCCGGTGGACCTGGGCTTCGCCGGCCTCGGCACCATTCCGGCCTGGAACGTACCGGCCGCTGTGGGTCGTTACATGACCTTCAACCCGGTCGACAACCTGGACTACCTGATCCCCAAGTCGTGGACGGTCGAAGAGAAGATCACCACCGCCTGGGCGCGCCTGAACATCAACACCGACATCGGTGAAGTGGGCGTGCGCGGCAACATCGGCGTGCAGATGCAGCACACCGACCAGAGCTCGGATTCGCGCTACTGGGACAGCTCGCAGTCAGCCGGCAACAACGTGCAGCCGTATTCGAACGGCCGCACTTACAACGACTGGCTGCCGAGCTTGAACCTGGCCTTCATGTTCCCCCACCAGCAGACGCTGCGCTTCGCCGCCGCCAAGCAGGTCGCGCGCCCGCGCGTGGACCAGATGCGCGCCGGCCTGGAGTTCGGCGTGGATACCGGCACCGGCCGGCCGGGCGGCAGTGGTGGCAATCCGCTGCTGGATCCGTGGCGCGCCACCGCGCTGGACCTGTCCTATGAGAAGTACTTCGGCGAGAAGGCCTACGTGGCTGCCGCGATCTTCTACAAGGACCTGAAGAGCTACGTCTATACCCAATCGGTGGACAACTACGACTTCACCGCGCTGCTGGGCAGCTACGTGCCGCCGCCGGGCATGACCGCGCCGGTGCTGACCACCGGCACCTTCTCCGCGCCGCAGAACGGCAAGGGCGGCACGTTGAAGGGCCTGGAACTGACCGCATCGTTCCCGCTGGACATGCTGACCGACAGCCTGCGTGGCTTCGGCCTGCAGGCCAGCGCGACCTTCAACAAGAGCGACATCACCATCCTGGATCCGGAGAGCGCCTCCAGCGTGGGCAGTGACCCGATCAGCCTGCCGGGCCTGTCCAAGCGCGTGTACAACTTCACTGCCTATTACGAGCGCAGCGGTTTTGAAGCACGCGTCAGCCAGCGCCGGCGGTCGGACTTCATCGGTGAGATCGGCAACTTCAACGGCAACCGCAGCCTGCGCTATGTCGTCGGCGAAAACGTGACCGATGCGCAGGTCAGCTACACCTTCAGCGACAGCAGCGCCCTGCGTGGCCTGACCCTGCTGCTGCAGGGCAGCAACCTGACCAACGAGCCGTACCGCACCTACGCCGGCAGCAAGGACCGCCCGCTGGAGTACATCGAATGGGGCCGCACCTACATGCTGGGCGTGAACTACAAGTTCTGAGGCAGCGCCGGGCCCTGCCCGGCAGCCCGGACCCGGTAGTGCCGGCCGCTGGCCGGCAACAGAAAACAGGGAGCAGGACCGGAAACCCGCTGCGCAGGCAGCGGGTTTTCCTTTGCGCGGATGCCGGCCGCTGGTCGGCAAGGCCCAGCCACAAAAAAGGGACGGGGCGCTTCGGCCCCGTCCCCGCAAGTACCGCCACCGGAGAAAACGGTCAGCTGCGTCGGGCGCAATACACCGCGCGTGGCGGCAGCTGGAGTTCATTGCCCTGCACCGTGCCCGCATCCGGGCCCGGTACCACCACCTGCTGCCAGTTGCCCGGCGGCAGCGGATGGCTCACCGCTTCGGCCGACAGGTTGAAGGCCAGCAGGAGGGTTTCATCTGCAAGCATACGCTCGAACAGCAGCACGGGCTCGGCGCTTTCAAGAAATCTGATGCTGCCATGCAGGAGGGCCGGCTGGGTATGCCGCCAGGCCAGAAACGCGCGGAACGCCGCCAGCACCGAATGCGGGTCGCGCTCCTGCACGGCGACCGCCGCGGCCCGGTGTTCGGCCGGGATCGGCAGCCAGGGCTGGCCGGTGGTGAAGCCGGCCAGCGGTGCATCGGTCCACGGCAGCGGGGTACGGCAGCCGTCACGGCCCTTGAAATTCGGCCAGAAGGTGATGCCATAGGGGTCCTGCAGGGCCTCGAACGGCACCTCGGCCTCGGCCAGGCCCAGCTCCTCGCCCTGGTACAGGCAGACCGAACCGCGCAGCGAGCACAGCATCGCCACCAGCATCCGCGCCAGGCGCGGGTCGGCGGGGTGGCCGCCCCAGCGGCTGACCGCGCGCTCCACATCGTGGTTGGACACCGCCCAGCATGGCCAGCCTTCGGTCATCGCTGCTTCCAGGCGCGAGACCGTATCGCGGATGTAGGCCGCACTGTAGTCGTCCACCAGCAGCTCGAAGCTGTAGCCCATGTGCAGGCGGCCATCGCGGGTGTACTCGGCCGTGGTGGCCAGCGAGTCTTCCGAAGAGATCTCGCCCAGGCTGACCGCCCCCGGGTAGTCGTCCAGCAGCGCGCGCAGGCGCTCCAGGAACGGCAGGTTCTCCGGCTGCGTGTTGTTGTAGTAGTGGTACTGGTAGGCGTACGGGTTGTCCGGGCTGAAGCCGCGCCCCACCCGCTTGTCGGCGGGCTTGGCCGGGTTGTCGCGCAACTGTGCGTCGTGGAAGCAGAAGTTGATCGCATCCAGGCGGAAGCCATCCACGCCGCGGTCGAGCCAGAAGCGCACGTTGTCCAGGGTCGCCTGCTGCACGTCCGGGTGATGGAAATTCAGGTCCGGCTGGTCGACCAGGAAGTTGTGCAGGTAGTACTGCTCACGGCGCGGCTCCCACTGCCAGGCGCAGCCGCCGAACAGCGACAGCCAGTTGTTGGGCGGGGTGCCATCCTCGCGCGGGTCGGCCCAGACGTACCAGTCGGCCTTCGGATTGCTGCGGTCCTGGCGGCTCTCACGGAACCACGCATGCTCGATCGAAGTGTGGCTCAGCACCTGGTCGATCATCACCTTCAGGCCCAGGCCGTGGGCCTTGGCCAACAGGCGGTCAAAGTCGTCCAGGCTGCCGAACAGCGGGTCGACATCGCGGTAATCGGCGATGTCGTAGCCGAAGTCGGCCATCGGCGACCTGAAGAACGGCGAGATCCAGATCGCATCCACGCCCAGCGCGGCAATGTGGTCCAGGCGCTGGATGATGCCGGGCAGATCGCCCACGCCATCGCCGTTGGCATCGAGGTAACTGCGCGGGTAGATCTGGTAGATGACGGCTCCGCGCCACCATGGATAGTGCGACATCGACAGCCCCCCTCCGGGCATGCGGGACCCGCCGGCAGCGGGCCGAAATCCTGATCCGGCAAGCTTAGCGGCGGGCTCCCAGGCATGGCGCAACCTGCATACGTATTCACGCGGAGGGCCGCGCAGGCCGGGCTGGAATTGCCGCTCGGGCCGGTTTGCGCCCGAATTCACGGCCAGCGCCTATAATCGGTGGTGAGCCTGAAAGCCTGATCGCATGACCATCACCGAAGACACCCGTCCCGCCCTGGGCCTGCCCCAGATCCAGTCGCTTGCCGCGGCCGACATGGCCGCCGTCGACGCCCTGATCCGGCGCCGGCTGTCCTCGGACGTCGTGCTGATCAACCAGATCGCTGACCACATCATTTCCGCCGGCGGCAAACGCCTGCGCCCGATGCTGGTGATGCTGGCCGGCCATGCGGTCGGCCAGGCCGGTCCGGAGCACCACCAGCTGGCGGCGATCATCGAGTTCATCCACACCTCCACCCTGCTGCACGACGACGTGGTGGACGAATCCAGCCTGCGCCGCGGCCGCAGTACCGCCAACGCACTGTGGGGCAACGCGCCCAGCGTGCTGGTCGGCGACTTCCTGTACTCGCGCAGCTTCCAGCTGATGGTCGAGCTGGAGCGCATGCCGGTGATGCAGATCCTGGCCGACGCCACCAACCGCATCGCCGAGGGTGAAGTGCTGCAGCTGCTGCACGTGCACAACCCGGACACCGACGAAGCCGCCTACCTGCGCGTGATCGAGCGCAAGACCGCGGTGCTGTTCGCCGCCGGCACCCGCCTGGGCGCGCTGGCCAGCGGCGTGGATGAAGCGACCCAGCAGGCCTTGTTCGACTACGGCATGCACCTGGGCTACGCGTTCCAGATCGCCGACGACGTGCTGGACTACTCGGCCAACGCCGAGGAGCTGGGCAAGAACCTGGGCGACGACCTCGCCGAGGGCAAGGCCACGCTGCCGCTGATCCACGCGATGGCCCACTCCGACAACGCCACCCGCGAGCGCCTGCGCACCATCGTGCAGGACGGTGACGCCTCGGCGATGCCGGAAGTGCTGGCCGCGATCCGCGCCACCGGCGGCCTGGAGTACAGCCGCGCGCGTGCAGAGGAATATGCCGAAGCCGCCGAGCGCGCGCTCGATGGCCTGGGCGACAACGATGCCGTGGCCGCCCTGCGCGGCCTGGCCCGCTACGCGGTGCAGCGCTCGCATTGACCGGCTGAGGTGTGCCGACCAACGGTCGGCACCCACCAAACCGGCATTCCGGTGGGTGCCGACCGTTGGTCGGCACTGAAGCATCGGTAGTGCCGGCCGCTGGCCGGCATTCCCGATGACATCCGCAGCATCATGAGGTTGCCGGCCAGCGGCCGGCACTACCACTGCACGAATCAACGTTTCTCGAAGCGTTCCTCGAAGAACTCATCCAGCGCCTTCCACGCGCGCTTGGCCGCCCGCTCGTTGTACTGGCACCCCGGCGGACTGTTGGCATCGCGCTCGGCGAAGCAGTGCACCGCCCCGCTGTAGTTGGTGAACTCCCAGTCGACCTTGGCCGCGTTCATTTCCCTCTGGAAACCAGCGATGTCCTCGGCAGTCACGCTCCTGTCGTCTGCGCCGTTGAGCACCAGCACCGACGGATGGCTGCCACCGGCCTGCGCCGGCAGCGGTGAACCCAACCCACCGTGCAGGCTGACCACACCGGCCAGCGGCGCACCGGCACGAGCCAGTTCCAGCACCGTGGTGCCGCCGAAACAGAAGCCCACCGCGCCGATCCGGCCGGCATCGAGCGGCACCTTGCCCGCCTGCGCCCTGAGCACGTTCACCGCCTCCAGCGCACGTGCGCGCAGCAGCGGCCTGTCATTGCGCAGCTTGGTTGCCACCGGCCCGGCCTCGGCATCGGTCTTCGGTCGCACGCCCTTTCCGTAGACATCGGCCACCAGCACCACGTAGTCATCGCCGGCCAGCTGCTTGGCCTTTTCGACCGCCGATTCGTTCACGCCCTTCCAGTTCGGCACCATCACCAGGCCCGGGCGCTTGTCGTTGTCGCCGTCGTCATAGACCAGCACGCCACTGAAGGTCGTGCCCTGGTGTTTCCATTCCACCGGCTGGGTCTTCATCGCCGCCCACGCCGGCATCGCCGCCAGCCCCAGGATCACCGCCACACCGCATCGCCAACGATTCATGCGCCTGCTCCGCAAGAAAAAGGGGACGGAGGGGATTAAGCCGCATTTGCCCCTCCCGCGTCGCATTCTGCATTGGCGACGTGACGCAGGTGTGGTTGGATACGACTTAATCCCCTCCGTCCCCATTTTCCGTATGAACATTGTTGACCGCTTTCTGTCTGGCCTGAACCCGCGCCTGCCTGCTGATGACGCCTCGCAATGGATCCACGTCCAGGGCGCCAGCGCCGAAGACCTGCAGCGCCTGCGTGTGCAGTGGCCGCAGGTGCCGGACAGCCTGGTCGAACTGCTGTCGCGCGTGGATGGCACCCACTTCCGCGAGTACCCCGGCGGCGAGGTCTGCGTGCTGATGCTCGGCTCGGACGTGGAGGACGGCGGCTATCCGTACTACCTGCGCTCGGTCGCACAGATCTTCGAGGACCAGCGGCAGTGGCACGACAGCATCCGTTCCATCTATGAAGAGTGGCTGGATGACGAACCGGAGATCCTCGGCGAGGGCATCGACGCGGATCTGCCGATGAGCCGTCGGCTGTGCTTCTCGCACTGCATGAACAATGGCGGCACCTCGATGCTGTACCTGGATTTCGATCCCGCACCGGGTGGCACGGTTGGACAGGTGGTGCGCTACCTGCATGATCCGGACAGCTACGCGGTGATCGCGCCCAGCTTCGATGCCTACCTGCAGCAGCTGATTGACGGCGATTACGCGTTCATCGACGAAGATCTGTAGATCCACGCCATGCGTGGATAGCTGCACAGGATCCCGCCGGGGTCAGAGCCCTTTCCTGCGGAAAGGGATCCGACCCCTCACCCGATACCCAGCCCGGAAATCGCGCTGATGCTGTCCGGATCGAAGCCGGCCAGCTCGGCGAAATGACGTCCGCGCGCCACGTAGTCGCGGTATGCACCAAAGCTCGGTGCACCCGGCGACAGCAGCACCACCCCGCCCTGTTCGCCCAGCGCGGCGCGCGCCAAGGCCATCGCCTCGGCGAGATCGCCCGCCGCATGCAGGCCGAAGCGACCGGCGTCGGCCAGCGGCTGCAGCATCGCGTGGATGCGCGGGCCGTTGCTGCCCATGGTCACGATCTCCACCGGCGGCACATCGTGCGCCATGTGCTGCATGAAATCGGTCCAGTCCAGGCCACGGTCGTGCCCGCCCACCAGCAGCGCGATGCGCTGGCCGGCGAAGCACTCCAGCGCAGCCAGGCTGGCATGCGGCGTGGTGCTGATCGAATCGTTGACGTAGGTCAGGCCATCGGCCACGCCGATGCGCTGCAGGCGGTTGGGCAGCGGACGGAAGTCCTGCACCGCCGGCGCAAGCGCCGCGCCATCCAGCCCCAGCGCTTCCAGCGCGGCCAGCACCGCGCACAGGTTGCCACGGTTGTGGCGGCCCGGTAGCGGCGTGTTGCGGGTATCAAACACGGCCTGCTCACCGCGATGCACGATGTCGCCGCGCATGTGCCAGCCCTGCGGCTGGTTGAACCAGACCACTTCGCTGTCAGGCAACGACAGCGCGGCAAGACGCGGATCGGCGGCATTAAGCACGGCGATGCGCGGTGCGGCTTCAGTCACCAGCCGCAGCTTGTCTTCGATGTAACGCTGTTCGCTGCCGTGCCAGTCCAGGTGTTCCGGGAACAGGTTAAGCACCACCGCCACCTGCGGGCGGGCGCCACTGCGTGCCACCTCACCGGTCTGGTAGCTCGACAGTTCCACCGCCCAGTACTCGGGCGCGGGCTGGGGATCCAGCACTTCCAGCAGCGGCAGGCCGATGTTGCCGACCAGGCCGGTGCGGTGGCCGGCCGCGCGCAATAGATGCGCGACCAAGGCGGTGGTGGTGCTCTTGCCCTTGGTACCGGTCACGCACACGGTGTCGTGCACGATGCCATCGTCGGCCGCGTGTTCGGCGAACCACAGCGCGGTGCCACCAATGAAGCTGGTGCCCTGCCCTGCAGCCGCCAGCGCGATCGGCTGGTAGGGGCTGATGCCGGGCGATTTGATCACCACGTCGAACGCGGCCAGCGCTTCAGCGGAAGGCTCGCCACGCACGTCCAGCGCGCCCTTCGTTTCCGCACGCGCCGCCTCGACCTCGGACGCCGGGCAGAACAGGCTCAATGCCAGCGTGGGCAGGCGCGCGCGCAGCACCGCAAACGCGGCGCGGCCCTCACGGCCCCAGCCCCACAGCGCGACGCGCTTTCCTTCAAGCTTCGAAATCTTCACGCACCCGTTCCCACAGCGCAGCTGGAACACGGTGCTCACCCTGCAGCTGCAGCAGCGGTGCCAGTTCCAGTTCGGCGGCATCCAGCTGCGGCTGGATCTCGTTGCAGAAGCGCTTCACCAGCACGTCTTCCTTCCACTCCGGGCGCTGTGCCAGGGTCGCCATCGCCGCACGCGATTCGCGGCCTTCGCCCACGCACTCGAACGGCTTGTGGTCCTGGAATTCAAGCAGCGCATCGAAGCCAGCGGCCTGCTCGGCATCGTCCAGCAGGTTGCGGCCGAAGATGCGCACCAGGCGCGTCTTGGGCATGAATGGGGCCAGCGCCAGGAACACGAAATGGCATTTCGGGCAGACGCCGCACCAGCGGTTCACCGGGCGCTCGCCGAGGATGTGGAAGTTGCGGTTGCAACTGGAGAAATGCGCGTCGTAGAAGTCACTCTTGGCGAACTGGCGGGCCACCGCCAGCTCGGACATCGGGCGCAGCAGCGAGTAGTACTGCAGGTCCGCCGCCACGTACTTCTGCACATGGCTACCGAAGGCCTGCTCGCAGGCCCACCCCTTGGACCACTGGTGGTTCACTTCGCCGGTGCCTGGAATCTGGCTGCCGTAGCTGGCCGAGCGCTCGTTGGAGAACACGACCTGGTCCACGCCGTGCAGCAACGCGGCCAGCACCATGATCGCCGAGTTCACCACCGTCACCGGGATATGGCCGTTCCAGGCGCCCTGGCGGTTCAACTCGAACAGTTCCGGTGCCAGCGTGCGGCCCAGGTTCAAGGTCGGCAGGCCAGTGCGCTCGGCGCACGCACGGATCAGCTGCGAGCCACCGATCCAGGTCACGGTCTCGTCCACGCCGGCACGGCGCAGCGCTTCGATGCTGACCAGCGAATCCTTGCCGCCGCCGATGGCCACCAGCGCATGCGGCTGCAGGCCCAGCGCCGGCGCCTGCACGGCCTCGCCCTGCACCGGCAACCGGAAGCGGCCGCGCAGGTTCAGGCCGTTGCGGTAGGCGAATTCGCCCAGGCCGTTGAGGTAAATGGTCTCCACCAGCGCGGCGGTATCGGCATCGATGCTGTAGCTGTCGATGCTGACCGTATCCGGTACGCCGGCCTTGTAGTAGCTGACACCGGCGATCAGGTGCAGCAGCTGCAGCGCGCGCTGCACGGCGGCGCTACGCGCTTCGTCCAGCACGAACGGGGCGCCGGGCACGGTGATGGTTTCCACCATCTCCGGGCCGTCATCGAAGGCGTAGACCAGCCTGGCCACGCCGGTATCCGCGGCGAATTCGCAGCGGACGAAGCGGAAGCGGGAAACCTGGTGTTTGTCGAAAGCAGTCATGGTGTATCCGGTCAGGCACGGGCCCGCGCGATGGCGCGGGGCGTGTCGGTGGGCGGGTGCAGGGCGCGCGCGGTGGTCATTCGATCACGTCTTCGCGCGGCAGCATCCGCTGGTTGTAGGTGTTGGCCATCACATAGCCGTACGCGCCGGCGTCGGCGATCAGCATCACGTCGTCCGGCGCAGTTGACACCGGCAGCTTGCGGCGCTTGCCGAACACATCGCTGGATTCGCAGATCGGGCCGACCACATCGAACGCCGCTTCGGCATAACCACCCTGGCGGCTGAGGTTCTCGATGTCGTGCCAGGCGTCGTACAGCGCCGGGCGCATCAGCGTGTTCATGCCGGCATCCAGGCCCACGCGGCGCACGCCGTCCTTTTCCACCACCTGGGTGGCATGGGTCAGCAGCACGCCCGATTCGGCCACCAGGTAGCGGCCCGGCTCGATCGCCAGGCGGAATGCCGGGTGCAGCGCCTTGACCTCGGCCAGGCCCTCGGCCCAGGCGTCCAGGTCGAACGGCTCGTCTTCGTCGCTGTACGGAATCGGCAGGCCGCCACCGATGTCGATGGTGTGCACGCTGCCGATGCGGCGGGCGAAGCCGGCCAGCTCATCGCACATCAGGCGCCAGTGCTGCGCGGTTTCCACGCCACTGCCCAGGTGCGCATGCAGGCCGACCACGCGGCTGCCCAGCTCGGTGGCCGCGCGCACGAACTCGTCCACGCGGGCGATCGGCAGGCCGAACTTGGACTCCTTGCCGCCGGTGCGGACCTTGGCATGGTGGCCTTCGCCACGCCCCAGGTCGACGCGCAGCCACAGCTCGCGGTTGCGGAACAGGTCCGGCCAGCGCTGCAGCGCTTCGACGTTGTCGACGGTGACGGTCACGCCAAGGGCGAACGCCGCCTCGTACTCGCTGCGCGGGCAGAAGCTGGGAGTGAACAGCACGCGCCGCGGCGACAGCTCCGGCAGGTGCTGGAACACATGCTTCAGCTCGCCGTACGAGACGCACTCCAGCCCGAAGCCCTCGGCTTCCAGCAACTGCAGGATGGCCGGATGGCTGTTGGCCTTGATCGCGTAGTAACGCTGGTCGATCGGCTTGATCGCGGCCAGCGCGCGGGCGCGGGCGCGTACCGTCGGCAGGTGGTAGACATAGCGCGGCGTACCGGCATCGGCCAGCTGCAGCAGGTGCGCACGCTGGCCGCGCCACCACGGCGTGCCGCGCGGGCGCACGGTGCCGGCAATCTCGCGCCAGCGCGGGCCGAACACTTCGGTTTCTTCCACCGGCATCGCACCGCTGTCGATCAGCTCGGCATGCAGGATCGGCAGCAGGCCATCGGCATCGGCCTCGTCGATGACGAAGGTCAGGTTCAGGTCGTTGGACGACTGCGAAATCATGTGCACGCGCTCGCGGCCGAAGGTGGCCCACACGTCCGACAGCTTGTGCAGCAGAGAACGCATGCCACGGCCGACCAGGGTGATCGCCGCGCACGGCACGATCACCTTCACCTTGCAGATCTGCGACAGGTCGGCCGACAGCGCGGCCAGCACATCGGTGTTGACCAGGTTCTCGGACGGGTCCAGCGACACGGTGACGTTGGTCTCGGCCGAACCGATCAGGTCCACCGACAGGCCATGCTTCTTGAACAGGTTGAACACATCGGCCAGGAAGCCGACCTGCTGCCACATGCCGATGCCTTCCATCGACACCAGCACGATGCCGTTGCGGCGGCTGATCGCCTTGACGCCTGGTACCGGTGCAGCACTGCCGTCAATGCTGGTGCCCGGTAGTTCCGGACGCTCGGTATCGAGGATGGCCATCGGCACGCCTGCATCGCGGCACGGCTTGATCGAGCGCGGATGCAGCACCTTGGCACCAGTGGTGGCGATTTCCTGCGCCTCGTAGTAGTCCAGGCGGGTCAGCAGGCGCGCGTCCGGCACATCCTTCGGGTTGGCACTGAACATGCCCGGCACATCGGTCCAGATTTCCACGCGGCTGGCGCCGAGCAGCGCGCCGAAGTACGCCGCCGAGGTATCCGAGCCACCACGGCCGAGGATGGCGGTACCGCCATCGGCATGCCGCGAGATGAAACCCTGGGTGATCAGCAGGCGGGTCGGCTGCGCGCGGAAGCGCTGCATCCACTCCGCGTCGGCACGCCACTGGCAGTTCACCGACAGGCGCTGCGACCAGTCGCTCTGGTTCGGCTGCGGCGGCATCGCGTCCAGCCACTGGCGGGCATCCATCCAGCCCATGTCCAGGCCCGAGGCGCGCAGGTAGGCCGCGCCCAGCGTGGACGACAACAGTTCGCCCTGGCCCAGCACTTCGGCCTGCCACTGCAGCGGACGGGTGGCCGCACGCGGGTCGTCGAGCAGGCCCTGCAGTGCCGCCAGGCGCTCGGCCAGTACTTCGCGGCCCAGGCCCAGTTCGGCCAGGAAGCCTTCATGGCGTTCGACCAGCGCGGCCACGCGATCACGGCTGTCCGGCGCGCCATCGGCGATCGCGGTCAGTTCGTTGGTGACCCCGGACAGCGCCGACACCACCACCAGCACGCGCGAGCCGGTCTCTTCCGCGCGTTTTTTCGCCAGCTTCCCGATCGTGTCCCAGCGGTGACGACGCGACACCGAAGTGCCGCCGAACTTCAGTACGATCCAACGATCGACAAGGGGGGAAGCTGACATGGATTGGCTATGTAGAATGTGGGGAAGCCGCCCTTGGGGGCGGAACCTTTGATTCTAAGCGCAATATCCCCGTAGATGGCCCTCCTCCGTTACCTGCAGCTCGATGTCTTCGCCTCCCGCCCCGGAACCGGGAATCCACTGGGTGCCCTCCTGGACGCCGATGCGCTCTCCGGCGAGCAGATGCAGGCCCTGGCCGCCTGGCTGAACCTGTCCGAGACGGTGTTCTTCCTGCGCCCCAGCGCGCCCGGCGCCGACTACCACATCCGCATCTTCACCCCGACCCGTGAGCTGGCCTTCGCCGGCCACCCGAGCGTCGGCGCGGCCTGGGCGGCGGTGAGCTGCGGCCTGGCCCAGCCTCGCGACGGCGCCCTGCTGCAGCAGTGCGCGGCGGGGGTGCTGCCCGTGCGGGTGAGCGGCCCGGCCGAAGCACTCCAGATCCAGCTGGCCAGCCCACCGGCGCGGCAACTGGCGACTGGCGCAGATGCGGCACCCGAAACACTGCTGGCCCTCGCCGCCAACGGGCACGTGCCCGAACTCTGGGACAACGGCGCGCGCTGGTGGCTGCTGCCGCTGCGCGATGCCGCCGCTGTGCGCGGCCTGGCGCCGGACATGGCCGCCCTGCGTGACTGGAGCCTTGCCACCGAGGCCACCGGCGTGGCCGTATTCGCCGACGAAGCCGGTACCGACCACACCCGTGTGGTGCGCGCATTCTGCCCCGCCGATGCGGCCAGCGTGCCGGAAGATCCGGTCACCGGCAGCGCCAATGCCCTGATCGCTGCCTGGCTGCGGCAGCGCAACGCCCTGCCCGGCCGCGAGGGCCACTACGTGGCCAGCCAGGGCCGCGAAGTCGGCCGCGATGGCCACGTGCAGGTGCAGGTCGACGCGCAGGGCACGGTCTGGATCGGCGGCCAGGTGCAGCCGGTCATCGACGGCCACCTTCGCTGGTAGCGCACGAAAAAAGGGGACGGAGGGAATTAAGTCGCTTATGGCACTTGGGGCACAAGCGACTTAATTCCCTCCGTCCCCTTTTTTGTGCCCCGCGCTACGCTATGCCGCCTGTTTACTGGAGTCCTGCCTGATGTCCACCCGCCGTTTCCTGCAGCTGGATGTGTTCTCCCCGCGCGCCGGTGCCGGCAATCCGCTGGCCGTGGTGCTTGATGCCGAAGGCCTGGACGATGCCAGCATGCAGGCCATTGCGCGCTGGACGCGCCTACCCGAGACCACCTTCGTGTTCCCGCCGCAGGTCGCAGGCGCCAGCTACCGGCTGCGCATGTTCAGCCCGCAGAAGGAGGTCCCGTTCGCCGGCCATCCCAGCGTCGGCACCGCGCATGCGGTGCTGCAGGCGGGCCTGGCCGCGCCAGTCGACGGCGTGCTCGTGCAGGACGGCATCGCCGGTGCGCTGCCGCTGCGCGTGAGCGGCGAGGGCGCGCAGCAGCGCATCGCCATCCGCACCCCGCGCGCGCAGCTGGCGGAGATCGCCGAGGCCACCGACCCGCGCCTGCAGGCGGCGCTGAAGGATTGGCCGCTGGGCTCGCTGCCGCCGGCGCGCATGCAGGGCGGGCGCAGCTGGTGGGTGGTGCAGGTGGCCGATGAAGCGGCACTGCGCGCACTGCGCCCGGACTGGGACGCGGTCGCGGCTCTGGCCGAATCCACCGACAGCATGGGCGTGTTTGCCTACGCCTTCAGCGATGGCGGCGAAGGCTTCGATCTGGCGGTGCGCGCCTTTGTCGGCAATGGCCGCCGCTTCGAGGACGCCGCCTCCGGTGCTGCCAATGCGGTGCTGGCCGCATGGCTGGACCTGCGCGATGCGCTGCCGCGGGGCCGTGAATCGTTCGAAGTCAGCCAGGGCCGCGAAGTCGGCCACGACGCGCGCCTGACCCTGCGCGTCGATGAAGACGGCGAGGTCTGGTCGGGCGGGCAGGTGCAGACGGTGATTACCGGCACCCTTGATTGGTGATCGCGCTGGCGGGTGGTAGAGCCGAAGGCAGCGGCAGGAGCCGCTGCCAACGTCGGACGCGACGGCCCGGAGGGTGGCGGCCAGGAAGGCCACCATAACGCTGGCCGGCTGCTACATGGACCCCGGCATCATGCGGTTGCCGGCCCGCGGCCGGCACTACCGTGGCTCAGCCCAGTTCGGCTTCCAGGCTGATCGGCACCGCGCTCAGCGCCTTGGACACCGGGCAGTTCTGCTTGGCGTCATCGGCAATGGCACGGAACTGTGCGGCGTCGATACCCGGCACCATCGCCTTCACCTTCAGCCGGATCTGCGACAGCTGCGGCCCGCCCTCCAGGGACAGATCTACGTTGGCCTCGGTGTCCAGCGAGGTCGGGGTGAAGCCGGCCTCACCAAGCTTGGCCGACAGCGCCATGGTGAAACAGCCGGCGTGCGCGGCGGCGATCAGCTCCTCCGGATTGGTGCCCTTCTCGTCGCCGAAGCGGCTGTTGAAACCGTAGCGGGTCTTGTCCAGCAGCCCGCTCTGCGGCGTGCTCAGCTGTCCCTTGCCCGACTTCAGATCGCCTTCCCAGTGCGCGGTGGCGTGTCGCGAGATTCCCATGTGCTGCTCCTGCGTGGCGGTGATGAACGGCCACTCTCGCACGGGACGCGTTAGCCCTGCGTCGCTCCGCCGCATGCCGCACGTCCGCCGGACATCGGACAGCTGGTCACTTCTTCGCCAGACCGACGTGGACTTTTCCCTTGTTTTCAGTGGTTTCGCACATTCCAGCAACGGGCAGGCAGCAGCCATCGCGCACGCTGCAGCGCCCCCGTCCCCCACCGCCGGCCATGTACTGAATCGGCCTGGATATGAAAAAACATGCACTTTCCGCGCTTCGGGCTATTGGCGGCGCCCGAGAGTTGCCCTACATTGCGCTTGCCGACGGGGTTCGGCGCCGACCACACAACCAACCGTTCACGGAACAGGAAACCATGGCAAAGACCGCTAAGAAGGCTGCCCCGAAGAAGGCAGTGAAGAAAGTCGCGACGAAGGCAGCCGCCAAGCCGGCCGCTCCGAAGCCGATCAAGGAAGTGCTGACCAAGTCCGGCCTGGTTGCACACATCGCTGAAGCCTCCGGCGTCATCGCCAAGGACGTCCGCGCTGTGCTGGCCTCGCTGGAAAGCGCCGTCGCCTCCTCGGTGCACAAGAAGGGCGCTGGCTCGTTCACCCTGCCGGGCCTGCTGAAGATCACCACCGTCAATGTGCCGGCCAAGCCGAAGCGCAAGGGCATCAACCCGTTCACCAAGGAAGAGCAGTGGTTCGCTGCCAAGCCGGCCACCACCAAGCTGAAGGTGCGTCCGCTGAAGAAGCTGAAGGACGCCGCGCTGTAAGCGCGCGCCCCAACGCGGATTCCGACGGGACGGCTCTGGCCGTCCCGTTTTTTTTTGTCCGCACCACACCCCGCAACACAGCGTTGCCGCGGCCCCGGCAATCCCCGTACAGGCCCGCCAGCATTGGCTGCCGGTGCTCCGCAAAGGGCGCGGAACGTACCGGGTGGAACACTGCGTGCAGCGCCGGCCGTCGCCGCCAGCCGTGGCCTTGCCTATGGTGGGCACATCCTCCACAGCCACGGCGAGCACACCCTCATGGCCAGCCCCTCCACCCGCTACCGGATCTCGGTAACCCCGATCGAAAAGGACGGGCTGCAGTGCACCGGGCGCTGCACCATCGAACTGGAACACCGCGCCGGCCGCGACCTGATGCGCCTGCTGGAAGCGGCCCCGCGTACCGCCGGCATCAGTGGCGACGAGCGCGCGACCCTGGTGATCGCCACCCAGCTGCTGCGCGACATCGTACAGCGCCACGCCGAGACCGACGGCCACGCACTGGCCGCCATCGCCGGCCAGGTCCTGCCGGCGCTGGACGCGCTGGAGCAGCTGCCCTCCTCCCGCTGATAGCGGCGCAACCGATACACTGCCGCCCTCCAGGTTGCCTCGGGGAGGAGGCGGGCATGCGCAGGATCCTGTTCCTGATCGCACCACTGGTGCTGCTGGGTTGTTCACGCCCGGCGGCACAGACGAATGATCACATCACGGCAGCGTCCGCTCCCGTCGCCGCAGCAGCGGACACCGGTCCCGGTCCCGTTCCCGCAGCATTGCAGGCGAGCGATATGACGCTGCTGTCCGCCGTCGACGACGGCGCAGAGCCGCCGTCGACGATGCTCAACCGCTACGTCGCCGCACTGCTCAACCGCGACCGCGCCGCCAGCGATGCTGCCTGGACGATCCCACCCGGCGACCCGCGGCATGCAGACGACGCCGCGCTGCGGCAGCTGCAGGACCTGCGCACGCTGCGCCTGCACAGCGATACCCCGATCGCCCGAGATGACCGGCAGCCACCGCGGCTGCTTGAAGTCCCTGTGCAGATCCGTGCGGTCACCGCCAATGGCACGTTCCGCTTCGGCGGCTGGTACCGCGTGCAGCCCAGCAGTGACGGCAGCGCCTGGCAGATCCAGTCGGCACAGCTGCGTCCAACGCTGGACTGAACCGTTGCAGCGGCATGCACGCGCGATTCAGCCTGCGCGGCTACTCTTTGATCCATCCATCTGCTTCCCACCGGTCACCGACATGCGCCTGCGTTCCTTGATGACCCGCCTCGCGGCCTCCACCGTGCTGATCGCCGCTGCGATCGGTGCACAGGCGGCTCCCTCCATTTCCGGCCGCGAACTGTCGGTGGGCGCCAGCGACGTGCAGCAGTACCTCGATGGCAGCTTCCCGCGCACCCAGGACGCCCTCGGCGGCCTGATCGCCCTGACCATGAGCCACCCGCAGCTGAGCCTTCCGGCCGGCGAACGGTTGAACCTGGGCATGGACGTCGCGCTGGCCACCGCCGGCGGCAACCCGGCCCGACTGGGCACGGTGAAGCTCAGCAGCGGCCTGCGCTACGACGCGCAGACCCAGGGCTTTCACCTGCAGCAGCCGAGCGTGGATGACTTCACCCCGGCCAACCAGGGCGGCCGCCTCGACTCGCGCACCCGTGGCCTGCTCAATGCGTGGCTGAGCGACTACGCCCAGCGCGAACCGATCTACAAGCTGGACCCGGCCGTGGCCGGGGTGCTCGGCGCCCTGCAGGTGCAGTCGGCACAGGTGAAGAACGGCAAGCTGGTGGTCACTTTCAACCAGAACCTGGGCAACCTGGTACCGGCAGGCCTGCTGGGCAAATGAGGTGGTGCCGGCCGCTGGCCGGCAGCACGTCACTGCATCTGCCGGCCAGCGGCCGGCACTACCGGTAGCGCATCAGGCGGCAAGCGCTTTTACCACCGCCTCGCTGAAAGCCGGAATGTCATCCGGCTTGCGGCTGGTGATGACGTTGCCGTCGACCACCACCTCGGCATCGCGCCATGTCGCACCCGCGTTCGCCAGATCCTGCTGCAGGGAAGGCCAGGAGGTCAGCTCGCGGCCATCGGCCAGGCCGCTGTTGATCAGCAGCCACGGGCCATGGCAGATCGCCGCCACGGGCTTGCCGGCTTCATCCACTGAACGGATGAAGGCCAGTACGGCATCATCGGTGCGCAGTGTGTCCGGATTGATGACCCCGCCGGGCAGAACCACCGCATCGAAGCGTGCAGGATCCGCCTCATCCAACGGGATATCCACCGCGACGGCGTCGCCCCAGTTCTTCTCCTTCCAGCCCTTGATCGTCGCTTCCTTTGCGGGCGAGACCACGCTGACGCGCGCCCCTTCCGCTTCCAGCAAACGCTTGGGTTCGATCAGTTCAGACTGTTCGAAGCCGTGGGTGGCAAGGATGGCAATCTGCTTGCCCTTCAATCGCTCTGCCATGGAGGCACTCCGGTTGGGGGAGCCCACAGAATGGAAGAACGGCCCTTGCGCGGCGGTGACCCTGTCGTGCACGGCAGGTGGAGAGCCGCCGGGTGGTGCCGGCCGCTGGCCGGCACCTGGATTGCGCCTTGCCGGCCGGCGGCCGGCACTACCCGGTACCGATCAGCGCTTGGGCTGCAGCATCGTGCCGGTGCACTTGGGCGAGCCGCAACGGCACTCCCAGATCTTCTTCAGCTTGGCGGTGTGGCGCTCGGCCAGGGTGATGCCGTAGTTGTAGGTCAGCTCCTCGCCGGCCTTGATATCACGCAGTGCCTCGATGAACACCTTGTCGCCCCGGCTGTCGCCGTCCTCGTCCTCCTCGATCACCGCCTCGCAGTTCGGGTCGCAGCTGTGGTTTATCCACCGCGCGTCGTTGCCCTTGTAGTTGGCGTCGATCACCCAGTCATCGTTGAGGGTGAACAGGAAGGTATGGCCACTTTCGACGTCGCCGCTGTCATCGGCATCAACGTCGCCGTGGCTGCGCAGCAGGCCCTTGTACTGGATCACGCGCTCGCCCTGCTTGATCGGGGCCACGGCGAACACGCCGTTGCCATGGATGGCGGACTTGCGGGCTTGGATCTTCTTCGGCATCGGCGAGGGCTGTTTGCAGCGAATGGAATGGGGATTCTCGCCCATTCCGGGTGATTGCGAAAATCACCCCGTTGGCGCAGCATTGCGCCCCGGCAACGGCCGCGGTGTGTCCTCCCGGCCTGGCCCAAGCGCCGGCTGAATGCCCGGGTTGGATGGTGGCGAATAAAAGCGTACAATTTCAGTCCGCTTTAAGAACCACTCGCATCCCCATGTTGCGCGTCACCAAACTCACCGATTACGCCACCGTCGTGCTGACCGTGCTCGCCGCCCGTCCGGGCGAAGTGCTCAGTGCCACCGAGCTGGCCGAATTCACCGGTCTGGAGCCGCCCACCGTCAGCAAGGTGCTCAAGCCACTGGCCCAGGCCGGCCTGGTCGAAGGCCTGCGTGGCGTCCGTGGCGGCTACCGCCTGACCCGCCCGGCCATCGAGATCTCGCTGTTCGAAGTGGTCGAAGCGATGGAAGGGCCACTGGCCCTGACCGAATGCAGCCACGACCACCACCAGTGCGGCATGGCGCCCAAGTGCGGCGCGCGCAGCAGCTGGCGGCTGATCAACGACGTGGTCTCCGAGGCCCTGCGCGATGTCACCCTCGCGCAGATCCTGCCCCCTCTCCCCCTTGCCGATGACGAACAGCGCCGCACCATCGCTGTCGACGTCGTCTCCTGATCCGTAGGCAGCCCCCCATGGCCACCGAAACCATCGAAAACGTCGCCCACGACGACACCCCCAACCGCGAGATCCACGAGCAGCTCGGCCGCAAGTATTCGGCCGGCTTCATCACCGAGATCGAGTCGGACTCCCTGCCGCCGGGCCTGGACGAGGACGCCATCCGTGCCCTGTCGGCCAAGAAGGACGAGCCGGAGTGGATGACGCAGTGGCGCCTGGATGCCTACCGCCACTTCCTGACCCTGCCGATGCCGGACTGGGCCAAGCTGGAGATCGCGCCGATCGACCTGCAGGCGCTCAGCTACTACTCCGCGCCGAAGGGCCCGAAGTACGCCTCGCTGGATGATGTGCCGAAGGAACTGCTCGACACCTACGACAAGCTGGGCGTGCCGCTGCACGAGCGCGCCAAGCTGGCCGGCGTGGCGGTGGATGCGGTGTTCGACTCGGTATCCGTGGGCACCACCTTCCGCAAGGAACTGGCCGAGAAGGGCGTGATCTTCTGTTCGATGTCCGAGGCCATCAAGGAACACCCGGCGCTGGTGCGCCAGTACCTGGGCACCGTGGTGCCGGTCGGTGACAACTACTTCGCCGCGCTCAACTCGGCGGTGTTCTCCGACGGCAGCTTCGTGTTCATTCCCAAGGGCGTGCGCTGCCCGATGGAACTGAGCACCTATTTCCGCATCAACGCCGGCCACACCGGCCAGTTCGAGCGCACCCTGATCGTGTGCGAGGACAAGGCCTACGTCTCCTACCTGGAAGGCTGCACCGCGCCGATGCGCGATGAGAACCAGCTGCACGCCGCGGTGGTCGAGCTGGTCGCGCTGGAAGATGCGGAGATCAAGTACTCCACGGTGCAGAACTGGTACCCGGGCGACGAGAACGGCGTCGGTGGCATCTACAACTTCGTGACCAAGCGTGCCGAATGCCGTGGCGCGCGCAGCAAGGTCACCTGGACCCAGGTCGAGACCGGCTCGGCGATCACCTGGAAGTACCCGTCCTGCGTGCTGCTGGGCGACGATTCGGTCGGTGAGTTCCACTCGGTCGCGCTGACCCATCACCGCCAGCAGGCCGACACCGGCACCAAGATGATCCATGTCGGCAAGCGCACCAAGAGCAAGATCGTCAGCAAGGGCATCAGCGCCGGCCGTGGCCAGAACACCTACCGCGGCCTGGTGCGGGTGGACCGCAACGCCGAGGGCGCGCGCAACTACACCCAGTGCGACTCGCTGCTGATCGGCAAGCAGTGCGGCGCGCACACCTTCCCCTACATCGAGGTGAAGAACCCGGGCGCCACCGTCGAGCACGAGGCGACCACTTCCAAGATCTCCGATGACCAGCTGTTCTACTGCCGCGCCCGTGGCATCAGCCAGGAAGACGCGGTGTCGATGATCGTCGACGGCTTCTGCAAGCAGGTGTTCCGCGAACTGCCGATGGAGTTCGCGGTGGAAGCCAAGAAGCTGCTGGAAGTCTCGCTGGAAGGTTCGGTCGGATGAAGGCCCTGTTCGCCTTGGCCCTGCTGCTCGGCACCGCCGCGCCGGCATGGGCGGCCAGCGCCGACGCCGACGGCTGCAATCCGGAAGGCACGCAGATGGAGCTCAACGCCTGCGCCGACCGCGATTTCCGCAAGTCCGACGCCGAGCTCAACGTGGTCTACCGGCAGGTGCTGGCCAAGCTTGCCGGGCAGCCGGTGGCACTGGCCCGGCTGAAGGACGCGCAGCGCCTGTGGGTGCAGCTGCGTGATGCCGATCTGGAGGCGCGCTACCCGGTCGGCAAGGACGAGAATCCGCGCGTCCTGTACGGCTCGATGTACCCGATGCTGTATCTGCACGCCAAGTCCAGCCTGACCGATACGCGCACCGCCTACCTGCGCAGCGAATTCCTGGAGCGCAGCGAAGACGACCTGTAAGTCGCGCTGCCTGCCATCCCCCATTCGACAAGACGACCATTCCAATGCTGAAGATCGAAAATCTCCACGCCCGCATCGGCGACAAGGAAATCCTCAAGGGCCTGTCGCTGGATGTGAAGCCCGGCCAGGTGCACGCCATCATGGGCCCGAACGGCGCCGGCAAGTCCACCCTGGGTAACGTCCTGGCCGGCCGCGACGGCTACGAAGTGACCGAAGGCAGCGTGCAGTTCGACGGCGTCGACCTGCTGGAGCAGGACCCGGAAGCACGTGCCGCCGCGGGCCTGTTCCTGGCGTTTCAGTACCCGGTGGAAATCCCGGGCGTGAACAACACCTACTTCCTGCGCGCGGCACTGAACGCCCAGCGCAAGGCGCGCGGCGAAGAAGAACTCGATTCCATGCAGTTCCTCAAGCTGGTGCGGCAGAAGCTGGCCGTGCTGCACCTGAAGGACGAACTGCTGCACCGTGGCGTCAACGAAGGCTTCTCCGGCGGCGAGAAGAAGCGCAACGAGATCTTCCAGCTGGCCGTGCTGGAACCGAAGCTGGCGATCCTGGACGAGACCGACTCGGGCCTGGACATCGACGCGCTGAAGAGCGTGGCCGACGGCGTCAACGCACTGCGCGGCGCCGACCGTTCGTTCCTGGTCATCACCCACTACCAGCGCCTGCTGGACTACATCAAGCCGGACGTGGTGCACGTGCTGGCCGATGGTCGCATCGTCAAGAGCGGCGGCCCCGAGCTGGCGCTGGAGCTGGAAGCGCACGGCTACGATTTCCTGAAGGACCGGGTCGTGCCCGAGGCGGCGGTCTGATGAGCGCCCTGCTTGACTCCATGGCCCAGGCCTTCTGTGGCAGCGATGCGCGCCGCGAAGTGCTGGATGCGGCCCTGCGCGACGGCCTGCCCGCCGCCCGCAACGAAGCCTGGAAGTACACCTCGCTGCGCCAGCTGGAACGGCGTGCGTTCGCTGCAGCGCCGCTGCAGGGCCCGGCGCTGGACGCCGCGCTGCTGGACGACATCCCGGCGCCGCGCCTGGTGTTCGTCAACGGCCGCCTGGATGCCGCGCTGAGCGATGTGCAGGCCCTGCCGTCCGGCGTACAGCTGCAGCCGCTGTCGGCCGCACTGGCCGCTGGCGAAGACGCCGTGCGTTTCCTTGGCCGTCGCTACGAGCGCAGCGAAGAGATCTTCGCCCGGCTCAACGCCGCGCTGGCCGATGAAGGCGTGGTGCTGCGCGTGGATGAAGGCGTGCAGGTCGAAACGCCGCTGCAGCTGGTATTCGCCAGCGTCGCCGGCGAAGCCGACCTGGCCTGGCACCATCGCCACCTGATCGAACTGCGCGCCGGCGCCAGCCTCGGCGTGGTCGAGCACCGCTTCAGCGTGGGTGACTCCGCCCACCTGGACAACACCGTGCTGCATGCCCACGTCGCCCGCGACGGCGTACTCAAGCACGCCCGCGTGCAGGCCGGCAGCGTCCGCCAGACCAGCTTCCTGCGTACCGACGCGGTGCTGGCCCGCGACGCGCAGTACCACCGCGTGGACCTGGAACTGGGCGCCGCGCTCAGCCGCCACGAACTGAACGTGCGCCTGGAAGGCGACAACGCCCGGCTGACCGCCAACGGCGTGCTGCTCGGCAATGGCCGCCGCCACGTCGAGACCCGCCTGGGCATCGACCACATCGCGCGCGATACCGCCTGCGAGCTGCTGTGGCGCGGCGTTGCCGCCAACCGCAGCCGCGTGGTGTTCCATGGCGGCATCCAGATCCGCGAAGGCGCCGACGGCACCGACGCGAACCTGTCCAACAAGAACCTGCTGCTGTCGGCCGATGCCGAGATCGATACCCAGCCGACGCTGGTGATCGACGCCGATGAAGTGAAGGCCGCGCACGGCGCGACCGTCGGCCAGCTCGATGCCAATGCGCTGTTCTACCTGCGCTCGCGTGGCCTGCCCCAGGTCCAGGCGCAGGCACTGCTGAGCGCTGCGTTCTGCCATGAACCGCTGAAGATCCTGCCGGAGGCGTTGCGCGAGCAGCTGGCACGCCGCCTGGACAAGGCCCTGGCCGAGGCGGGTGTGGCATGAACCTGTCCACGCCACGCCCGATCGAAGAACGCACCGGCGCCCCGGACTGGGATCGCGTCCGCCTCGACTTCCCGCTGCTGATGCGTGAAGTGCACGGCAAGCCGCTGGTCTATTTCGACAACGCCAACACCGGCCAGAAGCCGGTACAGGTGATCGGCGCGGTGGATGAGTTCTACCGCCGCTACAACGCCAACGTCAGCCGCGCGGTGCATGCACTGGGCAGCGAAGCGACCGACGCCTACGAAGGCGCACGCAACAAGCTGGCACGCTTCCTCAACGTGCGCGCCAGCGACCTGGTGCTGTGCAGCGGCACCACCTTCGCCATCAACCTGGTGGCCTACTCGTGGGCGCTACCGCGATTGAAGGCCGGCGACGTGATCCTGATCACGCGCATGGAACACCATGCCAACATCGTGCCGTGGCAGCTGGTCGCGCAACGTACCGGCGCCACCATCCGCGTGGCCGAGATCACGCCCGATGGCGCGCTGGACCTGGATGCGCTGCGCGCGGCGATGACCCCGGAGGTCAAGCTGCTGGCGGTCACCCATGTCTCCAACGTGCTGGGCACGGTCAATCCGGTGCGCGAGATCTGCCGTGAAGCGCGCAAGCGCGGCATCATCACCGTGGTCGATGGCTCGCAGGCGGTGCCGCACCGCAAGGTCGACGTCGCCGCGATCGGCTGCGACTTCTACGCCATCACCGGCCACAAGATGTGCGGTCCGACCGGCACTGGTGCGCTGTGGGCGCGCCGCGAGCACCTGGACGCGATGCCGCCGTTCCTCGGCGGCGGCGAGATGATCAAGGAAGTCAGCTTCGACGGCACCGTGTTCAACGATGCCCCGCACAAGTTCGAAGCCGGCACCCCGAACATCGCCGGTTTCATCGGCCTGGGCGTGGCCGCCGACTACCTGCAGCAGCTCGGCCAGGAGAACGTGGAAGCCCGCGAAGCCGAACTGCTGGCGCACTTCACCGAGGAGCTGCGCCGCGTCGACGGCCTGCGCATCATCGGCGAAGCGCCGGAGAAGGCCGCCGTGGTCTCGTTCCTGATCGATGGCGCGCATGCGCACGATCTGGCCACCCTGCTCGACCTGGAAGGGGTGGCCGTGCGCTCGGGGCAGCACTGCGCACACCCGCTGCTGCAGTACTTCGGCGTCGCCGCCACCTGCCGTGCCTCGCTGGCGTTCTACAACACGCACGCCGAGATCGAGCGCTTCATGACCGCGCTGACCAAGGTACGCAAGCTTCTGGGCTGAGCCGGCACACCGGGGTCAGATCCCTTTCGCGACGCGAAAGGGATCTGACCCCACCAGTATTCCCGACAGCCGCCGCTGCGACCGCAATGCCCGCCGGATCGCGACCAGATGAACGCGGCATACCGCCCGCAGCACACCGGGGTCAGATCCCTTTCGCCACGCGAAAGGGATCTGACCCCACCAGCATTCCCGACAGCCGCCGTTGCGACTGCAATGCCCGCCGGATCGCCAGCAGATCCCCCGCCTGAATACCCGCCTCGATGAACTCCACATAGCGCCTGCACCGTTCATCCGCATCAGAACCCATCAGCTCAAATGCCGAATGCGGCTCGAGCAGCGCATTGGGCCTGCCACGCGCATTGGCACGATAGCTCGACCAGCGATAGTCACCGGGATGCGCCACCTTCCCCGCCCGAACCGGGTTGAGCTCGATGTAGCGCTGGCAGGCCAGCAGATAGCGATCCGTATCCACCACCGTGGAGTGGAAGCGCCCTTCCCATAACGTGCCGGTGCGGCCCTGCCGATCATTCACCCGACGTACGTAGGTCCGGTTCACGGCCTGCATCATCCGCGACAGCCCGCCGCAGAGATCAGGCGTTGCCAGAAGATGGACGTGATTGTCCATCAGCACATAAGCGTGGACCCGGCAGTGCTGCTGGTCTGCGTGATGACACAGCAGACGCAGGTAGGCCACGCGGTCGTCATCCGTGAAGAACACGGGCTGGCGATTGTTGCCGCGCTGGACGACATGTTGCGGGTATCCGGGCGCATCGACCCGTCGTGGCCTCGGCATGGGCTGCTCCTGGTAACAGGGGGTCAGAGCCCTTTGCTGCACAAAGGGATCTGAACCCGAGCATCTGCCGATTCCGGGCCCGTGCCAGTCGGTCCATCGCCTGCCGTTGAGTCAGTAGATACCGGGGGCAGATCCCTTTCGCGTTGCGAAAGGGATCTGCCCCCTCCTCCCCCATTTGCGCCCGCCCACGCCCCACCTAGAATGGGGCCATGAGCACCCTGACCTTCCGCGCCGCCACGCCGGCCGACATCCCCGCCCTGATCGCCCTCGTCACCTCGGCCTACCGTGGCGACGCCAGCCGCGTGGGCTGGACCACCGAAGCCGACCTGCTGGATGGCGCCCGCATCGACGCCGAAGGCATCCAGGCCGACCTCGACCGCCCGCGATCGGCCATCCTGCTGGCCGAGCGCGAAGGCGTTCTTGTGGCCTGCGCCCACGTTGCCGACGTCGACGGCAAGGGCTACTTCGGCATGTTCTCGGTCGATCCGGCCCAGCAGGGCGGCGGCGTCGGCAAGCAGCTGATGGATGCCGCCGAAGCACACGCCGCGCGCGAATGGAACGTACCGGTGATGCAGATGACCGTCATTGACGTGCGCGACGAGCTGATCGCCTTCTACGAGCGCCGCGGCTACAGCCGTACCGGCATCAAGAAGCCGTTCCCGTATGGCGACGAACGCTTCGGCATCCCCAAGCGCGACGACCTGCGCTTCGAGATCCTGGAAAAGCCGCTGAACGGAGCCGCCGCGTGAGTGAGGCCTGGACCTTTGTCTGTGCCGGCAACGAGCTGCTGCCGGGTGAAATGAAGAGCGTGTTCGACGAAGTGACCGGCACGCCGATCGTGGTATTCAACCTCGACGGCGAGCTGTACGCACTGGAAGACCAGTGCACGCATGAAGAGTTCGAACTGTCCTCGGGCGAGTTCAACACGACCGAAGGCAGCGTGGAGTGCGTGCTGCACGGCGCGCGCTTCGACGTGCGCGATGGCCGCGCCCTGTGCGCCCCGGCCTACAGCCCTGTGCCCAAGTTCCCGGTGAAGCGCGAGCACGACGCGGTCTGGACCCGCGACGACCGGGATTGAGGCGGCGCTCGGCCCGGAGAGCCCCCCCAGAGGGCGCCTGGCGGAGAGCATCCACCCGTGAGGTGGAATCTACTGGAGTGCACTGAGGGGCCCTCCAAGGCCCTTCCAGGCCATCCAGATCGGCAACCCGATTGCGCATATGCGAATCATTATCGTTGATGTTATTCTACGTAACATCTTCGTAACGACATCGCCCCTGCGCCATGGCCTCGCCCGCGCCCACTGCCACGCTGTGCCAGCTCGCCCGCCAAGGGTGGCCACTGCTCGTGGCCGTGCTGCTGACGTTGCTGCTGGGCTGGTCGGCCTTGCACGAAGGGCGTGGCGGCGATCCGGCTGCGCACGGCTGGCAGGCACACGCTGAAGATCTGCTGCAGGCGATGCCGCTGCCGCAACCGCCAGCCGACGAATGCCCGCAGCACGCCGCACCAGCACCGGAGCCTCCGTTCGATGGCGAGGGCACCTCGCCCTGCACCGGTCTGGTCCCTGCACGCGCCGCTCTGGTCGCGCGTATCCCGCTGTGGCGCTCCGATGCCCTGCGCTGGCAGTTGCATGATCCCGCGCTGCGGTTGAACCCCGGCCACGCACCGCCCGCACCGCACGCCAGCTGAGGCGCCCTGCGGCCGTTGCCGTGCGCCTGATTGCGTTTCCCGCCAGCCGAGCCTGGCTCGGCTCTACAGCACCCACTTCCCGCCTGTCGCCGCATGCCCATCTGCGCCGGCTCGCGCTCGCCCTTTCCCGATCCAAGCCACTACCCACAGTCATGACCCACATCACGTCCCGCAAGCACGCCCCGCGCGTTTCCCTGCTCGCCACCGCCACCCTGGCCGCGGGCTTTGCTCCGCTGGCTGCGCAGGCTGCCGACGGCGCCGACGCCGGTTCCCGCAACGCCACCGAGCTGGACAAGGTGCAGGTGCGCGGCAGCTGGTTCAACCCGTCCTCGCCTAAGTTCACCGCCGAGCTGCTGGACACCCCGAAGTCGGTGTCGATCGTGTCGGAGAAGCTGATCGCCGAAACCGGTGCGACCAACCTGCAGGATGCGCTGCGCATGGTGCCGGGCATCACCTTCGGTGCCGGCGAAGGCGGCAACCCGACCGGCGACCGTCCCTTCATCCGTGGCTTCGATTCGCAGAGCAACGTCTTCGTCGATGGTCTGCGCGACGTCGGCTCGCAGACCCGCGAGATCTTCGACCTGGAGCAGGTGGAAGTAGTCAAGGGCCCGAGCTCGGCCTACGGCGGCCGTGATTCCGGCGGTGGCAGCCTGAACCTTGTGAGCAAGACGCCGAAGCTGAAGAACGAGACCAGCGCCAGCATGGGCATCGGCACCGACAGCTACGCGCGCGGCACCGTGGACGCCAACTACGTGCTGGGCGATGGCATCGCCGCGCGCCTGAACCTGATGAAGCACGAATCGGACATCGCCGGCCGTGACGCCGCCAATGTCAGCCGCTGGGGCATCGCGCCGTCGATCGCGTTCGGCCTGAACGGCCCGGCCCAGCTGATCGCCAGCCACTACCACATGCAGAGCGATGACCTGCCGGACGCGGGTGGCTTCCCGTATGGCAACCCGAACGGTGCGCCGGCCTCGAAGTGGGTCGACGGCCGCCCGATGGTGCCGGACCGCAACAACTACTACGGTCTGGTCGACCGTGACTTCCAGCGTACCCGCGCCGACATCAGCACCCTGGATGCCAGCTACGACTTCGGCGGCCACAAGCTGCGCAACATCGCGCGCCTGGGCAACACCAGCAACGACTACCTGTGGACCCAGCCGGACGACAGCCAGGGCAACCCGAACAACTACGGCACCCTGTGGCGCCGGACCAACAGCCGTGCCGTCGACGTCAAGAGCTTCGCCGACCAGCTGGGCCTGACCGGTGCCTTCCAGACCGGTGCGCTCAAGCACAGCTACAGCGCGGGCGTGGAATACAGCGACGAGAAGATGACCCGCGGCAGCTATCTGATGACCCCGGGCACCAGCAACCCGCTCACCGGCAACAGCAAGTGCCCGACCACCGGCGCGGCCACCGGCTACAACTGCACCGATTTCGCCAATCCGAACCCGCGCGATCCGTGGGCGGCCACCCATTCGGTGTACCGCAGCGACAAGGCACTGGACGTAGAGCAGCGCACCAGGACCACCTCGGCCTACGTGTTCGACACCATCGAGCTCAATGAGCAGTGGATGATCAACCTCGGCCTGCGCTACGACGACTTCCGCACCACCCTGACCACCCCGGTGGCCGGCAAGGCACCGACCCGCGTGCGCAACAGCAACGACTTCCTGAACTACCAGGCCGGCGTGGTGTTCAAGCCGGCCGCCAACGGCAGCATCTACCTGTCGTGGGGCACCTCCTCGACTCCGCCGGGCATGGACGGTGGTGATGGTTCGGACGGCCTGAGCGCCGCCGTGGCCGACCTCAAGCCGCAGGATACGAAGAACCTCGAGCTGGGCACCAAGTGGGACCTGTTCGACCAGCGCCTGAACCTCACCGCGGCGATCTTCCACACGGTGATGAACAACGCGCGCGTGACGGTCGACAACGGCACCAGCCAGAATGCCGGCAAGAAGGAAATCAACGGCTTCGAGCTGGGCTTCACCGGCCAGCTGACCGACGCCTGGAGCCTGTACGGCGGCTACACCTACCTGGACTCGGAACTGAAGGACAACGGCTTCGTCTGTGGTGCACCGGTCGGCCGCACCTGCCCGTCCAACGTCTACGTGCCCTCGCCGTACAACGGCAACGTATTCCCGAACACCGCCAAGCACAGCGCCAACCTGTGGACCACCTACCGCTTCCCCATCGGCCTGACCGTCGGTGCCGGTGCGTTCTACTCGGACAAGCAGTACGGTGACGTCGCCAACACCAAGTGGATCGCCAGCTACACCCGCTTCGACGCGATGGCCAGCTACGCGATCCAGGACAACATCAGCCTGCAGCTCAACGTGCAGAACCTGACCGACAAGACCTACTTCACCAAGGCCTATGCCTCGCACTACGCGAGCATCGCCCCGGGTCGCTCGACCACCCTGGCACTGAACGTGAAGTTCTGATGTAGCTTCGCTCCCCCACGGCGGCAGGCTCTCCTGCCGCCGTTTTTGTTTCCGGCGATACTCACCCCATGGCAACCCGTACCCCCATCGACAGCGACGCCCTGGCCGAGCTGCTGCAGCACGATCCGCAGGCCGCGTTCGCACGCGTGCGCGACGCTGCGCAGGCTGGGCAGGTCGATGCACAACTGCTGCTCGCGCAGATGCACATGGAAGGCAAAGGCACCGCGCAGGACGCCTCGGCGGCGCTGCTCTGGTACGAAACCGCCGCCAACAACGGCGCGCCGATGGCGATGAACATGCTCGGCCGCTGCCATGAGCTGGGCCACGGCACGGCGGTCAACCTGGCGCTGGCGGCGGTGTGGTACCGGCGCGCGGCCGACACCGGCCTGGACTGGGGCCTGTACAACCTGGCCAACCTGCTGGCCACCGGCCGCGGCATTGCGCAGGACCGCGCGCAGGCACTGGCCCTGTACACCCGTGCCGCGCACCTGGGCCACGCCAAATCGATGAACCTGCTGGCCCGCCACCTCGAAGACGGGCTGGATACCGCACCCGATCCGCAGGCGGCGCTGGCCTGGTACCAGCGCGCGGCCGAGGCCGGTGATTTCCGCGGCCAGGCCAACTACGCCTCGATCCTGCTGCAGGCCGGCCAGGTCGAGCAGGCCGTGCACTGGCTGCGGCTCGCACTGGCGCACGGCAGCCCGGCATTCATGGCGCACATCGTGCCGGAGCTGGCCGCGTCACCGCATCCACAGGTGCGCGCCCTGGTCGCACCGCCGTCCCTCTGAGGAGTCCCGCATGCTGCTGCACATCCCCGACATTCTCAGCGCCGACCAGGTCGCCGACTTCCGCCGCCGCCTCGACGCCGCCGACTGGACCGATGGCCGCGAAACCGTGGGGCATCTGGGCGCACAGGCCAAGCACAACCAGCAGCTGCCCGAGGCTTCGCCGCTGCGCCGCGAACTGGGCGAGATCATCCTCGTCGCGCTGGCCCGGCACCCGCTGTTCTTCAGTGCCGCGCTGCCGCTGAAGTACCTGCCACCACGCTTCAACCGCTACAGCGGTGGCGGCACCTATGGCTACCACGTCGATGGCGCGGTGATGAACCTGGCCAATGGCGAGCAGCTGCGTTCGGACATCTCCTGCACCCTGTTCCTGTCGGCGCCGGACGAATACGAAGGCGGCGAGCTGATCATCAGCGATACCTACGGCGAGCACGAAGTGAAGCTGCCGGCCGGCGACCTGATCGTGTACCCGTCCAGCAGCCTGCACCAGGTGCGGCCGGTCACCCGCGGCGCGCGCGTGGCCTCGTTCTTCTGGGTGCAGAGCATGATCCGCGACGATGTGCAGCGCCGCCTGCTGTGGGAAATGGATGGCGCGATCGAGCGCCTGCGGCAGACCGGCGGCGACGCCGAGGCGGTCCTGCAGCTGACCGGCGTGTACCACAACCTGTTGCGGCGCTGGAGCGAAGTCTGAGCCTTGCCGGGCCGGCCTGCGACATTTTGGCAATCATTCTCATTTGCAACGGCTAACAGCTCTCATTACAATCACGCCCCGTTGATGCCGGCCGCTGCCGGCAGACCCTTGGGGACCCCCGCTTGCTGCGCCCGCTTCGCCCTCGCCCACTCGTCCATCGCAAGATGGGCACCGCCATGCGCGGCCATCGTCCCGCGCTGGCCAGCCTGCTGGCGTGGGTGGCGATGCTGGCGTTGCTGCTGGGCACCCTGCCGCTGCTGCCACAGGCCCACGCCGGCATGGCTGTGCAGGTGCCGTTGGAGGAGCGCGGAGGCGAAGCGCCCCTGCAGGAAGAGGCGCCGGCCAAGCTGCGCCGCTGCGCCTCCGCTCCGGTGAAGTCGGCCGAGAAGGCACGCCCGCCGTTGCTGCTGGCCAGCCACTGGCTGCGCACTGAGCTCGACCTCGTACCCGCCATGCCGGCCATGCCCGGCGTGCGCCCGGACTGGCCGCTGGCCGCTCCGGACACGCCCTGGGCCGATGCGCCCGGGCGCCGTCAGCAACGCGGCCAGGCGCCGCCGCTCGCCTGATCCACGGCCCGACGTGACCGCCTGCGCGGTCGCGCCTGCACGCCGCTGCCTGCTTAATCCCTGCCGCCCCTGACCGGCCCTTCCGTGCCTGCCGCGCCCTTCGCGCACGGCACCGCGCCACCCTGCATCCTTCGAGGTAACTGCCATGGCCCAGCGCCATCGTGTCCGTTCGTCCCTGTCCCGTACCCTGCTGACCAGCGCCGTGCTGGCGGCTTTCGCCAGCCCCGCCTTCGCCCACGGTGACGCCGCAGGCGCGCCGCAGACGCTGGACAAGGTGGTGGTCACCGCCGCCGGCTTCGAGCAGAAGGTGATCGATGCCCCGGCCAGCATCAGCGTGGTCAGCCGCGAGGAACTGAGCAAGCGCCCGTACACCAGCCTGGTCGATGCGCTGCGCGACGTCGAAGGCATCGACGTCGGCCTGGAAGCGACCGACAAGAACGGCCGCGCCACCGTGTCGATGCGCGGCCTGCCGTCCGAGTACACCCTGGTGCTGATCGACGGCCGCCGCCAGAGCAATGTCGGCCAGATCTATCCGAACAACTTCGGTGGCGGCCAGTTCGCCTACCTGCCCCCGCTGGATGCGATCGAACGCATCGAAGTCGTGCGCGGGCCGATGTCCACGCTGTACGGTTCGGACGCGATGGGCGGTGTCATCAACATCATCACCCGCCGAAACCAGGACAGCTGGCACGGTTCGGTCAGCCAGGGCTTCACCGTGCAGCAGGACGACCAGTTCGGCGATGCACGCACCACCGACCTCTACCTCAGCGGCCCTTTGCTGAA
Source organism: Stenotrophomonas sp. CASM114 (assembly GCF_049384325.1). NCBI lineage: Bacteria > Pseudomonadati > Pseudomonadota > Gammaproteobacteria > Lysobacterales > Lysobacteraceae > Stenotrophomonas > Stenotrophomonas sp. CASM114. The sequence continues at coordinate 305,959 of NZ_JBMRGJ010000002.1, read as the reverse complement.
GGAGCGCCTCAGCCTGGCAGTACGCGGCAGCTACTACGACGCGAAGGCTTCCAACCCGGAATGGGATGCGTTGTCCCTGCCCGACGGCACCCTGTGGGAGCGCAGCATCGGCTTCGGCGGTGGTGGCAAGTCGGTGGCCAACACCAACTGGAACAGCGGCGTGCGGTTGGACGTCCGCATCAACGACGATCACGAACTGTGGCTGGACTACGACGTGTCGCGGCAGAAGTTCGACAACAGCGAAGGCCAGACCGGCACCCTCGACAGCCTGGCCAGCCTGTGGCGCGTCGGCAATGCCGTCATTCCCAACCCGAACGGCAGCGGTACCATCACCCGTCGCGTGGTGCAGCCGCGCGTGGGCTACACCGCCTACCAGCGCTACGAGCGCGACCAGTTGTCGCTGACCCATCAGGGCCGCTACAGCTTCGGTACCTGGCAGACCTCGCTGACCCGCAGCAAGAGCAGCAACCTGGGCCGTTCGCTGCCGCTGACCCTGGAAGAGCGCGCCAACCTGCAGACGCTTTGGAATGACGTCTGCCGCCGCACCGGTACTGCCAACAACTGTGCGGCCGGCCGCGGCAACGCCCTGGCTGCCCTCAACCCGAGCGAGATGGCGCGCCTGCAGGCGTTCCTGCCGCGCCCGCTGCGCACCATGGAACTGGAAGGCTACGTGCTCGACACGATGCTCGACCTGGACTTCGGCGCGCACACGCTGACCGTGGGCGGCCAGTACAACGACACTGACATGGTCGACGGTGTGTTCGGCATGGATGGCGCCGGCTACCGCAGCAACGTCAAGCAGACGCACCGCATGTGGGCGCTGTTCGCCGAGGACAACTGGGCGCTGACCGACACCCTCACCGCCACCTTCGGCCTGCGCTACGACGACCACAACGTATTCGGCAGCCATGTCAGTCCGCGTGGCTACCTGGTGTGGAATGCCAGCGATGCGTGGACCTTCAAGGGCGGCGTCAGCACCGGCTACAAGACCCCGCGTCCGGACCAGCTGTTCCCGGGCATCACCGGCTTCGGTGGCCAGGGCGTGCTGCCACTGGTCGGTTCGCCGAACCTCAAGCCGGAAACCAGCACCAACTACGAGCTGGCCGCTTACTACGAAGGCCAGCGCTGGGGCTTCAACGTCACCGGCTTCTTCAACACGTTCGAGGATAAGATCGCCAGCGGCGGCACCTTTGCGAACTGCGAAGTGGCCCGCGCCGGCAGCGGCTACTGCGTGGACATCGGCCCGGGCTGGGCGGCACTGGGCTACAGCACGTTCACCCAGAGCGTGAACATCGACAAGGCCGAGACCCGCGGTGCCGAACTGGCCGCTCATGTCGACCTGCTCGACACCCTGCAGCTGCGCGGCAACTACACCTGGACCAGGAGCGAGCAGACCAGCGGCGCGCAGAAGGGCCTGCCGATCAGCGGCACGATGCCGGCCAGGCACATGGCCAATGCAAGCCTCAACTGGCAGGTCAACGAAGCGATCAGCCTGTCGCTGATCGGCGAAGGCCGCTACGACCGCTACCGCGACACGCTGCTGGACGCCAACGGCGCCAGCCACACCCGCTACTACGAGGACTACACCATCTTCCATCTCGGTGGCAGCTGGAAGGCCACGCCATGGCTGACGGTGAACGCACGGGTCAACAACCTGTTCGACAAGGACTTCGTTTCGCAGTCGTGCCTGCTGATCAGCCAGAGCGAGTTCAACTGCGTGGACGACTACGCGACCAAGGACCAGCGCCGCAGCTACTGGATCTCGTTGAACGCGAAGTTCTGATCGCCGCGCCCGGCCCCGGTGGGTGCCGACCTTGGTCGGCACCGCTTCATCCACGCGTGGCGTGGATCTACCGATCGGTAGTGCCGGCCGCTGGCCGGCAATCGCCCTCCAGCGATACAGAACGACACGCAATTGCGAGCTATTCTCATCAATGATGTAATGGGCAGTCCCCGTCCGCCTCGAACCGTGCCGTGAGCCGTCCTGCCTCTTCCACCGTGGCGCAGCAACAGAACCGTGGCTTCTGGCTGCGGACGCTGCACCAGTGGCACTGGATCAGCTCGGCGGTGTGCCTGATCGGCATGCTGCTGTTCGCGGTGACCGGCCTGACCCTCAACCACGCCGCGAAGATCGAAGCCAAACCCCAGGTGCAGAACCAGCATCTGGAACTGCCGGCCGATCTGCTCGGCCAGCTCGGCACGCGCGAAAACGGCAATGCACCGATTCCGCGCCCGGCCCGGCACTGGCTGGACACGCAGCTGGGCATCGCCATCGGCGGGCGCCCGGCAGAGTGGTCGGCCGAGGAGATCTACCTGTCGCTGCCGCGCCCCGGCGGCGACGCCTGGCTGAGCATCGATCGCGGGACCGGCGCGGTGGAGTACGAATCAACCTCGCGCGGCGCGGTGTCCTACCTCAACGACCTGCACAAGGGCCGCAACGCGGGCCCGGCGTGGGGCTGGTTCCTGGACCTGTTCGCCGTGGCCTGCCTGGTGTTCTGCATCACCGGCCTGTTCCTGCTGCACCTGCATGCACGCCAGCGGCGCATGACCTGGCCGCTGGTCGGCCTGGGCCTGATGATTCCGCTGCTGATCGCCCTGCTGCTGATCCACTGACTTTCCTTCGTTTCCGGAGCCGCCCCATGCGCGTCACCCTGACCATCGCCCTCAGCGGCCTGCTGGCCACCTCGCCGGCGTACGCCACCACCCTCGACATCAACGTCGAAGTGCCCAAGCTCAACGTGGCCGAGTACCACCGCCCGTACGTGGCGGTGTGGCTGGAAGGCGCCGACCAGAAGGTCGCGGCCAACCTGTCGGTCTGGTACCAGCAGACCAGCAACAGCGAAGGCCACGGCACCAAATGGCTGCCGGACCTGCGCCAGTGGTGGCGCAAGAGCGGCCGCACCCTGCAGGTGCCGGTGGACGGCGTGACCGGCCCGACCCGCCCGGCCGGCAAGCACGCGCTGTCGTTCAACGACAGGCAGCCGGCACTGAAGCAACTGGCCCCGGGCAACTACACCCTGGTGGTGGAAGCGGTACGCGAAGTCGGTGGCCGCGAACTGCTGAAGATCCCCTTCACCTGGCCGGCCACCGCCGCGCAGAACGGCAAGGCGCAGGGCGCCACCGAACTGGGCCAGGTCACCCTCGCCGTCAAACCATAACTGCCTGAGCCGGGGTCGGATCCCTTCCGCAGGAAGGGCTCTGACCCCATCGCCCTATCCCTCGGGGTCAGAGCCCTTTCCGCTGGAAAGGGATCCGACCCCTTCCAACTGGAGTCTTCCGCATGAAGCGCACGCTCGTCCTCGCCGCCGCCCTGGCCGCTGCCCTTCCCTTCTCCGCCCTGGCCCACAAGGCCTGGCTGCTGCCCTCGCAGACCGTGATCGCCGGCAACGCGCCGTGGATCACCGTCGACGGTGCGGTCTCCAACGATCTGTTCTACTTCAACCACGTGCCGCTGCGCCTGGAATCGCTGGTGATCACCGCGCCGGACGGCAGCACCGTGCAGCCGCAGAACGCGTCGACCGGCAAGTACCGCAGCGTGTTCGACATCGAACTGAAGCAGTCGGGCACTTACCGCATCGCGTCGGTCAATGACGGCCTGTTCGCCACGTACGAGCAGAACGGCGAGCGCAAGCGCTGGCGCGGCAGCGTGGCTACCTTCGGTGAACTGCCGAAGGATGCGAAGAAGCTGGAAGTGAGCCAGTCGATCGGCCGCGTGGAGACCTTTGTCACCAACGGTGCGCCGAACGACACCGCGCTGAAGCCGACCAACCGTGGCATCGAGCTGGTCGCCGTCGGCCACCCGAACGACCTGTTCGCCGGCGAGGAAGCCACCTTCCGCGTGCTGGTCGATGGCAAGCCGACCGCCGGCCTGCAGTTCGAGATCGTGCGTGGCGCCACCCGCTACCGCAACGCGCAGGACGAGCTGAAGCTGACCAGCGATGCCAAGGGCGAGATCAAGGTGACCTGGCCGGAAGCCGGCATGTACTGGCTGGAGACCGGCACCGAGGACAACAAGACGTCGGTGAAGCAGGCCGCCAAGCGCCGCCTGAGCTACGTCGCCACGCTGGAAGTGCTGCCGCAGTAATGTGGACCGCGATGCCGGGCGTTCCCCGGCATCGCCACCGCAACGCATCACCATGACCGATTCCCATCTCGACATCGCCCGCCTCGGTGGCACCACCATGGGCACCACCTGGAGCGTGTCGCTGGTCGCGTCGCGCCAGCGCGACCTGCACCCGCTGCACGCCGGCATCCAGGCGCGGTTGGACGACGTGGTCGCGCAGATGAGCACCTGGGAGCCCGGCTCGGATCTGAGCCGCTACAACCGCGCCGACGCTGGCCAATGGTGCGTGCTGCCGGCGGAGACCCGCCACGTTGTGACCTGCGCACAGGCCATCGCTGCCGCCAGTGACGGCGCCTTCGATCCCACCATCGGTCCGCTGGTTGCACTGTGGGGCTTCGGTGCACATGCCGGTGAACGCCGCCAGCCCGACGCCGCTACCCTGCAGGCCACCCGTGAGCGTTGCGGTTGGCAGCGCCTGCAGTGGCAGGATGATGCGCTGCTGCAACCGGGCCGGCTGGAACTGGATCTCTCTGCGATCGCCAAGGGCTTCGGCGTCGATCACGTCGCCGCCTGGTTGCGTAGGCAAGGGATTGGGGCGGCGCTGATCGAAGTCGGCGGCGAACTGGCCGGCTACGGCCGCAAACCGGACGGCCAACCGTGGCGCGTGCTGGTGGAATCCGCACCGGAAGAGGATGTGCACACCGAAACCCCGCCACGGGTGCTGGCGCTGGACGGCAAGGCGGTGGCCACTTCGGGCGATCGCTGGCACCAGTACCAGGCCGATGGCGAGGCCTACAGCCACAGCCTCGACCCGCGTACGGGCAGGCCGGTGCAGCAGGTCGCCGCAGCGGTCACCGTCGTGGCCGACGACGCCATGCACGCCGATGCCTGGGCTACCGCACTGACCGTGCTGGGTCGCGAACAGGGTATGGCGCTGGCCGAGCGCGAAGGACTGGCCGCGCGCTACCTGCAACGCACCGCAGACGCCCCGCAGGAATTTCTCAGCAGCGCCTTCCAGCGCCTGCTCGACGGGCAGGACGCATGAGCACTCGGCCATCGCGTGCGTGGCTCGGCAACACACTTGTACTGATCGTACTGGCGCTGATCGCCTGGGCGCTGCTGCGCCTGCACCTCGGCGACGCCTGGTGGCAGGGCGCACCGCCGGCACGGCAATCGCAGATCGCCATCATCGCCACCGCGCTGTACGCGCTGGCCTGCGCAGCCCTGTGGTGGCGCACTCGTCCGCGCGATGATGCGGCGTCCGCCGATACCGCACCGCTCCTGCTGGTCTGGTCCAGCCAGACCGGCTTTGCCCGCGAACTGGCCGAACGCAGTGCCGAGGCCCTGCGTGGTGCCGGCGTGCCGGTGCGTGTGCGCGGACTGCACGAGGTGGATGCGGCATTGCTGGCCGACAGCCAGCGCGCGCTGTTCATTGCCAGCACCACCGGCGAAGGCGATCCGCCCGACCACGCCCTGCGGTTCCTGCGCGGGGTGATGGCCGCGCCGCCTCCGTTGCAGCATCTGCAGTACGGCGTGCTAGCGCTGGGCGACCGCAGCTATGGCCACTTCTGCGGATTCGGCCACCAGCTGGACCAGTGGCTGCGCCAGCATGGCGCGCACCCGCTGTTCGATGCGATCGAGGTCGACAATGCCGATCCGGCGGCGCTGCGACATTGGCAGCAGTTGCTGGGACAACTTGGCGGAGGCGCCACTGAACTGCCTGACTGGAGCCCGGCCGAGTATCAGCCGTGGACGTTGCTGCAACGCCAGCATCTGAATCCGGGCAACCCCGGCGGCCCGGTGTACCGGGTGCGCCTGCAGCCACCGCCTGGCGTCGATGTGCAGTGGCAGGCCGGCGACATCGCCGAGATCGGCCCGCAGCACCCACGCCACAGCGCGCGCGCCTGGCTCGATGCACAGGGCTTCAATGCAGACACCGTGCTGGATGACGGGCAGGCGTTACTGGCCCGTATCGAGCGCTCGCATCTGCCCTCGCTGGTTCCCCCGGGTGATCTGCCCGCACTGCTGGCAACCCTGCAACCGCTGCCGCATCGCGAGTACTCGATCGCCTCGGTGATGGCCGACGGCGCGGTGGAGCTGCTGGTGCGCCGCCAACTGCGCGCCGACGGTACACCCGGCATCGGCAGCGGCTGGCTGTGCGACCACGCGCCCATCGGCGAACCGGTGCAACTGCGGCTGCGCCGCAACGACAATTTCCATGGCGTGCCCGCCGATGTACCGCTGCTGCTGATCGGCAACGGCACCGGCATCGCCGGCCTGCGCGCGCACCTGCACGAACGTGCCCAGCGTGGCGCGCGCCGCACCTGGCTGCTGTTCGGTGAGCGCACCGCCGCACACGACTTCCATTTCGGCGACGAGCTGCAGGCAATGCTGGCGAGCGGAACGCTGGCACGGCTGGATGCAGTGTTCAGCCGCGACGGCGGCGCGCATCGCTATGTGCAGGACCGGCTGCAGGCCGAAGCGGCGACGCTGCGGCAGTGGGTCGATGAAGGCGCGACGATCCTGGTCTGCGGCAGCCTGCAGGGCATGGCCCCGGGCGTGGATGCAGTGATCGAGCGGGTGCTGGGTACCGCAGGCAGGGAAGCGCTGCTGCTGGCCGGTCGTTACCGGCGCGATGTGTATTGAACGAACCGTCGGGGTCGGTTCCCTTTCCGCAGGAAAGGGCTCTGACCCCAACCACAGCCGCACCATGACGGCGTGTCCAGGCATGGTGGCAACCGCACGGCAGTAGATCCACGCCATGCGTGGATGGCGCCCACCGGCGCCCAGAAATCATGCCCCCGCCGCGCTCACCCGTATCGCCAACAACTCGCCACCACCGCTGAGCGCATGCCGTTGCCTCTCGCCCCCCGCCAACCACGCGGTGTCTCCCGCCTGCAGCGCCGGCAGGCCACTATCGGCACCGAACTGCGCCTGTCCGGCCAGCAGATGCAGCGCCCACGCAACGCCCGGTTCGCAGAAGAAGAACATCGACCCCACCAGCGGCCGGTGCAGCAGTTCGGCCTGCAGCAGCTCGCGCTTCCACATCAGGTTGAAGTCGTGGGTGGTGCCATCGACCAGTTCACCGTGCAGCGTTTCCTCACCGGCAAAGCGCACCCGCCCGTGCGGCGGCAGCACCTGGGCCACGCGGCCATCCTCGAAACGCAGGCGCACGCCATTGCCCTGCAGCAGCACCAGTTCGCGCTCCACGCCGGGGAAGGTGGAGAACGCAGCGTCCTGCTCGATCTCGGCCACCGACAGGCGCAGCGCCCAGTCATCACCCTGTGCGGGCAGGCGCAGGATCTCGCGGGTCCAGCCAAGTCCATTCCGCCAGCGTTCGCGACGATAGTCCAGGCTGGAAATGACCTGGCTCGGAGTGTGCAACAGGGAGTCGACGTTCATCGGCACATTGCATCACGCCACGCGCCATCATGCATCACCGCGTAGCGAGCGTGCCCTGGCCACCGCATCCGCCGGCCAGCAGCTGCGAGTGCTTCAGCCAATCCTGGTCAGGGTAGTAAGCAAACACCATCGTGCCGCCACGCAACGCATCGATCAGCGGCTTGGCCACCGAAAGGCGCACCGCCGGGCAACCCAGGCTGCGACCCAAGCGCCCCTGCAGCTGCGCGGTGGCCGGGTTCACGTACGGCGCACCGTGGATGACGATCGCGCGTTCGCGCGCACGGTCGTTGAAGCCCGGCTCCAGCCCGGCCAGGCGCAGCGAATATCCATTACCGCCCATGTAGGTCTCCTGCGCGGTGAACGCGCCGAGGCTGGACATGAAACTCCCATCGCGGTTGGAGAAGTGCTGGGTGCGGTTCTCGCCGCTGTTGCGGCCATGCGCCACCCATTCCTCGAACAGCAGGCGCTGGTGGGCTAGGTCGAACACCCACAGGCGCGGCTCGGTGGACGGCCGCGAATAATCGATCACGCTGAGACGATCACCGTTGATGCCCAGCTCCGGCCGCTGCAACGCACAGCGCATGGCGTGCGCCGCCAGCTGCAACACGTGGCGGTCGGCCTTGGGCGCACTGCGCGACAGCAAGGCAGCCAGATCATCAGCGCTGGTGGCAAGGGCGGGCGTCTGTGCCAGCGCCGGGGCGCTGGCCGAGGTCGCCAGCAGGCCGAACGCGGCCAGCCGGCACAGGCGGGATGCAGTCATGGGCACAACGAGGGGACTCAGTTGCCCTTGAGGGTGGACCCTGGCGGCTCGGATTCCAAGACCGGCTGCATTCCGGATTCAGCCGGGCTTGGGCGGACCGCCGGCAACGAGGTCACCAGCAGGGTCGTGCCCGGCACCAGCACCTGGTACAGCTGGCGGGCAAAATCGGCCGGCAGCGCCATTGGCAACGAGGGCGTGGCCAGCAGGTCCGGGGTGGCCTGGGCACGATCCTGGCCCAGCAGCGGATAGGCCGTCCACTGGTGCAGGCGCTGGTTCACGTCCAGCGGGCTGGGCGTATCGCTGTAGCCCTGCCCCATCACGAACAGCGTGGTGCCCTGGAATGCCGGCAGGGCGTCGGCCTTCAGCGGCGACTCGCCGATCATCACGCCATCGCGCAGCACGTACAGGCGCTGGTCATGCAGGCTGACCAGGATGCCGACCTGCCCGGCCGGGGCTGCGCTGTCGTCCCACCAGGCCTGCGCCGGGGCCCCGCCCTCGGTTTCCGGCAAAGCCTGGCCGCGCGCGTTGACCGGGGCCAGCACCGAAGGATAGGCCAGGGTCATCGGCGAACTCTTGGCGTCGGCCACCACCACCGTATCGCCGCGCTGGGTTTCGCTGAACAGCTTCTGCGCGAACGCCTGCGGCAGGCGCACGCAGCCATGCGAGGCCGGATGCCCGGGCAGGCTGCCGCCATGCAGGGCGATGCCATCCCAGGTCAGCCGCTGCATGTAGGGCATCGGCGCGCTGTTGTAGAGGTTGGACCTGTGGTCCTTGTCCTTCTGCAGGATGGTGAACACGCCGGTCGGCGTCTCGTGCCCGGCCTTGCCCGAGCTGATCGTGGTCAGGCCGATGGCGATGCCGTTGCGGTAAACGTAGGCACGCTGCTCATCGAGGCTGACCACCAGCACGATCGGGCCGGTCGGCGAGATTTCCGGATGCCACAGGTACTCGCCCGGTTTCAGGTCGGTCGGCCCGCGCACGTCGGCGGTGCTGGCTTCGGCCGCAGGCTTGGCTGTCGGCGTCGGCGCAGCGGCATGGGCCAGCAGTGGCAGGGTCAGTGCCAGGGCGAGCATCAGGGTCGTGGGGCGGTGCACAAGCATCCAGCGGGGTCCTTTCCATGCGGAGCGGCCACCGTACACCATCGGCCCGTGGTGGCCGCGGCAAAACCAGGCGCCGGAAATGAAATTGCCCGGCGACACAGCCATGTGTCGTGCCGGGCAATCGTTACGTCCTTGTCGGCCTGCTGCCGCCCCCTCGCATCCTGCGCTGTGGGGGTAGCGTTGCATCCTGCACGCGGCCGCGTCTGTCCTGTTTGTATCTCAGCCCCTTCCACAGGTCTGTGATGCCACCATCCTGGTGATTGGTGCCGCGTCCTGCGGCGGTCGGTGGTCACGGCCTTCCTGTCCGTGACCGGTGAACCAGCCTCCTGCCGGTTCCGACGATTCCTGCTGTCAGCGCCTGGGTACGGTCCGCACCGGTACCGATCCGGGTACCGGATCCGCCGGCAACAACCTGTTGCCTACGGTGATCCGCTGTCGATTCCGTTCGACGATCGCTTTCCCTATTCCCTTCACCTGCGTCAGGTCCTCGACGCGATGAAACGGGCCGTGTCTGCGCCGGTGCTCGACGATCGCCTCGGCCTTGGCGGCTCCGACCATCGTCAATCCCTGCTGCAGCGCCTGGGCATCGGCGCGGTTGATGTCGATCGGTTCGGCGGCATGCGCCCCAGCGATCCCCACTACCAGCACCAGCGCCCTCAACACGACAAACCAAGGCACGACGTGTATCTCCCTGTGATTCTGGCCGCCCCGACCGGCAATCCCGTCGGCAGGAACAGTGTCCGTCACCACATGTGCACAGCCTATCGGTTTCCCGGATTTCCGTAAGCCAGCCAAATACCCGACGTGATGTAGGAAAAACCCTACCCGCGGCACAGGCGTAGAATGGCCGGATCAGCCCATGCAACCGGAGTTTCAGATGGACAGCGCCAAGCTCGGCCAATTCGTCAATGACAAGTGGGACAGCGAAATCGTCCCGCAGTTGGTCGACTACATCCGCATTCCCAACAAGTCGCCGATGTTCGACGCCAATTGGGTGCAGAACGGCTACATGGAACAGGCGGTCACCCTGATGGAGAACTGGGCCAAGGCCCAGCAGCTGCCCGGCCTGAAGGTTGAAGTGGTGCGCCTGGAAGGCCGTACCCCGCTGATCTTCCTGGAAATTCCGGCTACCGGCGCCGAAACCGGCGACGACACCATCCTGCTCTATGGCCACCTGGACAAGCAGCCGGAAATGACCGGCTGGGACGACGACCTCGGCCCGTGGACCCCGGTCCTGCGCGGCGACAAGCTGTACGGCCGCGGCGGTGCGGACGACGGCTACGCGATCTTCGGCTCGCTGGCTGCGGTACTGGCACTGCAGGCCCAGGGCCTTCCGCACGCCCGCTGCGTGGTGCTGATCGAAGCGTGTGAAGAGTCCGGCAGCTATGACCTGCCGGCCTACGTCGACCACCTGGCCGACCGCATCGGCAAGCCGTCGCTGGTGGTCTGCCTGGATTCGGGCTGCGCCAACTACGACCAGCTGTGGTGCACCACCTCGCTGCGCGGCCTGACCGGCGGCAATTTCACCGTGAAGGTGCTCAACGAAGGCGTGCATTCCGGCGATGCCTCCGGCGTGATCCCGTCCAGCTTCCGCCTGCTGCGCCAGATCCTTTCGCGCATCGAGGACCAGGACACCGGCCGCATCCTGATCGACGGCATGAACGTGGAGATCCCGGCCGAGCGCCTGGAACAGGCCAAGCGTGCCGCCGAAGTGGTGGATACCGAGATCTTCGAGAAGTTCCCGATGGTCGACGGCCTGCGCCCCATGAACGAGGACCTGACCGAGCTGGTGCTCAACCGTACCTGGCGCCCGGCGCTGTCGGTCACCGGCGTCGGTGGCATGCCGCCGCTGGAATCGGCCGGCAACGTGCTGCGTCCGCAGACCTCGGTGAAGCTGTCGCTGCGCCTGCCGCCGACCGCCGATGGCAAGACCTGCGGCGAGCTGCTGAAGGAAGCACTGCTGCGCGACCCGCCGAACGGCGCGCAGGTCACCCTGGACCTGGAAAAGGCCTCCACCGGCTGGAATGCCCCGGCGATGGCGCCGTGGCTGACCCAGGCCATCGACGACGCCAGCCAGGCCTTCTTCGGCAAGCCGGCGATGTACATGGGCGAAGGCGGCTCGATCCCGTTCATGGGCATGCTGGGCGAGAAGTTCCCGGGCGCGCAGTTCATGATCACCGGCGTGCTCGGCCCGCACTCCAATGCGCATGGCCCGAACGAGTTCCTGCACATCCCGATGGGCAAGAAGGTCACCGCCTGTGTGTCCAAGGTGATCAGCGAGCACTACGCCGCCAGCCTGCGCGGCGAGACCAGCGGCTCGCCGGTGGCTGCCGACAGCGGCACCCGCCACGGCGACCACGGCTGCTGCTGATCCGGCACTCGTGACGGACGCAGCCTGGCCTTGCTAGGCTGCGTCCACACTCAAGCGGAATCCGCGCGCATGAATGGTCTGTTCGGCAGCAGCAGCTGGCTGTACATCCTGCTGGTCGGCTTCTTCGTCGGCCTGCTCGGGCGTTTCTTCATGCCCGGCAACAACCGCATGGGCTGCCTGCTGACCATCGTGCTGGGCATCCTTGGTGCCCTGCTGGCCGGTTGGTTCGGCCAGTACATGGGCTGGTACGCCCCCGGCGAACCGGCCGGTTTCCTCGGCGCGGTGGTGGGCGCGGTGGCCGTGCTGGCCGTCCTGCGCCTGTTCAGCGGTCGCCGCTGACGCCGCTCCCCCTTCCCTTCCTGTTGCCGACGTTGGCGCGCCCGGCGCGCCCGGATATGCCCGCATGACCGAACCCGCCTCCGATCCCCAGCGCAGCGCGCAGCGCCTGCAGTGGGCCCGTACCCAGCTCGATGATGCCAACGCGGTGGTCGAACGCGCTTCGGTTGACGCCGGCATGCGCAGCTACTGGCGCACCACCAGCACGCGCGGCAGCCACATCGTGATGGACGCCCCGCCGGGGCTGGAAGATCCGCGGCCGTGGCTGCGCATGCGCGGCCTGCTGCACGACAGCGGTCTGCGCGTGCCCATGCTGCTCGCGCAGGACCTGGATGCCGGCTTCCTGCTGCTGGAAGATCTCGGCGGCCCGACCCTGGCCAGGATCCTCGACGAGCGCAACGCTGACGAATGGTTCGGTCGTTCGATCGAGCAGCTGCTGCGCCTGCAGGCGATCCCGGTGCCGGCCGACTTCGGCCAGTTCGGCGAAGCACTGCTGCAGCGCGATGCCGGCCTGTTCGACGAATGGTTCCTGCAGCGCCACCTGAACCTTGAACTGGACTGCGGCGAGATCGAAGGCCTGCAGCTGGTGCATCGCCGCCTGATGGACAACGCGCTGGGCCAGGCCCAGCTGATGACCCACCGCGACTACATGCCGCGCAACCTGATGCCGGTCGACGACGGCCCCGCGGTCCTGGATTTCCAGGACCTGGTGCGCGGCCCGATCGCCTACGATGCGGTGAGCCTGTTCAAGGACGCCTTCCTGAGCTGGCCACTGCAACGCGTGGACGAATGGCTGGCGCAGTATCACGAGCGCGCCCGCGACACCGGCCTGCCGGTGCCCGACCGCGCCACCTTCCTGCGCGATGCCGACTGGATGGGCATCCAGCGCCACGTGAAGATCCTGGGCCTGTTCTGCCGGCTGCGTTACCGCGACAACAAGGGCCATTACCTCGACGACGCACCGCGCTTCATCACCTATCTGGATGAAGTGCTGCCGCGCTACCGCGAGCTGGCACCGCTGCAGCAGCTGCTGGACGACCGCATCAAGCCGGCACTGGCCGAGCTGGGCGCGCCGATGCGCGTGGCCCGATGAAGGCGCTGGTCTTTGCCGCCGGCCTCGGCGAGCGCATGCGCCCGCTGACCCTGCACACGCCCAAGCCGCTGCTGGAAGTGGCTGGCAAGCCGTTGATCGTCTGGCACCTGGAACGCCTGGCCGCACTCGGCGCGCGAGAGGTGGTGGTCAACACCGCATGGTTGGCCGAACAGTTCCCGGCGACGCTTGGCGATGGCAGCCAGTGGGGCCTGCGCCTGCATTTCCTGTACGAAGGGCAGACCCCGCTGGAAACCGGCGGCGGCATCCTCAACGCCCTGCCGGTGCTGGGCGATGCCCCGTTCCTGGTAGTGAACGGCGACATCTGGACCGATTTCGATTTCGCCACGCTGCCGCGCGAGCCGCAGGGCCAGGCGCACCTGGTGCTGGTCGACAATCCGGTTCAGCACCCGAATGGTGACTACCGCCTGGATGCACAGGGGTTCCTGCACCACGACCGCGAAGGACCATGCCTGACCTATGCCGGCATCGGCGTGTACCGTCCTTCGATCGTGGCCGACTGGCGCGCGGTGATCGGCGATGCGCCGGGCAGCGAGCGGCTGCCACCGAAGTTCTCGGTGGTGCCGCTGCAGAAGCACTTCATGGCGCAGGGGTTGATGACCGGGCAGCACCATCGCGGGCGCTGGACCGACGTCGGCACCGTGGATCGCCTGCGCGCGCTGGATGCGGAGTTGGCGGCGAACGGCTGAGCCCCTCGTGGCTGGACGTTTTGAGAGCAGTAGCCTTGCTTGGCCGGGCGGGGTGGATTCGCGGGGGACGCCGTGAACCCGTCCCTGGGGGCTTGGCCGCGGCATCCATGCCGCGGACACCCCCGCGAACCCACCCCGCCCGGCCTCTGACAGTTTCCGTGCGCGTCCAGCCACGGAAGAAAGAAAGAAAAGCAGAAGCGGGTCGCTTCGCTCTGGTGACGACCAACGGTCGTCACCCACCACAAGCAAGACACGTATCGACCAAGGTCGACACCCACCAACAGCAGTGCAGTACAGAGACCAGGCAGATCGCGGGAACCTGTCGAAGGCGGGGCGCTGTGGGCTTGCGGGGTGTGAGCCGCATGGATGCGGCGACCAAGCCCCCAGGGACGGGTTTACGGCGGCCCCGCAAGCCCACAGCGCCCCGCCTCCCCTCAGGAAGCCAGCTTTTGACGTTGACGTTGCTTCTGCGGGTGCAGGGCGCAGCCCTGCCGAACAACATCCCTCAGTAACGAGGCCGGCCTTCTTCCAGCACCTGGCGCAGGAACGGCACGGTGATCCGCCGCTTCGCCGCCAGCGATTCGCGGTCCAGCCAGTCCAGCAGGGTGATCAATCCACCCAGCTCACGGCCGGTGTGCGACAGCAGCCACTCGATGGCCGCTTCGTCGATGGCCAGGCCGCGTCGCAGTGCACGCTCGCGCAGCACCGCCGCCCGTCCTTCCTCATCCAGCGGCTGCAGCAGCACGCGCACGCACTGGCCCAGCCGCGAGCGCAGGTCCGGCAGCACCAGGCCCAGTTCGCCCGGCGCCTTCTGTGCCGTGTACAGCACGGTCACGCCCGCAGCGCGCGCACGGTTGTGGAAATCGAACAGCGCGATCTCATCCTCGCGGTTGCCGGCAACCTCGTCCAGGCCGTCCAGCGCCACCAGTTCGCGCGCTTCCAGCCCATCAAGCGCCGCACGGACACGGCCGGCGGCGCTGGCCAGCGGCACGTACGTCGGCAACCGTCCGGCCTGCTCGGCGCTAGAGCACATCGCCAGCGCCTGGTGGGTCTTGCCGGTTCCCGCCGCACCTTCCAGGTAGACCCAGTCGTGGCTGGCGCCAACCGCGATCGCGCGCAGCTGCGCCAGCGCGCCATCCGGCGCGCCGATGAAGGTCTCCAGGCGCTGGTCCCGCGGGTAATGCAGGGCCAGCGGCAGTTGCGGCACACCCATCACTTCAGGTCGGGGCCCTTGTCGTCCGGAACGATGATATGGGGCGCGTCGACCACGCCATCAAGCACGATCGCCGGCTTCTCGCCCACGTACAGTTCGCTCTGCCGATAGCGCTGGTGGGCATAGCGCAGCAGCACGTTGGTCACCGCCGCTACCGGCAGCGCCAGCAGCATGCCGAGGAAGCCGAACAGCTGGCCGCCGGCCATCACCGCGAAGATCACCGCCACCGGGTGCAGGCCGATCTTGTCGCCGACGATGCGCGGGGTCAGCACGTAGCTTTCCAGCAGCTGGCCCACGGTGAACACCACGCCGACCAGGATCAGCAGCTTCAGGTCGAAGCCCTGCGCCTGCACCAGCGCGGCGATCACCGCCATCAGCACGCCGGTGGTCGCGCCCAGGTACGGGATGAAGCTGATCAGGCCGGCAATCAGGCCGATCAGCAGGCCCAGCTTGAGGCCGACCAGCGACAGGCCACCGGCGTAGATCACGCCCAGCGCCAGCATCACCAGGAACTGGCCACGGATGAACGCACCCAGCACCTCGTTGGATTCACGCGCCAGCGCGCTGATGGTGCCGATCTGGTTGCGCGGAATCACCGAGGCCACCCGCTCGACCAGCTTGTCCCAGTCGCGCAGGAAGTAGAACGCCAGGATCGGCAGCAGCAGGATGTTGACCACCCAGGTCACCATCGCAAAGCCCGAACGCGAGACGTAGCCCATGAACGTGGTGGCGAAGCCGCCGGCCTGCTGCCAATGGCTGCGCACCCATTCGATCAGGCGGTCCGGATCCAGCCACTGCATCACTTCCAGGCCGGTCTTGTGCTCGAACCAGGGGATGCCGGTCTGCATCAGCCACGCCTGCGCCTGCGGCGCGGCCGCGATCAGGGTGGTGATCTGGCGCTCGATCATCGGCACCAGCACCAGCAGCAGTGCCACGATCACCAGCACCATCGCTGCGAACACCAGCACCACGCCGGTCATGCGCGAGCGGCCGGTGGCCTCGATGCGGTCCACCAGCGGGTCACCCAGCCAGGCCAGCGCCAGTGCCAGCACGAACGGGGTCAGGATCGGCGCCAGCAGCCACACCACCCAGCCGATCAGGCCGGCGAACAGGATGTACTTCAGCCGGCGCAGGAACTGCGCGATTTCAGCTTCCGGGCTCAGGATCATCGCAGGCGGTACTCGTTGCTGACCGGCGCGGCCACCGGGGCACCGGTGGTGTCATCGATCGGGGTCGGCAGGGCCGGCAGCGGCGCGCTTGGCACCAGCACGCCGTTGTCGCCAAGCATGCGGTTGAAGCCGGCCAGGCCGGTGGTCATCTCCACGCTCAGCTCCAGTTGGCCGGCCGAGGCGTGCAGCGGGGTGACGTTGCGCACCACCGGCACCTCGCGCAGGCCAGCGGCCAGCCGCAGGTAGTCATCGGCGCTGTTGATGCCGGTCACCACCAGGCGGTAGGTGCCGGCCTGGCCGACGGCCACGCCGGCCTTGGCATAGCGCTTGACCAGCGCATCGGCGGCACCGTCGGCACCGGCGGCCATCGCGCGCATGGCGTTGGCGTCCTTGCTGGTCCACTTGTTCAGTTCGCGGCCGTTGTCGACGAACACCCAGTCCGCCTGCCAGCCACCGTTGGCGCGGTACAGCTTGCCGATCAGCTGCATCGGCGGCGAGTAGCGCGAGGAGGCACGGGCCACGGCGGCGCTGTCCTGGCGCCAGATGGCACCGGCCAGGGCCTGTTCGGCAGCACCGCCGCTGGGCAGGCCCAGCTTGTAACCCCGCTCGATGGCGCGGTTCAGCAGCGGGCGGGCGGCATTGGCCTGCTGCACGCTGACCAGGCGCGGGCCACTGCCGTCGTCGACGGCCAGCCACAGCACCGGCTTCGGTCGCGGCTGCGGCCACAGCGGCAGGCCCAGCGCCGAGACCAGCGAATCGACGTCGTCCTCGCGGAAGCGGGCCACCAGCAGGGTCCGGAAGCTCGGTGCGCCGCTGGCACCCACGCTCTGGTCCTGCTTGTAGTCGTAGCTGGCCACGTAGTCCTTGGCATTGCGCAGCGCCTGCACCACGCCGGGGCGTGACATCACGTTGCGGTCGCCGGACAGCTTGCCCAGCACCACGCTCAGGGCACGGGCCAGGGCACCGTTGCGATCGGCCTCGGCCTGGCTGTTGACGGGCACTTCGGCCTCGTAGGCCCCCGAAGCGGTGGCGACATCTCCCTCGGTGCGCAGGCCGCTCTGGGCCATCGTGGCCACCGGCAGGCTCAGTGCAAGGAGCAGGGTCAGAATCAGGCTGCGGCGCATCAGGACATCCATTGGCTCGACGAATCCGGGGGAATTGTTGCCCGAATACGGCCTTTGCGCCAATGCGGCCTGTTAAAATCGCTCATTCAACCCCTGCCAGCGCCGACGCCCGTGACCAACACCCCGTCTTCCGCCCCTTCCCCCCTCACCTACCGTGACGCGGGTGTCGACATCGACGCCGGCAACGCGCTGGTCGAGCGGATCAAGCCCCTGGTCAAGCGCAGCTTCCGCCCGGAAGTGATGGGCGGCCTGGGCGGCTTCGGCGCCCTGTTCGACCTGTCCAACAAGTACCGCGAGCCGGTGCTGGTGTCGGGTACCGATGGCGTGGGCACCAAGCTGAAGCTGGCCCACCAGCTGAACCGCCACGATACGATCGGCATCGACCTGGTCGCCATGTGCGTGAACGACGTGCTGGTGCAGGGTGCCGAGCCGCTGTTCTTCCTGGACTACTTCGCCACCGGCAAGCTGGACATCGACACCGCCGCAGCGGTCGTGGGCGGCATCGCCAACGGCTGCACCGAGGCCGGCTGCGCGCTGATCGGCGGCGAAACCGCTGAAATGCCCGACATGTATGCCCCGGGCGAGTACGACCTGGCCGGCTTCACGGTCGCCGCGGTCGAGAAGAGCGAGCTGAAGGACGGCGCCAGCGTGGCCGCCGGCGACGTGCTGATCGGCATCGCCTCGTCCGGCCCGCACTCCAACGGCTACTCGCTGGTGCGCCGCATCTACGACCGCGCCGGCCGCCCGGCCGACCTGGAGCTGGAGGGCGGCGTGAAGCTGGTCGACGCGCTGATGGCACCGACCCGCCTGTACGTGAAGCCGATCCTGGCACTGCTGAAGTCGCACGGCGAGGCCATCCACGGCATGGCCCACATCACCGGTGGCGGCCTGACCGAGAACATCATCCGCGTGGTGCCCGACGGCCTCGGCCTGGACATCCAGGCCTCGTCCTGGACCCTGCCGCCGGTGTTCCAGTGGCTGCAGAAGGAAGGCGCCGTGGCCGACAGCGAGATGTGGCGCACCTTCAACTGCGGCATCGGCTTCGTGCTGATCGTGGCAGCCGACCAGGTCGCCGCCGTGTCCGAGGCGGTCAAGGCGCAGGGCCTGGACCACTGGACCATCGGCCAGGTGGTCACTGCTGAAGGCGCCGAGCGCGTCCGCATCGGCTGAACCCGGCCCCGAGGAGCCCGCATGGACGCAATGCCCCCGCTGCCCCCTACCCCCGTGCCGCCGCCAACGACGGCGGTACCGGCGTTCAGCCCCCAGGACGCCGACCACCTGCGCATGCTGTCAATCGCGCACTACGTGGTCGGCGGCCTGATCGCGCTGTTCTCGCTGATCTTCATCGTCCACATCGTGCTCGGCGTCACCGCGCTCACCGGCAACCTGCCGATGAACTCCGGCGGCCAGCCCTCGTCGCCGGCCGAACAGCGCGTGTTCGGCTGGATGTTCGTCGTGATCGGCTGTGTCATCGTGTTCGGTGGCGTCACCCTGGGCGCGTTCGTGGCCTACGCCGGCCGTTGCCTGGCCCGCCGCCGCCGCTACCTGCTGTGCCTGATCGTGGCCGGGCTGGCCTGTCTGTTCACGCCGATCGGTACCGTGCTGGGAGTACTCAGCCTGATCACGCTGCTGCGTCCGCAGGTCAAGGCCGCGTTCGACACAGCGGGCACGGCGGCATGACGAGCCCGGGCGCACCGCCGCCGCTGCCGCAGCAGACCCTGGCGCACCTTCAGCTGGGCAGCCACCTGCAGACGCTGAAGGTGCTGTTCTACGCGCTGGCGGTTTTCCACTGGATGGCCGCGCTGGCCTTCCTCGGTTTCATCGGCCTGGTTGCCAGCTCGCGCGGGCTGGACGATGGCGCGGTACTGGCCACCGTGTACGGCGTCGTTTCAGCGCTGGCTGCCGCGCTGGGCTTCGTGCAGCTGCACACCGCGCGCCTGCTGTCGCGCCGCACCGGGCTGGCCTGGTGCCAGCGCGCGGCCTGGCTGGCGGTGCTGGCCGGCCCGCTGGGCATGGCCCTGACCGCCTATGCCTGGGTGTTCCTGTCCAAGCCTGACATGGCCGCCCTGTTCGACCGCGGCGACCATCTCCGCGTCTGAACTTGCCGGCAGACGCCCCGCCCTTTCCTGATCGACTTCCCATGTCCGCGCCTGCCCTCCTCACGACCGCTTCGCTCAGCGCCTTCCGTTTCTCGGGCCCCAAGAAGCTGGCCTTCGCTGCCGTGCTGGCGGTATTCGCGGTCAGCTGGATCCAGCCGCTGTGGCCCACCGAGCAGGCGCTGCACAGCACGCTGACCGTGATCGGCCTGGGCGCCCTGCTGTGGGTCGACCGCCGGGGTGGCTGGCTGGGCAACGGTGCCTTCATCGCGATCTGCGGCTTCATCGCGCTGCACTGTGTGGCCGCCCGCTGGCTGTACTCGAACGTTCCCTACGACGCGTGGACGCAGGCGCTGATCGGCTGGTCGCCGAATGCGGCGTTCGGCTGGCAGCGCAATCATTTCGACCGCCTCATCCACTTCCTGTTCGGCGTCTGTTTCACGCCGGCACTGCTGCAGCTGGCACGTCACGCCTGGCCGGCGCTGCGCCGCGGCCAGGCCTTCGCCCTGGTGGTGATGACGGTGATGTGCGCCAGCCTGGTCTACGAGTGGTTCGAATGGGCCATCGCGCTCGCCCTGTCGCCGGACGCCGCCGAGGCCTACAACGGGCAGCAGGGCGACATGTGGGACGCCCATGCCGACATGCTGATGGCCACCGTGGGCAGCCTGCTGACCTGGCCGCTGATCCGCCGGAGTACCCCGCAATGACCGCGCCCACCCGCATTGCCGTGCTTGCCTCCGGCCGCGGCAGCAACCTGCAGGCCATCCTCGATGCCATCGCTGCGGGACGCCTGCGCGCCGAGGTCGTCGGCGTATTTTCCGACCGCCCGGCCGCCGCCGCGCTGCAGCGGGTCAGCGCCAACCTGCGCTGGGCGCATGCGCCGAAGGAATTCCAGGACCGCGCCGCCTACGAGCAGGCACTGGGCGACGCACTGGCCGCGGTCGCACCGGACTGGATCGTCTGCGCCGGCTACATGCGCATACTCGGCGCCGCCTTCGTGCAGCGCTTCAATGGCCGCCTGGTCAACATCCACCCGTCACTGCTGCCGCTGCACAAGGGGCTGGACACGCATGCGCGGGCACTGGATGCAGGCGATGCCGAGCACGGTGCCAGCGTGCACCTGGTCGTACCCGAGCTGGACGCCGGCGCCGTGCTGGCCCAGGTGCGGGTACCGGTGCTGCCCGGCGATGACGCCGACACCCTGGCCGCGCGTGTGCTGGCGGTGGAGCATCCCCTGCTGATCGCCACGCTGCAGCTGCTGTGCGCCGGCCGCCTGACTGAACGGGAGGGCCAGCCGCAACTGGACGGTCACCCCCTGTTTAGCCCGCTGGCCCTAGATTCCGCCGGGAACCTGAACCGGTAACGCCCACGCACACGCCCCGCTGACTGCGGGGCTGGCATCCTGCCCACCTCCTGCGGCTCCTCTCTTCCATGAAGACCACGACCCTGCTGTCCACTTCACTGCTGCTGTCGCTTGTCGTGCTTCCCGGCGTGGGTTGGGGCCAGGCGCAGGCGCCTGCCGCCTCGCCGGCTCCGGCGCCGGTGCCAGCGGTGCAACCGCCGGCCGAAGCGGCGGCCCCGGCCCTGCCGGCCTTGGCGTGGGAACCGCCGCCGCTGCAGCCGTTCAGCGCCACCTACCAGGCCTTCTACAAAGGCAAGGAGGCCGGCGACGCCAGCATGCAGGTCACCCATACCGGCGGCAACCAGTGGCGGGTCGACATGCAGGTGGTCGGCCGCCGCGGCTTTGCCAGCGTGCTGGGCCTGAACATCGAGCAGAGCACGGTGTTCGAGGAGCGCGCCGGCGCCTATGCACCGCTGAGCCAGAGCACGGTGCGCAAGGGCCTGTTCCTGGGCAAGAAGGCGGTCGGCACGTACAACTGGCAGGCCGGTACCGCGCAGTGGACCGGCGACGTCGAGAAGAAGCGTGCGCAGCCGATTCCGCTGCAGCCGGGCGACCAGAGCGCCCTGCTGATCAACCTGGCGATCATGCGGGATGCCCGTCCGGGTGCCACCATGCACTACCGCTACGTGGACATGGGCAAGGTCCGCCAGCACGACTACCAGGCCGCGCCGCAGACCGAGAACGTCGAGGTCGGCGACCTGTCCTACAACGCGCTGCGGGTCTACCGGACCAACGGCGGCAACAACGAAACCATCCTCTGGATCGCCAACGGTGTCCCCACCCCGGTGCGCATCCTGCAACGCGAAGACGGCGAAGACCGCGTCGATCTGCGCCTGATCGAATACCAAGGAGTCTGAGCATGAGCACCCTGACCCGCCCCCTCACCTGGATCGCTGCAGCCGCGCTGTCGGTGGCCAGCCTGCCGGCCATGGCCCTGCAGCCGTTCAAGGCCGATTACCTGGCCAGCTACATGGGCATGCAGGCCAATGGCAGCATGACGCTGAGCAGCGAGGGTGCCAACAAGTGGCGCTACACGCTGCAGGTGAAGAACCAGCTGGCCGACCTGAGCCAGAGCACCGTGTTCGAAGAAGTGCGCGGCCAGCTGCGCCCGCTCAGCAGCCAGGACCGTTCGGCGCTGCTGGTGAAGAAGCGCAACGTGCAGGCCAACTACAACTGGACCAGCAACCAGGCCACCTGGACCGGCGACATCAAGCCGGACCGCGCTGGACCTATCGCACTGAAATCCGGTGACATGGACGCGCTGCTGATCAACCTGGCGATCGCCCGTGACCTCGCCGCCGGCAAGCCGCTGACCTATCGCATGGTCGACGAAGGCCGCATCAAGAACATGACCTACCGCGTGATCGGCAAGGAGTCGATCACCGTGGGCGGCAAGAGCTACGAAGCGACCAAGGTCTCGCGTGCCGACGGCAACAAGGAGCTGATCGCCTGGATCGTGCCGGAGTTCCCGGTGCCGGCGCGCATGCTGCAGCGGGAGAACGACCGCGATGCCCTGGACCTGACCATCAAGGCGATGAACTGAGTGCCGGGGTCGGATCCCATCCCCTCGGGGATGGGCTCTGACCCCGGTTGTGTGGCTGGGGTCGGAGCCCTTTCCGATGGAAAGGGATCCGACCCCGGGCCCCGCGAAAAGAAAACGCCCGCTTTCGCGGGCGTTTTTCTTACTTCTTTTCTTCGGCCGCCGCCGGCTTGAACTCGGTACGGCAGTCCACGCGGATCTGCTCGCCGGTGCTGCGCCAGACGAAGGTGCGGCAATGGCGGTTGCCGTCCTGGCTGTCATTCACCGCAACCGCATAGAACGACTCGATGATCTCGTCGCGCGAGACCGTGCCATCGCCATTCCAGTCCATGTCCTTCTGCTCGATGCCCTGGGTGATGGCGATGTTGGCGTACCAGGCGTAGCCCAGCCACGCCAGCACGATCAGCACCAGCGCCAGCAGCGCCTTGCGACGCGGGCTGAACTTGCCGCGCAGGATCATGGCACGCGCCGGATGGTGGCACCGAGCGAAGACAGCTTCTCTTCGATGTTCTCGTAGCCACGGTCAAGGTGGTAGATGCGGTCGATGGTGGTCTCGCCGCTGGCCATCAGGCCGGCCAGGATCAGCGAGGCCGAGGCACGCAGGTCGGTGGCCATCACCGGTGCGCCACTCAGGTGCTCGCTGCCCCGCACGATGGCGGTGTGGCCTTCGACCTGGATGTCCGCGCCCAGGCGCAGCAACTCGTTGACGTGCATGAAACGGTTTTCGAAGATCGTTTCGTTGATCACGCCGACGCCGTCGGCCACGCAGTTGAGCGCCATGAACTGCGCCTGCATGTCGGTCGGGAACGCCGGGTACGGCGCAGTGGTCAGGTTGACCGCCTTCGGCCGCTTGCCCTGCATGTCCAGGGTGATGGTGTCGTCGGTGGTCTCGATCTTCGCACCGGCTTCGACCAGCTTGGACAGCACCGCGTCCATGGTGTTCGGGCGCGCACGGTTGACCGTGACCTTGCCGCCGGTCATCGCCGCAGCCACCAGGAAGGTGCCGGTCTCGATGCGGTCGGGCAGCACTTCATGGCGGCCGCCGGACAGGCGCTCGACGCCTTCGATGACCAGGCGGGCAGTGCCCAGGCCTTCGATCTTCGCGCCCAGCGCGATCAGGCAATGCGCCAGATCGGTCACTTCCGGTTCCATCGCACAGTTGTCGAGGATGGTGGTGCCTTCGGCCAGTACCGCGCCCATCAGCACGTTCTCGGTGCCGGTAACGCTGACCATGTCGAAGGTGAAATGGCCGCCCTTCAGGCGCTTGGCCGTGGCCTTGATGAAGCCGTTCTCGACCACGATCTCGGCGCCCAGCGCCTGCAGGCCCTTGATGTGCTGGTCGACCGGACGCGAGCCGATCGCGCAGCCGCCGGGCAGCGACACTTCCGCCGCGCCGAAGCGGGCCAGCAGCGGGCCCAGCACCAGGATCGAGGCGCGCATGGTCTTGACCAGCTCGTACGGGGCGACATGCTGGTTGACCGGGCGCGGGTCGACCACGATCGCACTGCCGCGCGACAGCGTGCCCTGGTCGATGGTGACCTTGGCACCCAGTTCACCCAGCAGCTTCACCGTGGTGACCACATCGTGCAGGTGCGGCACGTTGGTGATCTCCACCGGCGCATCGGCCAGCAGGGTCGCGCAGAGAATGGGGAGGACGGCGTTCTTGGCGCCGGAGATGCTCACTTCACCGTGCAGCGCAGCGCCGCCGGTCACAACGATCTTGGCCATGTATTCGGGATCTTCTGCGGTTCAGCCGGCTTCGGCCGGGGTCACGGTTTTCAGCGCCAGCGCGTGGATCGCGCCGCCCATCAGGTCGCCCAGGGTGGCATAGACCATCCGGTGGCGGGCCAGCGGCATCTTGCCGGCAAAGGCCTCGCAGACCACGGTCGCTTCGAAATGCACGCCATCGTCGCCCTGCACGTCGGCGCGGGCGCCGGGCAGGCCGGTTTCGATCAGGTTGCGGATGGTGTCGGCGTCCAACGGGCTTTCCTAATAAAATGTGCCTCCATTCTACTTCCGCTGCGTGGCGTCCGCATGGCCGAATCCCTGTTGCCCCCCCGTTCCGTCGACCCTGCCGGCCTGGTCGCCAGCGGCCGCCGCGTCTTCGAGATCGAGCGGCAGGCGCTGGATGCCGTGGCCGACCGCCTCGGCGAGGCCTTCCAGCAGGCTTGCCAGGCGATCCTGGCCAGCCGCGGCCGGGTGGTCGCCACCGGCATGGGCAAGTCCGGGCACATCGCCCGCAAGATCGCCGCTACGCTGGCCTCCACCGGCACTCCCGCGTTCTACGTGCATCCGGGCGAAGCCGGCCATGGTGACCTGGGCATGATCACCGAGGCCGACGTGGTGCTGGCCCTGTCCTATTCGGGCGAATCGGACGAAGTGCTGATGCTGCTGCCGGTGCTCAAGCGCCAGGGCAACGTGCTGATTTCCATGACCGGCCGCCCGCAGTCCAGCCTGGCCACCGCCGCCGATATCCACCTGGACGTCAGCGTGCCGGCCGAGGCCTGCCCGCTGGCGCTGGCGCCGACCTCCAGCACCACCGCCTCGCTGGCGATGGGCGATGCGCTGGCCGTGGCCCTGCTCGACGCACGCGGCTTCACCGCCGACGATTTCGCCCGCTCGCACCCGGCCGGCAGCCTCGGCCGCCGCCTGCTGCTGCATATCACCGACGTCATGCACACCGGGAAGGACCTGCCCAGCGTGGGGGCCGACGCCAGCCTCAGCGAGGCGCTGGTCGAAATGAGCCGCAAGCGGCTGGGCATGACCGCCGTGGTCGATGCCGACGGTGTGCTGATCGGCCTGTTCACCGACGGTGACCTGCGCCGGGCGCTGGACAGCGCGCTGGACGTGCGCACCGCGAAGATCGCCGATGTGATGACCCGAAACCCACGTACCATCGGCGCCGACCAGCTGGCGGTGGAGGCTGCCCGGCTGATGGAGACCCACAAGATCACGGGCCTGATCGTGGTTGACGACCAGGGCCGGGCGGTCGGTGCCCTGAACATTCATGACCTGTTGCGGGCCCGGGTGGTTTAACCGACAGTCCGTAGACCCCATTCAGTCTGTACCGTCCCAACCCGAATCCACCGAGCCTGCCACCCTGATGCCCTGGTCCCCCCTGCCCGCCTTCCCCGCCCACCTGCATGCCGCCGCGGCCCGCGTCCGCCTGGCCTGCTTCGACGTGGACGGCACCCTCACCGACGGTCGGCTGTACTACGACAAGGACGGCAACGAGAGCAAGGCGTACTTCGTGCAGGATGGCCTGGGCCTGAAACTGCTGCAGCAGCACGGCATCCACCCCGTGCTGATCACCGCGCGCAACAGCCAGTCCGCGCTCAGGCGCGGCGCCGACCTCGGCATCGATACCCAGATCGCCGTGGGCGACAAGCTGGCCAGCGTGCAGGCGCTGTGTGCGCAGCACGGCGTCGGCCTGGAGCAGGTGGCCTTCATGGGCGACGACCTGCCTGACCTGGCACCGCTGGGCGCGGTCGGCCTGGCGGTGGCGCCGGCCAACGCCCACCCGTGGATCGCCGAGCGCGTGCATTGGCAGACCCGCGCCGATGGCGGACGTGGTGCAGCCCGTGAGCTGTGTGACATCCTGCTGGCCGCGCAGGGCCATGTGGACGCGGTCCTGGCGAGGTTCGGCGCATGAACCTGCCGAGCCTGAACTGGCGCACCCTGCTCGGCATCGGCCTGCTGCTGGCGGCCCTGCTCAGCAGCTGGGCGGCCCTGCGCAACCGCGACAAGGGTCCGGCCACTGCCGGCCAGGATGTCGGCGTGGACTACGTCCTGCACGACTTCCAGGTCGTCGCCCTGGATGAGCACGGCAAGGAATCGACCACCCTGCGCGCACCGTTGCTGGAGCGCCAGCGTGGCGACCAGACCATCAACATCGCCACGCCGCTGTTCGAGATGCCGGACAAGGATGGCAAGCACTGGACCCTGCGTGCCGAGACTGGCTGGTTCAGCGCCAAGGGCGACCAGATGAAGCTGCGCGGCAATGTCGCCGGCGACAGCCCGGCCGATCCGGGCGTGGTGCCGACCACCTTCCGCACCGACCACCTGGACGTGTTCCCGAAGGAGAACCGTGCCCGCACCGATGCGCTGGTCACCATGACCCGCCCCGGCATGGAACAGTCCGGCGTTGGCTTCGAGGTGGATTCGAAGAACAACACGTATCATTTCCTCAGCCAGTCCAAGGGCCGTTACACGCCCCGACGCTGATTCCGCCGCCCTCCTGCGACGTCCCCGGACAGGCGCAAGGCAGGCAGCCCACCCATCCGCCCCCGGTTTCCCGGGCGGCCCCACCGGTAGAACGGACCCCGATGAAGATTCCCTTTGCAGCCGTACTCGCGCTCGGTCTCCTTGTTCCCAGCGCTGCCTTTGCCAAGTCCACCGACCGCAACGAGAACATGAACATCGACTCCGGCGCGCAGTCGGGCGTGCTCACCGGCGATGGCAAGACCGTACTCTCGCAGGGCGTGACCGTCACCCAGGGCTCGCTGGACATCCGCTCGTCCGAAGCCGAGATCTACCTGAAGGACGGCGAGGCCGTGCGTGCGGTGTTCACCGGCAAACAGGCCACGATGAAGCAGCAGCTCGACGATGGCACCTGGATGGACGCGGTGGCTGATCGCATCGACTACGACATCAAGACCGAGATCATCACCCTGACCGGCAACTACAAGGTCACCAGCGCGCGCGGCACCAATGCCGGCCAGCGCATGGTCTACAACACCCGTAGCGGCGAAATGAATTCCGGTGGCGATGGCAGCCGCGTGCGCACCGTCATTCCGCCGAAGAACAAGAACGCGGCGGCACAGCCGGCGGCCACGCCCAAGGCGGCGGCGCCGGCCAGCACGTCGGCCAAGCCGGCCGGGAGCAAGAAGTAATGCTCGTCGCCAAGGGCCTGCGCAAGCGCTACAAGCAGCGCGAAGTCGTGAAGGACTTCGGGCTGACCCTCGACGCCGGTGAAGTGGTGGGCCTGCTCGGCCCCAACGGTGCCGGCAAGACCACCTGCTTCTACATGATCGTCGGCCTGGTCGCCGCCGATGCCGGCAGCATCGTGCTCGACGGCAAGGACATCACCAGCGATCCGATGTACACCCGTGCCAAGCAGGGCGTGGGCTACCTGCCGCAGGAGCCGTCGGTGTTCCGCAAGCTGACGGTGGCCGACAACCTCCGCCTGGTACTGGAGCTTCGCGAAGACCTGGATTCGGCCGGCCGCGAACGCGAATTGAACAGCCTGCTCGACGAGCTGCAGCTGGGCCATGTGGCCGACCAGCTCGGCGCCAGCCTGTCCGGTGGCGAACGTCGTCGCTGCGAGATCGCCCGCGCACTTGCCGCGCAGCCGCGCCTGATCCTGCTCGACGAACCGTTTGCCGGTGTCGACCCGATCTCGGTGGGTGAAATCCAGCGCATCGTCACCCATCTCAAGCAGCGTGGCATCGGCGTGCTGATCACCGACCACAACGTGCGCGAGACCTTGGGAATCTGCGACCGCGCGTATATCCTCGCCGAGGGCACCGTGCTGGCCCAGGGCTCGCCGGAGGCGATCCTGGACAACGCCGACGTACGTCGCGTCTACCTTGGGGATTCCTTCAAGCTGTGACCGCAGGCGCCGGGTCCCTTTCCTTCCGTTCGGCACAGGCATGAAGACTCGGCTGCAGACATCGTTGGGACAACAGCTGGTGCTCACGCCCCAGCTGCAGCAGGCGATCAAGCTGCTGCAGATGTCCACGACCGAGCTGGAGCTTGAAATCGCCCAGGCCGTGGAGAGCAATCCGCTGCTGGACTGGGCCGACAGCAACGACAGCAGTGCCGCCAATGAGGCCAGCGACAGCACCGATGCCGACGCGCCCGCCGAACGCACCGACAACGGCGACGACTGGGCGCCGGCCGAACTCGACTGGAGTGCCGCCGGCAGTGGTGGCAGCTTCGACGATGACGATGACACCGGCAGTGCCGCCGAGCGCGTGGCGGAAACCGAAACGCTGGCCGACCACCTGCTGTGGCAGCTGCACCTGTCGCATCTTTCCACGCATGACCGCAGCATCGGCGCTGCACTGATCGATGCGCTGGACGACGATGGTTACCTGCGCGAACCGCTGGCCACCATCGCCGAAACCCTGCTGCCGGCGGTCCATGCCGGTGAGGATGAAATCCTCGCGGTGCTGCGTCGCATCCAGCGTTTCGACCCGGTCGGCGTTGCCGCGCGCACGCTCGGCGAGTGCCTGCAGCTGCAGCTGGACGTGTTGCCTGCCGACACGCCGGGGCTGGCGCTGGCGCGACAGATTGCCGCAGGCCCGCTGGAACGGCTGCCGCGCAGTGGCGTCTCCGGGCTGGCGCATGAACTGAAACAGCCGCTGGACGAGGTCGAGACGGCGGTCGCGCTGCTGCGCTCGCTGGACCCGCGTCCGGGCACGCAGATCGCGCCGCTGTCGCAGGACACCTACGTGGTGCCCGACGTGGTGGTGTGGCGGCAGAACGGCATCTGGCGCGCAGCGCTGGCGGCCCATGCCGGGCCGAAGGTGGTGATCCACCGTGGCTACGAACAGCTGATCCGCCGCTGTGGCGAGGCCGACGCCGGCTACCTGCGCGGCCAGCTGCAGGAGGCGCGCTGGCTGCTGAAGGGCCTGCAGCAGCGCGGCGAAACCCTGCTGCGGGTGGTGCGCAGCCTGATCCTGCAACAGGCCGGCTTCCTCGAATTCGGCGAGCAGGCGCTGCGCCCGCTGACCCTGCGCGAGATCGCCGCCGAGCTGGGCCTGCACGAATCCACGGTGTCGCGCGCGATCGCCCGCAAGCACGTGCGCACGCCACGCGGCACCCTGCCGCTGCGCGCCTTCTTCGCCTCGGGCATCGATACCGAAGGCGGTGGCGAGGCGTCCAGCACGGCCATCCAGGCGATGATCCGCCGCCTGATCGACGACGAGAACCCGCGCAAGCCGCTTTCTGACGCCAAGCTGGCTGACCTGCTCAAATCGTCGGGAATTCCAGTAGCGCGACGCACCGTGGCGAAGTATCGTGAAGCCATGAACATTTCCGCCTCGCACGAAAGGGTCAGAATCGCTTGACGCGCCGCCGCGCCCGGCGGAGAGGTTCATTGGCACATCCGAACACAGGAGAAACCCGATGCGCATCGAAACGTTTGGCAAAGACGTCGAAGTCACCCCGGCCCTGCAGTCCTATGTAGAGGAGAAGCTGGCCCGGATCGGAAAACACTTCGACCAGCACTGCGAAGCGCGGGTGACCCTCAAGCTGCAGAAGACCGAACACCACGTCGACGCCAGCCTCAACATTCCGGGGCAGACCCTGCACGCCGAGGCCGGCGGCCAGACCATGTATGCCGCGATCGACCTGCTCGCGGACAAGCTTGACCGCCTGGTCATCAAGCACAAGGAGAAAAAACAGCAGCACGCACCGCTGCCGGTGGGCGACAATGGTGGCTGATCGCCACCGTTCCCCGCAGACATGCCCCTGACTGACCTCCTGGCGGCCGTGCAGACCCAGCTCTGCACGGCCACCGACCGTGACAGCGTCCTGCAGGCCGCCGCCGGGTTGCTGGCCTGCCGCCAGGCCAACGCCGAACAGATCTATCTGAACCTGTGCCAGCGCGAAGCCCTGGGCAGCACCGCGATCGGCCACGGCATCGCCATCCCCCACGGCCGCGCGCCGACCCTGGACCGCCCCCGTGGCGCCCTGCTGCGACTGGCGACCCCGGTCGATTTCGGCGGCGACGAACCGGTGGACCTGGTGTTCGCGATGGCCGTCCCCGCCCACTACACCCACCAGCACCTGATGCTGCTGTCCGAGCTGGCCGAGCTGTTTTCCGCACCGGACATCCGCCAGGCCCTGCGCGAAGCCGGCGATGCCCGGGCGCTGCGCGAGGCGCTGGACATGACCCCACCTGCGAGTGCCGCATGAATACCAGCATCACCGCCCGTGAACTGTTCGAACAGCAGCGCGAGCGGCTGGGGCTGCGCTGGGCCGCTGGCAAATCCGGTGAGAAACGCGAGCTGGAGGCCGGCAACACGGTCTCGCGGCGTCCGTCGCTGGCCGGCTACCTCAATGCGATCTATCCCAACAAGGTGCAGATCCTGGGCACCGAGGAACTGTCCTGGCTGGACGCGCTGGAACCCCGCCAGCGTTGGGAAACCATCGAGAAGATCATGCAGTCGCATCCGCTGGCGCTGGTGCTGACCCGCAACCAGGCGTGCCCGGAAGACCTGCGCGCGGCCGCCGATGAATCCGGTACACCGCTGTGGCTGTCGCCCAAGCGCGGCCACGAACTGCTCAACCACCTGTCCTACCACCTGGCGCGCACGCTGGCGCCGCGGGTGATCCTGCATGGCGTGTTCATGGAGATCTATTCCATCGGCGTGCTGATCACCGGTGAGGCCGGGTCGGGCAAGAGCGAGCTGGCGCTGGAGCTGCTAAGCCGCGGCCATCGGCTGGTAGCCGACGATGCGCCCGAATTCACCCAGATCGCCCCGGACGTGCTCGACGGCACCTGCCCCGAACTGCTGCAGGACCTGCTGGAAGTGCGCGGCCTGGGCGTGCTGAATGTGCGCGAGATGTTCGGCGACACGGCTGTAAAGAAGAACAAGTACCTTCGGCTGATCGTCCACCTGACCAAGCCGATGACCGAACCCACCCCGCATGGCTACGAGCGCCTGACCGGCGACTCGGGCACCCGCCATGTGCTGGACCTCGACGTTCCGCTGATCACCCTGCCGGTGATGCCCGGCCGCAACCTGGCCGTGCTGACCGAAGCCGCCACCCGCCTGCACATCCTGCGCACCAAGGGCATTGATCCGGCAGCGATGTTCATCGCCCGCCACAGCAATCTGCTGGAACGGCGAACACCCTGATTCCCCTGCCCTTCGAAGAGCCTGTCCATGAGCACCGCCACCCCCTCCGCCCCGACCCTGATCATCGTCAGCGGCCTGTCCGGCTCGGGTAAATCCGTCGCCCTGAAGACCTTCGAGGATCAGGACTACTACTGCTCGGACAACCTGCCGATCCACCTGCTGCCGGACTTCGTGCGCAGCCTGCTGGCCAACCACGACGGCAGCGCGCCGCGCCGGCTGGCGGTGGGCATCGACGTGCGCGGCCAGGCCGACCTGAGCCAGCTGGGCGACTGGCGGCAGCTGGCCACCGACGCCGGCGTGGAAGTGAAGGTGCTGTTCTTCGAGGCCAGCGACGAAACGGTGCTCAAGCGCTATGCCGACACCCGCCGCCGCCATCCGCTGAGCCAGCTGGGCCTGTCATTGCCCGAGGCGATCGCCCGCGAGCGCGAGCTGACCGCGCCATTGCGCCGCGAGGCCGATGCGGTGATCGATACCAGCAACCTCAACGTGCACCAACTGCGGCGGCGGATCATCACCGAGTTCGCGATGGACCATGCCACCGGCCTGTCGCTGCTGTTCGAATCATTCGCCTACAAGCGCGGTGTACCCGCCGAGGCGGACTTCGTGTTCGATGCGCGGGTGCTGCCCAATCCACACTGGGACCCGGACCTGCGTGCGCTCAGCGGCCGCGAACCGGGTGTGCGCGACTACCTGGAAGCGCAACCGGACGTGCAGCGCTACCTGGCCCAGCTGATGGATTTCCTCGATACCTGGCTGCCGAAACTGGGTGATGGCACCCGCAGCTACGTGACCGTGGCGTTCGGCTGCACCGGCGGCAAGCACCGCTCGGTGTTCCTGGCCGAGCGCATGGCCCGGCATGCCCGCGAGATGGGCTGGCAGGACGTGGCGACGTACCACCGCGAACAGGATTGAGGGGGGCCGGCCGGGCTGCGCCCGGCACCCGTCGGTAGTGCCGGCCGCTGGCCGGCAACAGCAACAGCAACAGCAAAAGCGGCATTCCGTGGGATGGCGGGGCGGTGTGGGTAGGCAGGACACGCCGTGACCCCCCCTCCGGGGTCCGGCCCAGCCGCTGGCGGCTGGGCGTTCGGGCGCTTGCGAAGCAGTGCTTCGCAAGCAAAGCGCCCTCACCCATGGGGGCTCGATGGCGCCAACGGTCCTGCCTACCCACACCGCCCCGCCTCTGACAGATTCCGTGCGCTGTTGGTAGGTGTCGACCTTGGTCGACACGATGGATCCACACCATGCGTGGATGAATCGCTGCCAGGCATCGAAAAACGCATGGGGTCGGATCCCTTTTCCAGGGGAAAAGGGCTCTGACCCCGATAACGCTGAATACGGGACACAGTGCCCCTCATCTGCTGCTATCGCCGATTCACCTTGACCTGTTAACGTGCAGTAATGACCTGTGGCATTCTCCTCGTAACACATCCCGGGGTCGGGACCGCCCTGCTTGACGTGGCGACCCGGCTCCTGCGGCAATTGCCGCTGAAAACCGAAGCTTTCGAAGTACCGTTCGACGCAGACATGGACGCCCTGCTCCCGCTCGCCTCGGCCGCCTTGCGGCGGGTCGACAGTGGTGAGGGCGTGCTGATCCTGACCGACCTGTACGGCGCCAGCCCCGCCAACCTTGCAGGGCAGCTGGCCCGGCTGGGGACCCCGGTTCGCCGGGTGTCGGCACTGAGCCTGCCGATGTTGCTGCGGGTGATGAATTATCCGGAACAGGGACTGGATCAACTGCCCGCCACAGCCGCGGCGGGTACCCGTAATGGAGCGATAGTCGACGATGCTTGAACGAGAACTCACCGTCAGCAACCGCCTGGGCCTGCATGCCCGGGCCACCGCCAAGCTGGTGCAGACCCTGGCGCCGTTCCGCTGCAACGTGACCATGGCCGCCAAGGGCCGTGAGATCAACGCCAAGAGCATCATGGGCGTGATGCTGCTGGCCGCCGGCCAGGGCACTCCGGTCACCGTGCGCATCAACGGCGAAGATGAAGCCGCCGCGATGGAGGCGGTGGTGGGCCTGTTCGAACGCCGCTTCGACGAGGACAGCTGAGCGTGCCACGCGCACGCGCCGGCCAGCTCCCTTCCGGCCAACGGCCGGTACAGCTGTTGGCCGGCCATGGCGCGGCGCGCGGAACGGCGATGGGCCGGGCGCGCGTGCGGCTGCCGCATGCACTGGAAGTGGCCGAGCAACGCGTGGCCGCCCACCAGGTCGAGGCCGAACTGGCCCGCCTGCACCGTGCGCTGGATGCCGCGCGTACGGAAATGCACGAACTGCGTCAGCGCCTGCATGGCGCACTGAACCAGGAAGTGGGCGAGTTCCTCGACCTGCACGCGTTGCTGCTGGACGACCCCGAGCTGCTGTATGGCCTGGACGAACTGATCCGCAGCGGCCCGTACAGTGCCGGCTACGCGCTGCGCCTGCAGCGTGACCGCCTGGCCAAGGTCTTCGATGGCATGGACGATGCCTACCTGAAGAGCCGCATGGACGATCTCGACCATGTGATCGGCCGCATCCACGCCTTCCTGCAACCCGAACGCCCGCCGGTGATGAAGGGCCTGGCCGGCGAGATCCTGGTCTGCGACAACATCGCCCCATCCGAACTGGCGCAGCTGCAGGCGCAGGGCGTGGTCGGCATCGTCACCGCCGCCGGCAGCGCGCTGTCGCACAGCGCGATCCTGGCGCGCAGCCTGCACCTGCCCCTGATCGTCAATGTGCCGCAACTGCTCAGCCGCGTCGCCGACGGCGACGTGCTGATCATCGACGGTGCCGACGGCAGCATCACCGTCAACCCGCTGGCCGACAACCTGCGTGACTACCGCGCACGCCTGAAGGAACACGCGCGCGAGCAGCGCGAGCTTGGCCGCCTGCGCAGCAAGCCCAGCCGTACCCGCGACCAGGTCGACATTGCCCTGCTGGCCAATGCCGAATCGCTGGAGGACGTCACCCAGGCGCATGCGCTGGGCGCGCAGGGGCTGGGCCTGTACCGCACCGAATTCCTGTTCCTGCAGCGCAACGAGCTGCCGGACGAAGAAGAACAGTTCCAGACCTACCGTGATGCCGCACTGGGCATGAGCGGCCGGCCGGTGACCATCCGCACGCTCGACCTGGGTGCGGACAAGGCCGATCGTACCGGCCTGACCCTGAGCAACGAAGAGAACCCGGCACTGGGCCTGCGCGGCGTGCGCCTGTCGCTGGCACGGCCCAAGGTGGCCGACACCCAGCTGCGCGCGATCCTGCGCGCCTCGGCCTACGGCAAGCTGCGCGTGCTGGTGCCGATGGTCAGCACCCGCGAGGAACTGCTGGCGGTGCGCCGGCGCATGCTCAAGCTGAGCGAACAGCTGCGCAGCGAAGGCCATATGGTGTCCGAGCACGTGCCGCTGGGCGCGATGATCGAAGTCCCGGCGGCGGCATTGGCGCTGGAGAGTTTCATCGATCTGGTCGATTTCCTGTCGATCGGCACCAACGACCTGGTGCAGTACCTGCTGGCCGCCGACCGCAACAACGAGGCGCTGGGCGAGTTGTATTCACCGTTGCACCCGGCGGTGCTGCGGCTGTTGCAGATGGTGATCGAGACCGGCGCACGCCACCGCATTCCGGTGGCGGTCTGTGGCGAGATGGCCGGTGATGCGCGGATGACCCCGTTGCTGCTGGCGCTGGGCCTGAGCGAGTTCAGCCTGCATCCCGGTACGTTGCTGGAGGTGCGCCGCGCCATCCGCGAAGCCGATCTGGGTGCGCTGCGCGCCCGTGCCCCGAAGCTGCTGGCCGCGCGCGACCGCCGCGCCATCGAACGCTGGCTGGCGCTGGTGGCCGATACGCCCTGACACCACCCGCTCGCCGGGCATGCACGCCTGGGGTCAGATCCCTTTTCCGCGGGAAAAGGGATCTGGCCCCGTCTCGTTGAAGGCAAAGAGGTTGCCGGCCAGCGGCCGGCACTACCGCCACCCGGCGGCTATGCGCTGAAACATCCCCTTGCGATAATGACGCGCTGAACACCCCTGTTGCCGCATCCTTGCCGGGATCGCGGCTTTTCTTATCCCGCGGGAGCTGCGATGGCTGAAGCTGTACGCCACGACAAGACTGCGCGCCAACTGCGGATGTTGTCCGATGCACTGGACAGCGGCCGGCTGGGCCCGGTACGTCGGCTGGTCAACACCCTGGCCCCGGCCGAGATCGGCAACCTGCTTGAATCGCTGCCGCCGGGCAAGCGCGAGGTGGTGTGGGGCCTGGTTGATCCGGAAGATGACGGCGAGGTGCTGGTCCACGTCGGCGAAGACGTGCGCGAGAGCCTGCTCGCGGACATGGACCCGGACGAGATCATCGCCGCGGTCGAAGACCTGGACATCGACGACCTGGCCGACCTGGTCGAAGACCTGCCCGATACGGTCATCGACGAGGTCCTCAAGTCGATGGACCGCGAGAACCGCGAGCGCCTGGAGCAGGTGCTGTCCTATCCCGAGGACAGCGCCGGCCGCCTGATGAACCCGGACGTGGTGACCGTGCGCGCCGACGTCAATGTCGACGTGGTGCTGCGCTACCTGCGCCTGCGCGGCGAACTGCCGGACCATACCGATCACCTGTTCGTGGTCAGCCGGCGCCATCAGTACCTCGGCCGGGTGTCGCTGGCGGCACTGGTGACCCACGAGGACACCACCCCGATCAACCGCCTGATCGACGACGAGCAGCCGGCCATTGACGTCGGCGAGAGCGACCAGGAAGTCGCCCGCCAGTTCTCCGACCATGACTGGATCTCCGCGCCGGTGGTGGACGACAACAACATCCTGATCGGCCGCATCACCATCGATGACGTGGTCGACATCATCCGTGGCCAGGCCGAGCACCAGGCACTGGGCGCCGCCGGCCTGGACGAGGACGAAGACCTGTTCAGCCCGGTCTGGCGCGCCATGCGCCGGCGCTTGATGTGGCTGTCGGTGAACCTGTGCACCGCCTTCCTGGCCTCCAGCGTGGTCGGCCACTTCGAAGGCACCATCGACAAGCTGGTGGCGCTGGCCGTGCTGATGCCGATCGTGGCGGGCCTGGGCGGCAATGCCGGTACCCAGGTGCTGGCGCTGATGGTGCGCGGCCTGGCACTGGGCCAGGTAGGCGCGTCCAACGCGCGCACGCTGCTGTGGAAGGAGGTGCGGGTCGCCTTGTTGAACGGCGTGATGCTGGGTTCCGTGCTGGGGCTGATCGTGCTGGCCTGGTTCCACTCGCCCGGGCTGTCGGCGGTGATCGCCATCGCGCTGACCTGCAACCTGCTGTTCGCCGCACTGGCCGGCGTGCTGGTGCCACTGACCCTGAAACGCTTCGGCTTCGACCCGGCGCTGGCCAGCGGCATCTTCCTGACCGCCGTGACCGACTCGATGGGCTTCTTCACCTTCCTCGGCCTTGCCACGCTGGTGCTGCTGCACTGAACCCTGCAGGGTCCGATCCCCGCCGCGCGGAGTTCCGACCCACGCCAAAACCCACGGTCGGATCTCCGCTGCGCGGGGCTCTGACCCGATCCCAACTGGAACACCCATGGCAACAACGATCGAAAACTATTTCCAGCCCGGCTGGCGCGACCAGCAGCACACCTGCCCGGCCTGCGAATGGAAGGGCAGCTCGCGTGCCATGGAGATGGAGCTGGACGAGGACGCCACCGAGTACGCCTGCCCGGTCTGCGAGAACCCGCTGCTGGTGGTGCTGCATCCGGACATCGCGCAGGTGCAGGCGGCCGCCGCCGACGGCAATGCCGAAGCGCAGGAGCAGCTGGACATCATTGCCAGTTTCCCGCGACCGGAGTGACGCGCCGCACGATGCCGCGTTGACCTGCGGCGGGCTAGGATGCAGCTGACCCTGCCGCCCCGGGAAATCCCATGGTCCGATCGATGTCGCGCTGGCTGCCGCTGCTGGCCTTTCTGATGATGAGCGGTTGCACTTCGCTGCCGGACAGCGCGCGCGGCCGCTTCGAGGGCCGCGCAGTGAAGGTGGACGGCGAGACCGCCTACTACCAGGTGTTCATTCCGGCCGGCGTTCAGGCCACCGCTCCCACCAGACTCCCGGTCATCCTGTTCCTGCACGGCTCCGGCGAGCGTGGCGGCGACGGTGTCAAGCAGACCCATGCGGGGCTGGGGCCGCACCTGCGCAGGCACGCGGCCGACTTCCCCGCATTGGCCGTATTCCCCCAGGTGCCGGGCCACCAGGAATGGAGCGGGCGCAACAACCGCGTTGCGCTGGCCGCCCTGGACGCCACCATCGCCGAGTTCGGTGCCGATCCCTCACGGCAGTACCTGACCGGGATGTCGATGGGCGGCTATGGGAGCTGGAACATCGCGCTGGATGACCCCGGGCGCTTCGCCGCGATCATGCCCGTGTGCGGCGCGGTGCTGGCGCCGCGCGCGGTACGCCCGACCCTGTTCGTCGAGCAGGTCGCCCAAGAAACCGATCCGTATGCGGCCATCGCCCAGCGCCTGAGAGGCACGCCGATCTGGATTTTCCACGGCGCGCTGGATGATGTGGTGCCACCGGACGACGATCGCAGACTGCACGCCGCATTCCGGAGCGCCGCTGCACGCGACGTGCGCTACACCGAGTACCCGGACGGCAACCACAATGCCTGGGACGCCACCTACTCCGACCCGGCGATGTGGGCATGGCTGTTCGCGCAGAAGCGCTGAGCCGCAGCTTCAGTAGTTGCCAACCTTGGTTGGCATTGACTGCCCTGGTAGTTGCCAACCTTGGTTGGCACTGACTGCTCTGGTAGTTGCCAACCTTGGTTGGCACTGACTGCTCTGGTAGTTGCCAACCTTGGTTGGCACTGACTGCTCTGGTAGTTGCCAACCTTGGTTGGCACTGGCCTACCTGAAACCAACCCATTCCCCGATGTTCACTGGAAGCAGGCCCGTCCATGCTTGCTCCATGCAGAACACACGTCTCCTGCTCGGTCGTCGCTCCAGCATCGGCCTCAGCTATATCCTCACCGCCGTCGTCCATGACCGCGCGCCGCTCTTCACCAACGCCGCAGCGGCCGCCTTGGCAGTCCGCGAATTCCAGCGACTGGATCAGGAAGGCTTCACCCGCTCGATTGCGTACGTGGTCATGCCCGACCACATCCACTGGCTGGTCGAACTACGTGCGGGAACGCTGGAAACCGTCATGAAGCGTTTCAAGTCGCGCACAGCCCAGCAGGCAAACCGGTTGCTGGGGCGAGTCGGGCGCTTCTGGCAGGCCTGCTATCACGATCATGCGATCCGCTCTGACGAATCGTTGCACCGGCGTGCGATGTACCTGATGGGAAATCCGATCAGGGCCGGACTGGCGACGCGGCTTGGGCAATATCCCCATGCAAGGTGCGAATGGGAGCTTGGGGCTTCGTGTGATCCGCTCGACAACTTGGGCGCGGATGGATAGTGCCAACCAAGGTTGGCATCTACCAGAGCGGTGCGCGGACAAGCCGCGCGGCAAGTGTGTCAACCAAGGTTGACACCTACCAGAGCGGGTGGTCAGCCCAGCAGGGTTTCCAGCACGGCCATGCGCACGGCGACGCCGTTGGCGACCTGGCGCAGCACCCACGACTGCGGGCCGTCGGCCACGTCGTCGGTCACTTCCACGCCGCGGTTGATCGGGCCCGGGTGCAGCACCGCGGCATCCTTGCCGGCGCGCGCCAGGCGCTCGCGGGTCAGGCCGTACTGGGCGTGGTACTGCTCCAGCGACGGCACCAGGCCTTCTTCCATGCGCTCGCGCTGCAGGCGCAGCATCATCAGCGCGTCGACGCCTTCCAGCATCGCGTCGAAATCATCGCCGACCACGCAGCCCTTCAGGGTCTCATCGTCCGGCAGCAGCGACTGCGGGCCGCACACGCGGATCTCACCCACGCCCAGCGTGCGCAGCGCATGCAGGTCGGTGCGGGCCACGCGCGAGTGCTTCACGTCGCCGACGATCACCACTTTCATCTTCGAGAAATCCGGGCCCTTGGCCTGGCGCAGGGTCAGCATGTCCAGCAGGCCCTGGGTCGGGTGCGCGCTGCGGCCGTCACCGGCGTTGATCAGTGCGGTGCCCTCGCCCGCCGCTTCTGCCAGTGCGGCTACCGCGCCATCCTCCGGGTGGCGCACCACGAAGCCGCGCACGCCCATCGCTTCCAGGTTGCGCAGCGTATCGCAGGCGGTTTCGCCCTTGCGGGTGGACGAGGTCGAGGCATCGAAGTTGAGCACATCGGCGCCCAGGCGCTGCGCGGCCAGCTGGAACGAGCTGCGGGTGCGCGTGGACGGCTCGAAGAACAGCGTGCACACCGCCGAACCGGCCAGCACGTGGCGCTTGTTGCCGACGCGGCCGACTGCGGCATCGCGGATCTGACCTGCCCGGTCAAGCAGCTGCAGCAGGGTCCCGCGCGGCAGGCCCTCCAGGGTCAGCAGGTGGCGCAGGCGTCCGGAGGCATCGATTTGCTGGGCGGTCATGGCGGTGTCGGGCAGTCAGGGAATGGGGGTGGCGTCGTCGGGAGACGACAGCCAGCGGTCGATGATCACCGCCGCGGCCACGGCATCGAGGGCGGCCGCATCACGGCGGCGCTTGCGCCCTTCGGCGCGCTCGACGGCGAAGCGGCGGGCGGCCTCGACCGAGCTGGAACGCTCGTCGATCATCACCACCGGCAGCTTGAAACGTTCCCGCAGCTGGCGGGCGAAGCCCTGCGCGCGCTTGCGGTTGGGTTGGTCCTGGCCGTCCAGGGTCAGCGGGTCGCCGACCACCAGGCCGTCGGGCTTCCATTCCTTGAGCAGGCGTTCGATCGCGGTCCAGTCCGGGCCATTGCCGTGCACATCGACCACCGCCACCGCGCGCGCATGCGCAGCGAAGGCACTGCCAATGGCCACGCCGATCCGCCGCGAGCCGACGTCGAAACCCAGAACGGTGCCGTCACGGCGGATCGCCGGGACAGCAGGAGCCGGTACGGGCGTGGTCGGCTCAGACATGGCCGCTGTAGTCGGTCAGCCGGAACAGGTCCACGCCGATGCGCGAGGCCGCACCCTGCCAGCGCTGCTCCAGCGGCAACTGGAACACCAGCTCGGCATCGGCCGGCACGGTCAGCCAGCTGTTCTCGGACAGCTCGCTTTCCAGCTGCCCGGCGCCCCAACCGGCACAGCCGAGGGTGACCACGGCATTGGCCGGGCCTTCGCCACGCGCCATCGCTTCAAGGATGTCGCGCGAAGTGGTCAGGTACAGGCCGTCACCCACGATCAGGCTGGAATCCCACGCCCGCGCGTCGTCATGGATGACGAAGCCGCGCTCGGGATGCACCGGGCCGCCGTTGAGCACCATGCGCGCCTGCAGGTCGCCGTCACCGGTGGTGATGTCCATCTGTGCAAGCACTTCACCCAGCGTGTACTCGGAAGGCTGGTTGACCAGCACGCCCATCGCCCCGTTCTCGTCGTGCTGGCAGATCAGCGCGACGCTGCGGGCAAAGGTCGCGTCGAGCAGCGACGGCAGCGCGACGAGGAGGTGATCGGCGAGGGAGGTCGGCGTTACAGGCATGGTCCCATTCTACCTGCTGGGGGCGGGATGGTCGCGCAATGGCGGCGAACCGCGATGGGCTAGGATGGTGCTTTGCCATGGAAGGTCATCGATGCAGTCTTCATCGCCCCTGACCCTGCCGGCACGCAGCGCCATCGTCCTGATTGCCCTGCTGCAGGGTCTGATGCTGTATGCCGCGCAGGAACTGTCCGATGCGTGGCCGTTCCGCGATATCGGCTGGCGCTACTGCTGGTACGCCTGGGTGCTGGCCATTCCCAGCGCGGTGGCGCTGAGCCTGGTCGAGCTGGGCCAGCGCCGCCTGTGGCTGCAGGCCGTGCTCGGCTCGGCGGTGGTGCTGGCGCTGGCCGCCTGGATCGGCTGGAACCTCACTGGCGAGACCGCGCTGGAGTCGAGCGCGCTGCAGTTTCCACTGACCCTGGGCATGGCCGTGGCGGTGTTCGTGGTGCTGCCCTGGTGGCAGTTCCAGCTGCAGCACGGGCATTGGCGCGCCAGCTACCCCGAGCTGTTCGAGCGCGCCTGGCAGAAC
The DNA here is from genome assembly GCF_049384325.1 of Stenotrophomonas sp. CASM114. Lineage (NCBI taxonomy): Bacteria > Pseudomonadati > Pseudomonadota > Gammaproteobacteria > Lysobacterales > Lysobacteraceae > Stenotrophomonas > Stenotrophomonas sp. CASM114. The sequence continues at coordinate 264,682 of NZ_JBMRGJ010000002.1, read as the reverse complement.
GGTTTGACCCTCGCCCTGGCGGCACTGTTCACCGGGCTGACCTGGCTGCTGCTGTGGCTGTGGGCGGCGCTGTTCCAGCTGCTGGAGGTCACCGTCTTCCGCGACCTGTTCCGCCAGGATGCCTTCATTGCGCTGGCTACCGGCAGCCTGGCCGGGTTCGGCGTGCTGATCGGGCGCACCCAGCACCGTGCGATCCAGATCACCCGCCAGGTGCTGTTCGCGATCTGCCGCGGACTGCTGCCGCTGCTCTCGTTCATCGCCGTATTGTTCGTGCTGAGCCTGCCGCTTACCGGGCTGGAACCGCTGTGGAAGACCCGCTCGGCCGCCAGCCTGCTGCTGGTGCTGTCGCTGTTGCTGGTGACGTTCACCAATGCGGTCTACCAGCAGGGGGACGACACCGCGCCCTACCCCGTCGTGCTGCGCCGTCTGGTTGAAGCCAGCCTGCTGGCGCTGCCGGTCTACGCCGCACTGGCGCTGTACGCACTGGGGCTGCGCGTGGTGCAGTACGGCTGGACCGTGGACCGGTTCTGGGCGGTACTCGTCGCAGTGGCCGTGGCCGGCTATGCCGTGGGCTACGCGCTGGCGGTGCTGCGCCGACAGCGCCGCTGGTTGCAGATGCTGGAGCCGGTCAACCGCTGGATGTGCTGGGCGGTGCTGGCACTGGCATTGCTGGGCAACTCGCCGCTGCTGGACCCGGTGCGGCTGACCCTGTCCAGCCAGCTGGCGCGCCTGCGTGCCGACCCGCCCGCGATCACCAGCAGTGACGTCAACGTGCTGCGCTTCGATCTTGGCCACCGCGGCGTGCGGGCGCTGCGCGAGCTGCAGCGTGATCCAGCCATCACCGCCGATGCCAACGCGCCACAGGTGATCGCTGCCGCGCTGGCACGTACCTCGCGCTGGGATGACGGCCAGCGCCTCGACAAGGGGCCGCAGGACGTCGTCGCCCTGCAGCGCGCGTTGAAGCTGGCCAAGGGATCCAGCTCGCCACCGGACGACTGGTGGCAGGCACTGGCCACGCGCGCGATCGATGGCGAATCCTGCGCCCAGAGCGAGCGCGACTGCCTGATCGTGCATCGCGATCTGGATGGCGACGGGAACACCGACGTGCTGCTGTGCGAGCTGTACACCATCCGTGGGCCGGACTGCGTGCTGTACGCACGTGGCAGGGACAACCACTGGCGCCGGGCCGGTTCGCTGTTCGGCACCGCCAGCGGCCAGGCCGAGGCGATCAACCAGGCGCTGCGTGATGGCAAACTCACTCTTGAACCGCCGCGCTGGCCGATGCTGTCCATTGGTGGGCGCCCCGCAGTGGCCATCGATCCCGAACCCGAATCCAGCGAGTCTTCCCCATGAGCGGCTACTGCCTCATCGCCCCGGGCCATCCGGTGCACGACTACTACCACGCCAATGAATACGGCTACCCGCAGCGTGACGAGCGCGAGCTGTTCGAGCGGCTGGTGCTGGAAATCAACCAGGCCGGGCTGAGCTGGGAAACGATCCTGAAAAAGCGCGAGGGCTTCCGCGCGGCCTATGACGGCTTCGATGTCGACCGCGTGGCGGCCTATGCCGAGCAGGACATCGAGCGCCTGCTATCGGACGCGGGCATCATCCGCAACCGGCTGAAGGTACTGGCCGCCATCCACAACGCGCAGGTGATCCAGCAGCTGCGGGCCAGTCATGGCAGCTTCGCGGCGTGGCTGGATGCGCATCACCCGCGCAGCAAGGCCGACTGGGTGAAGCTGTTCAAGAAGACCTTCCGCTTCACCGGTGGCGAGATCACCGGCGAGTTCCTGATGAGCCTGGGCTACCTGCCCGGCGCGCACGCCGAGGATTGCCCCGTGCATGCGCGGCTGCTGAAGCTGTCGCCGCCGTGGTTGCAGGCCGCCGTCCGCTGATGGATCTCCGCGCGTGGATGCCGGTAGTGCCGGCCGCTGGCCGGCAACCCCGTTGAACGGTCACACGCCCATGTAACGGCCGGGGCGGTGGTTGAACATCAGCACCAGGCTGAGCACCACCGCGCCGATGGCCGAGTACAGCACCTTCGATGGCGACAGCACGAAGAACGCGGCTACCATCAGGCAGGCGTCGTAGGACATCTGCACCTTGCCGGCGCTCCAGCCTCGGGTGCGCTGCAGGTACACCGCCAGGATGCCGATGCCGCCAAGGCTGGCGCGGTGCCGGATGAAGAACAGGATGCCGAGGCCGGACAAGGCACCACCGACGATCGCCGAATACAGCGGGTTGATGTGCGAGAAGTCGATCCAGCGCGGCAGCAGGTCGGTCAGCACGCCACAGGCGGTGACCGCAGCGAAGGTCTTCAGGGTGAATTCCCAGCCCATGCGCCGCAGCGCCACCCAGTAGAACGGCAGGTTGACCAGCACGAACACCAGGCCGAAGTTCCAGCCCATCGCGTAGTGCAGCAGGAAGGCCATGCCCGCCATGCCGCCGATCATCAGCCCGCCCTTGGCGAAGATGGCCAGGCCCAGCGAAGCCACCATCGTGGCCAGCACCATGCCCTGCACGTCCTCGGCGATCGAGTGACGCAGCGCTTTTTCGTCGGCGGTGGTGCCAGCACTGTCGGGCGGCGGGGTCAGCGGACCGGCGGTGACCAGGTGGCCGTCAGCGTCGTCGCACGGCGCGGGGCCATGGGAAGGAAGGGACATGCGGGTGGGGAACAGCGGGTGGGGAGCGGTATTAGACACGATCTGCATGACAGTTGCAGATGAAATCGTTCAGTCAGATTCGCCCATTCAGGTTATCCCGGGACCGCTACAGGCAGCACGGCCAGCATGTCCTCTCCGTCGTCGTCCATCCCGGTCTCGACGAACCCGAAGCTGCCGTAGAAGGCGCCGGCCACCGGATTGCGCGGGTTGTAGAGATCTCGATCTCGGCCAGACCGGGCGTGGCCCGGATCTGCGCCAGCGCGAGTTCCAGCGCGCGTCGACCGATACCACGGCCCTGCCAGTGTTGATCGACCATGAAGCGCCAGATCGACATCCGCTGCGGCGTCTCCGGCACCCACATGAAGAACCCGACCAGCTCGCCATCGGCCTGGATGGCGCGGGTCTGGTAGCCGGGATGAAACGCCGCCTGCACCAGCGACCAGGTATTGCTGGCCACGAAGCCCTGCTGCGCATCGCTGACGTCGAGGTCGCACACCGCTTCGTAGTTGTCGGGGGTGATCGCTTCCAGCGTGACCTGCATGCGGGCGTCCTGCCTGGGGATGGATGCCCAGTCTGCCCGCCCCTGCATCCGGTGGAGCAAGGCCGCCGACAACCGTTCAGCGCGGGGTTGCCTGCTCAGCCCTTGCCGGCCAGATGGTGAGCCACCAGTGCGTTGGCATGGCCATGGCCCAAGCCATGTTCACTCTTCAGGAAGCTGACCAGTTCCATGTGTTTCAGGCCCTTCTTCCCGGCCAGCAACCCGAACCAGTGCGCCACCGGCTGCCCGTAGGTCTTCTCGATGGAGGGGAAATACGAGGCCGGGCCTTTCGGCTTGGTGTCAGTGCTCATGTGCAGCTCCCGTTGAAGTCATTCATTCGACGAACCACAGACGCAGAAATCGACACACCCAAACGTCCGACCCCGCCTCGCCCGACAGGCCGCAGCCAACTGTCGAAGGCGGGGTGGGTCCGGTTGAGGGGGTGTAAGCGGCATGGATGCCGCGACCAAGCCCCCATGGATGGGTTTACGGCGTCCCCCTCAACCGGGCCCACCCCGCCATCTCACGGATAGCCAGTTTTTGAAGTTGACGTGGCCGTTGACGTTGCTTCGGCAGGTGCCGGGCGCAGCCCGGCCGTATCATTTCAGCATGCCCCGCGAAAACCTCAACGACCTGCAGGCCTTCGTCCACGTTGCCCGCGAGGGCAGCTTCACCAAGGCGGCCGCCCAGCTGGGCGTGTCCCAGTCCGCGCTCAGCCATGCCATGCGCGGCCTGGAACAGCGCCTGGGCGTGCGCCTGCTGACCCGTACCACCCGCAGCGTATCGACCACCGAAGCCGGTGCCCGCCTGCTCGACACCCTGGGCCCACGCCTGGCCGAGATCGAGGACGGGCTGGCCGCACTGGCCGAGTACCGCGAACGCCCGGCCGGCACCATCCGCATCAATGCCACCGGCCATGCCGCCGAGTACATCGCCTGGCCGCGGCTGGCGCCGTTGTTGCAGCGTTATCCGGACCTGAAGGTGGAACTGACCACCGACTACGGCCTGGCCGACATCGTCGCCGAGCGCTACGACATCGGCATCCGCCTCGGCGAGCGCCTGGCGCGCGACATGGTCGCGGTGCCGATCAGCCCGCCGCTGCGCATGCGCGTGGTCGGTGCACCCAGCTACTTCCGCCAGCACGTGGTGCCGCAGCATCCGGACGACCTGGCCAAGCACAACTGCGTGACCCTGCGCCTGCCTACGCATGGGGGACTGATGCCGTGGGATTTCGGCCAGGATGGCAACGAACTGAGTGTGCGCGTTGGCGGGCAATGGACGTTCAACACCATGGGCATGACCCGCGCCGCTGCGCTGGCCGGCAGCGGACTGGCCTGGCTGCCGGAAGACCAGGTGCAGCCGATGCTGGACGATGGCCGCCTGCAGTCGGTGCTGGACGACTGGTGCCCGCACTTCGATGGCTACTACGCGTACTACCCGTCGCGCCGCCACGTCACCGTGGCGATGCGCACGGTGCTTGATGCGCTGCGCGGGCCGCTGGGGTGAGGGTCGAGGCGTGCGGACCAACGGTCCGCACCCACCACCAACGGTCCGCACCCAGCTGTTGATCAGCCCTTGGCCTGGGCGGCGCGCTGCGCGTTGTAGCGCTCGCCGACGATCGACACTTCGTCCAGCGCCTGTGCGATGCGTTGCAGCTCCTCCGGTGCCAGCTGCAGGTCGGCCGCGCCCAGGTTTTCTTCCAGGCGATGGATCTTGGTGGTGCCTGGGATCGGCACGATCCACGGCGCCTGTGCCAGCAGCCAGGCCAGCGCCACCTGCGCCGGCGTCGCGCCCCGTGCTGCGGCAATCGTACTGATGCGATCCACCAGCGCCTGGTTGGCGCGGCGCGCCTCCACTTCGAAACGCGGAACGCTGTTGCGGAAATCGTTGGCATCGAAGGTGGTGTCGGCGTTGATCGTGCCGGTGAGGAAGCCGCGGCCAAGCGGGCTGAATGGCACGAAGCCGATGCCCAGCTCCTGCAGCGTCGGCAACAACTCGCGCTCCGGTTCGCGCCACCACAGCGAGTACTCACTCTGCACGGCGGCAACCGGCTGCACCGCATGCGCGCGGCGCACGGTGGCAGCGCTCGCCTCGGACAGCCCGAAGTGGCCGACCTTGCCTTCGGCGATCAGGTCGCGCACGGTGCCAGCCACATCCTCGATCGGCACGTTCGGGTCGACGCGGTGCTGGTAGAACAGGTCGATATGGTCGGTGCGCAGGCGCTTGAGGCTGGCTTCGGCAACGGCACGGATATTCTCGGGACGGCTGTCCAGGCCGTCATCGGTGCGCGCGCCCTTGAATCCGAACTTGGTGGCAATCACCAGCCTGTCGCGGTAGGGCGCCAGCGCGCGGCCGAGCAGGTCTTCGTTGGTGTACGGACCATACACCTCGGCGGTGTCGAAGAAGGTCACACCGCGCTCGACGGCGGCCTGCAGCAGGGCGATGCCCTGGCCCTGCTCGACCGGCTGCCCGTAGGCATGGGTCAGGCCCATGCAGCCCAGGCCGAGGGCGGAAACCTTCAGGCCACTGCGGCCCAGTTCGCGTGTCTGCATCGTCGTGCTCCAGAGGGGGAGTGATGACGATACGCCTGTCGTGGCGCTGGATTGAGCCAGCCCGGCCGCAGTCGGTCATGACCGGAATTCATCAATCCAGCCACGACCGATGCCGGCCAGGTCAACGGATCTCGGAGATCTCCACGCCGTCCAGCCCCTGCGACAGGGTACGTGCGTCGCCGCCCTGGCTGAGCTTGATGCGCAGGCGCACCTCGTTCTGCGAATCGGCGTAGCGCAGCGCGTCCTCGTAGCTGATCTCGCCGGCCTGGTACAGCTCGAACAGGCTCTGGTCGAAGGTCTTCATGCCCAGCTGGACCGAGTCCTTCATCACTTCCTTCAGCTTGTGGATCTCGCCGTCGCGGATGTAGTCCTGCACCAGCGGCGTGCCCAGCAGGATCTCCATCGCCACCTTGCGCGAGCGGCCATCGGGCGATGGCACCAGCTGTTGCGCGACCACGCCCTTGAGATTCAGCGACAGGTCCATCAGCAGCTGGTTGCGGCGGTCTTCCGGGAAGAAGTTGACGATGCGGTCCATCGCCTGGTTGGCGTTGTTCGCATGCAGGGTGCACAGCACCAGGTGGCCGGTTTCGGCGAACGCGATGGCGTGATCCATGCCTTCGCGGGTACGCACCTCGCCGATCATGATCACGTCCGGCGCCTGGCGCAGGGTGTTCTTCAGCGCGGCTTCCCAGCTGTCGGTATCGATGCCGACTTCGCGCTGGGTGATGATGCAGCCCTCGTGCTTGTGCACGAACTCGATCGGGTCTTCGATGGTGATGATGTGGCCGGTCGAGTTCTGGTTGCGGTAACCGATCATCGCTGCCAGCGAGGTCGATTTACCGGTACCGGTGGCGCCGACGAACAGGATGATGCCGCGCTTGGTCATCGCCAGCGTCTTGATGATCGGCGGCAGGCTCAGTTCTTCCACGGTCGGAATGCGCGTCTCGATGCGACGCAGCACCATGCCGACCTGGTTGCGCTGGTAGAAGCAGCTGACGCGGAAGCGGCCGACGCCGGACAGGCCGATGGCGAAGTTGCATTCGTGCGTCTTCTCGAATTCCTCGCGCTGCGCCGGGGTCATCACGTTGAGGACCAGGTCGCGGCTCTGCTGCGGCGTGAGCGGGGTCTGGGTGATCGGCGAGATCTTGCCGTTGACCTTCATCGCCGGCGGCATGCCGGCCGTGATGAACAGGTCCGAGGCGCGCTGGTGCGCCATCAGCTTGAGGAACGAGGTGAAATCGATGGTGGTCGCGGTGCTGTTCACGGCGGGCTCCCAAGAGGGCATGTACCAGGAAACGGTCGGTGGAGGAAACGGCACGGAGACGGCGCCGCACTGGTGCACGCCGCCCGTGGTTGTCCCGCCTTACTCGAACAGGCGCTTGTCCTTGGCGTACTCGCGGGCCTGGTTGCGGGTGATCAGGCTGCGCTTGACCAGGTCCTGCAGGTGCTGGTCCAGGGTCATCATGCCGTACTGCTGGCCGGTCTGGATGGCCGAGTACATCTGCGCCACCTTGTCTTCGCGGATCAGGTTGCGGATGGCCGGGGTGCCGACCATGATTTCCCACGCTGCGGTACGACCGCCGCCAACCTTCTTCAGCAGCGCCTGCGAGATCACCGCACGCAGCGACTCGGACAGCATCGAACGCACCATCGGCTTTTCGCCGGCCGGGAACACGTCGATGATGCGGTCGATGGTCTTGGCCGCCGAGCTGGTGTGCAGGGTGCCGAACACCAGGTGGCCGGTTTCCGCGGCGGTCAGCGCCAGGCGAATGGTTTCCAGGTCGCGAAGTTCGCCGACCAGGATGATGTCCGGGTCCTCGCGCAGTGCCGAGCGCAGCGCTTCGTTGAAACCATGCGTATCGCGGTGCACTTCGCGCTGGTTGATCAGGCACTTCTGCGAGGTGTGCACGAATTCGATCGGATCCTCGACGGTGAGGATGTGGCCATATTCGTTCTTGTTGATGTAGTCGATCATCGCCGCCAGCGTGGTCGACTTGCCCGAACCGGTCGGGCCGGTCACCAGGATCAGGCCCTGCGGCTGCTGGATCACCTCGCGGAACAGCGGCGGGCAAGCCAGGTCCTCGAGGGTGAGCACCTCGGACGGAATGGTACGGAACACCGCACCGGCGCCACGGTTCTGGTTGAACGCGTTCACACGGAAGCGCGCCAGCGACGGGATCTCGAAGGAGAAGTCCACTTCGAGGAATTCCTCGTAATCGCGGCGCTGCTTGTCGGACATGATGTCGTACACCAGCGCATGGACCTGCTTGTGGTCCAGGGCCGGGATGTTGATCCGGCGAACGTCGCCGTCCACGCGGATCATCGGCGGCAGGCCTGCGGACAGGTGCAGGTCGGACGCTTTGTTCTTTACGGAAAACGCCAGCAGTTCGGCGATATCCATGAGCGGCTACTCCCCAATAACGGCTTCGACTGGAAGGATCTTTCCCCGGGCGGCAGTATAGCCTCCTGATTCAACGGAACGCGTTACGTGGCCACTCCCCTGCCCCAGATCCTGAGCAACCTGCATGCCGCCGCCGAGGCGGCCGGCCGGCCTGATCCGCGCCTGCTGGCGGTTTCCAAGACCCAACCGGCCGAGGCCGTGGCCGCGCTGGCCGCGCAGGGCCAGCAGGCCTTCGGCGAGAACTATGTGCAGGAAGCGCTGGCGAAGATGCAGGCGCTGCAGCACCTGGCGCTGGAGTGGCACCTGATCGGCCACCTGCAGTCGAACAAGGCCGAGGCCGTGGCCACCCACTTCGATTGGGTGCAGAGCGTGGACCGGCCCAAGCTGGTAACGGCGCTGGCGCGCCATCGCCCGGCCGCGCGTGGTCCGCTGAATGTGCTGATCCAGGTCAACATCGACGATGAATCCAGCAAGCACGGCTGTGCGCCGGAGGATGTCGAGGTGCTGGCCGCTGCGATTGCCGCCGAGCCCACCCTGCGCCTGCGTGGCCTGATGGCGATTCCCGCGCCATGGCCCGAGGCGGAACGCCGTCGGGATGCGTTCGTGCGCATGCGCACACTTTTCCAGTCGCTGGCCGCCCAGCACGCGCAGGTCGACACGCTGTCGATGGGCATGAGCAGCGACTACGCCGACGCCATCGCCGAGGGCGCCACCCTGGTGCGCATCGGCACCGCCCTGTTCGGCGCGCGCCCGCGCCCGGCCTGATCTTGCAAGGAGAGTTTCATGGCAGCTGATTCCATCACCTTCATCGGCGGCGGCAACATGGCGCGCAGCCTGATCGCCGGCCTGATCCGCCAGGGCTTGCCCGCCGTACACATCCACGTGGCCGAACCGGTTGCAGCACTGCGCGAGTCGCTGGCCACCGATTTCGGCGTGCAGGTGCACGACAATGCCGCCGATGCCGCCGCACAGGGCCGCACCTGGCTGCTGGCGGTGAAGCCACAGGTGCTGCGCGAGGTCTGCCAGTCGCTGCAGGCACTGGCCCAGGCAAGCCGGCCACTGGTGGTGTCGATCGCCGCCGGCATCACCAGCGCGCAGCTGGAACGCTGGCTGGGCGGCAACCTGCCGGTAGTGCGTGCAATGCCCAACACGCCGGCCCTGCTCGGCGCCGGCGTGACCGGCCTGTATGCCACGCCGTCGGTGGATGCACAGCAGCGCTCGCAGGCCGAACAGGTATTGGCCAGTGCCGGCCGTACCGTGTGGATCGAGCGCGAGGCGCTGATGGATTCGGTTACTGCCGTGTCCGGCAGCGGGCCGGCCTACGTGTTCCTGCTGGCCGAAGCGATGGAAGCGGCGGGCATTGCCCAGGGCCTGCCGGCCGACGCCGCGCGCACGCTGGTGGTGCAGACCCTGCTGGGCGCCTCGCGCATGCTGGATGAAGCCGGCGAAAGCCCGGCCGAGCTTCGCCGCCGTGTGACCTCGCCGAACGGCACCACCCAGGCCGCGATCGAGAGCTTCCAGGCCGGAGGTTTCGAAGTGCTGGTGGACAACGCGCTGCGTGCTGCGCAGGTGCGCGGGCAGGAATTGTCTGCGGCGAATGATTGATCCCGATGTGTGCCGACCAACGGTCGGCACCTACCATCATCCACGCATGGCGTGGATGCTCATTGCCCCAATGTGGTCATGACGAAATCGACGAAGCACTGCAGCCGCGGGCGCGGGCGTCGATCGGGCAGGTAGATCAGGTGCATCGGTCGCGGTTCGGGCAGGTAGTCGCGCAGCAGCGGCTTCAACCGCCCGGCCGCGATCTCGCCGGCCAGCAGTGCGGTCGGCTGCAGCACCAACCCGGCCCCGGCCACGGCGGCTTCGCGCAGCGCGAACCCGTCGTTGCAGGTCAGCCGCGCCTCCCAATCCACCTGTTCACCGTTGGCCAACTGCCAGCCATGGCCACCACGCCAGGCAAGATGGCTCAGGCAATCATGCCCCTGCAGGTCCGCCGGCGTGCGTGGCGTGCCGCGCCTGCGCAGGTAAGACGGCGCCGCGCACAGGCTCATCGCATACGGCGGCAGCGGCCGCGCCACCACCTCCTGCGATGGCAACGGCCCGACCCGGATCGCCACGTCGAAGCCGTCCTCGATCAGGTCCACACGGCGGTTGCTCAGATCCAGTTCGATGTTCAACTGCGGCTGCGCGCGCAGCAGGCCGGCCAGCTGCGGCGCCAGCACGCAGCTGCCCCAGGTGGTCGGCGCACTGACCCGCAGCAGGCCACGCGGCTGTACCTGCAGACCGGCCACATCGGCCTCGGCCTGCTGCACCTGCTCCAGCACTTGCCGGCAGCCGGCCAGATAGGCGCTGCCGGCTTCGGTCAGGCGCTGGCGGCGGGTGTTCCGTTGCAGCAGCGCGGTACCCAGATGCGCCTCCAGCTGCTGGATGTACTTGCCCACCATCACCGCCGAGACCTGCAGCTGTTCGGCGGCGCCGGCGAAGCTGCCACGCTCGGCCACGGCAACGAAGGCCTGCATGCATCGAAGGGTATCCATTACTAATCCTTAGTTAGGAATCTGCGAATCATACGCCGCTTACCTAACCCCATTGTGAGGGCGCAGACTGCGCTCACTCCCTTACGCAAGGAACAGCCATGAAGATCCTCCTCGTTGGTGCCAGCGGCACCCTCGGCCAGGCAGTCGCCCGCCAGCTCGGCCAACAGCATCAGATTCTCGCCGCCGGCCGCAGCAGCGGCGAACTGCGCGTGGACCTGACCGATGACGCCAGCGTCGCCGAACTGTTCGCACGTACCGGCCCGGTCGATGCGGTGATTTCCACCGCCGGCAAGCTGCACTTCGGCCCGCTGCAGCAGATGACGCCGGCGCAGTTCAACCTCGGCCTGCAGGACAAATTGCTGGGCCAGGTGAGGCTGGCACTGGCCGCGCAGCATCATCTCAACAGCGGCGGCTCGATCACCCTGACCAGCGGCATCGTCAGCGCACAACCGATCCGCGACGGCGTCAACGCCACCTCGGTGAATGCCGCACTGGAAGGCTTCGTGCGCGCAGCCGCACTGGAGCTGCTGCCGCGCGGCCTGCGCATCAACGTGGTCAGCCCGAACGTACTGATCGAATCGATGGCCGCCTACGGCCCCTACTTCCCGGGCTTCGAGGCGGTAAGCGCACAGCGCGCGGCACTGGCCTTCCAGCGCGCGGTGGAAGGCATCCAGAGCGGCGAAACCATCACGGTATGGTAAGAAAAAGGGGACGGAGGGGATTAAGTCGCAAGTGCACAAACGACATAATCCCCTCCGTCCCCTTTTTGTCGCTCACTCCCAGCGCATCGGGCCGTCGCCGCGTTCGCCGAGGACGTCGCCGGGATTGGCCAGGCGGCAATGCTGCAGCGACAGGCAGCCACAACCGATGCAGCCGGTCAGTTCGTCGCGCAGCAGCTGCAGCATGTGGATGCGCTCTTCCAGCTCGGTGCGCCAGCGCGCGGACAGCCTGGCCCAATCCGCTTTGGTCGGTGCGCGGCCGTCAGGCAGGCTTTCGAAGGCACGGCCGACTGCTTCCAGCGGCATGCCCACCCGCTGCGCCACGCGGATCACCGCCAACCGGCGCAGCACGTCCCGGCTGTAACGACGTTGGTTGCCCGAGGTGCGCAGGCTGCTGATCAGCCCCTTGCGCTCGTAGAAATGCAGTGCGGAAACGGCCACGCCACTGCGCTGGGAGACCTCGCCAACGCTGAGTTCCTGGGATGCCATTGCTTGACCTCAACTACAGTTGAGGTGGCATGCTGCTACCTTCGCCGCCCGTTGACAAGCGCGGCCTGCACCTGACCCGTATGACCCCGACCCTCTCTCCCGCCGACACCCACCTGCCGGCTGACAGCTCGATCCTGTCCGCGCGCTACCGCGCCACGACCATCGGCATGGTCGCACTGGTCGCGCTGCACGCGTTCGAAGCACTGGCCGTCGCGGCCGCGATGCCCACCGTGGCCGAAGCACTCGATGGACTGCGCCTGTACGCGCTGGCCTTTGGCGGCACCCTGGCCACCAGTGTAATCGGCATGACCCTGGCCGGGCGCTGGGCCGATCGCCACGGCCCCGCGCGGCCACTCTGGTACGGCCTGGGCTGCTTCGTGCTGGGCCTGCTGCTGGCCGGCTTTGCGACGCGCATGGGCATGCTGGTGGCCGGGCGCCTGATGCAGGGCCTGGGCGCGGGCGCGATTTCGGTCTCGCTGTACGTGATGGTCGGCCGCAGCTACCCCGAACACCTGCGGCCGAAGGTGTTCGCGGCGTTCTCCGCAGGCTGGGTGGTGCCCTCGATGGTCGGCCCGGCGTTGAGTGGCCTGATGGTGCAGCACCTGGGCTGGCGCTGGGTATTCCTGGCAGTGCCACTGCTGGCGATACCGGCCGCACTGCTGCTGCGCCCGGCACTGGCGCGCATGCAACCTCCCGTTGCGGTCTGCAACGATGGCGAACGCAGCAACGTGGTGCGCTGGGCCTCTGGCGCCTCACTGGCCGCACTACTGCTCTACGTCGGCGGCCAGCAACAGGGCATGGCCGCCCTGCTCTGCATCGGCGTGGCGATGCTGGCGCTGCTGTTCTGCGTGCATCGGTTGCTGCCGGCCGGAACGTTGACCCTGCGCCGCGGGCTGCCCAGCGTGATCGCGCTGCGTGGCATTGCGGCGGCGGCGTTCTTCGCCTGCGAGGCCTATCTGCCCCTGCTGCTGCAGCGCGAGCGCGGGCTCTCTCCGAGTTGGGCCGGTGCGGTGCTCAGCCTGGGCGCCCTGGGCTGGTTCGCTGGCTCATGGCTGCAGGGTCACCAGCAGCGCGGCTGGTCACGCCAACAGCTGCTGCGCGCTGGCACGGCGATGATGACCGTGGGCATTGCCGCAACACTGGCGGTACTGTTCAGCGCGGTGCCGCTGCCGGTGTCGCTGGTCGGCTGGGCGATGACGGGCTTCGGCATGGGCATGATCTACGCCAGCCTGTCAGTGCTGACCCTGTCGCTGTCGGCGCCGCATGAGCAGGGCGCCAATACCTCTGCGCTGCAGCTGAGCGAGGCCCTGTCGGTGGCCACCGCGCTGGCGGCCTCCGGTGCACTGTTCGCCCTGTTCGTGGACAGTGCGCCGCACACCGGTTACCTGCTGTGCCTGGCCATCACCTTCGGCCTGGCGGTGATGGCCGCAGTGATCGCGCGGCGGGTGTAGCGCCGCCGGATTCTGGTAGTGCCGGCCGCTGGCCGGCAACCTCCGCGCACGCGGGAATCCGATGATGGCGACGGCCAGAGGCCGGCATTACCGTGTACCGGTCCCGACATCATCGATATCCCGATGCAGGATGCGGCGCACTTCCAGCACGGCCTGCGGGGTCTCCTGCACGCTGTGGCCGGAAATGATCACCTTCTCCGACAGCGCGCCCGGCAGGTGCGCGCTCCAGTACGGCACCAGCCCGTCATCGGACTTCTCCACCGGCAGCTCCGGCTTGCGCTGGGCGATGATCGAGTGGTACTTCAGGCCCGTTTCGATCGGCAGCTGTGCGGCGGCCTTCACGAACGGATCGCTGGCCTTGAGGTTGTCGATGCTGTTGGGAATCTTCGGCTTGGCGGTGCCGTCCTCCTGCTGCTCCGCCTGCGCCAATGCCAGGAACACATCTTCGAATTTGCCAAGGATGGTCAGCGGCAGGCGCACCAGCCGGCCCAGCAGGCGCCCGACCTTGTTGCCGGCGATGTCCGTGCCCTGGTGCGGCGCGGCGATGAAGATCGCGCGTTCCACGTTCGGCTGCGCCTTGAAATGCAGCAGTGGCCCCAGCTTGGCCTGCACCCGCTTCAGCCGCTCGCCCTTCAGGTCATAGTTGGCCAGCAGGTCATCCCACAGCACATCACCCGAGTCGCTCACCAGCAGCCGCGCGAGCACGCCGCCCATGCTGTGGCCGATGTAGACCATGTCCTTCGATGCGCGCGTGCTGCCGTTGGGGTCGAAGTGCTTGAGCGTGTCATTGAACGCGTTGGCGATCTCGTAGCGGTTCAGCGCGATCGGCGCGTTGGTCGGGTAGTAGACCTGCCACACCTGGAACTGCTGGCGCAGCTCGGGGTCGCCCATGATCTCGTTGGCCAGGTTCACCCAGGCTTCCGGGCTGCTGGCCAGGCCGTGCAGCATGAAGATGATGCGGCGGTTCGGGTCCCACGGCTGCATCAGGTAGATGTGCGGTTCGCCGATGCCCTCACTCATGCCGAACAGGGTGCGCAGTGACTGCCGGGCGAAGCCACTCTGCGCCAGCCACAGGCCGTAGGCAGCGGTGAAGTTGCCCGCCAGCGGCACCTGTTCGCCGTGCAGGGTGATGCGTTCGGTGGCCTCCGGCGAATAGGCGTCCAGTTCGACCCGGCGCGTGCGCATCACGTCTTCCAGGCTGCTGCCTTCGAAACGCAGCAGCGCGGTGACGTTGATCGAGGACATCTCGCTGAATTCCGGCACCGAATCGTCATGCCGATGGCGGCGGCCACGGCGCTCGTCGTCGGCATCATCCGCCGCTGTTTCCGCCTTCGGCCCATCGCCCGCGATCACCGGCGCGACCAGCTTGGGCGGGTCCATCACCATCACCAGCTCGGCACCGAAGCCATCGCGGCGATAGGTGCTGCGCAGGCCGACGAAGCTGACCGTGCCGGCCGGCACCAACTGCGCCGGAATGCTCTTCAGGTTCAACTGCTGGTAGTTGGAGGCCAGCGACCAGCTGCCGACCGAGATCGGCTTCGTATAGTCCTCGCCGGCCAGTGCCGCTGCACGCGCGCGCACGAACAGCACCACCGCCGCCTTCTCGGCGGCGTAGTTGTAGTAGTCGCGCACCTGCGTCTGCCGGTCCTCGAAGGCGCGGTCGGACGGCGAGCGGCCGCTGTAGAACAGGTAGGCATAGGCATAGCGCGCGGCTTCCAGCCAGGCATCCAGCGCCGCATCGCTCATCGGCGGATCGCCAGCGGCGGTCTTCTTCGGCGTCAGCGCCAGCGCGGCCTTCACCCACAGTTCGGACAGCGCCGACAGCCGCTGCTCGACGTTGAGGTCATCGGTCATCAACAACGTGCTGCGGCAGACCAGGAAGTCCTTCTCGCACTGCGACTCATCCAGGCCCGCCGCACTGAGCGTCTCGCGCGCGGCCGGGCTGAGCTTGCCGGTGTTGAGCACATCGGCGCGCTTGTTCACCAGCGAATCGCTGGACTTCACCTGCTTGACAGTCACCATCGCGCAGCCGCTGCTGCCCAGCAGCAGGAAGGCGGCGAACAACACCGGCAGCGCGCGCTGCCAGCGGATCAGGAAGAGTCGGGTCATTACTGCGGGTCCTGCTCGGTGCCGGGCACGCCCTGGCGGATCACGGTGGAGAAGTGGTCGCCGCTGCCCAGGTCCAGCGCACGCTGGGTGATGCGGCCCTTGTCATGCAGTTCGGCATAAGGCACGCCCGGCGTGAGCGCGCCGACCTCCTGTGCGTATTCGGCCAGGTAGCCGGACAGCAGCAGGCGGTAGTCCAGCGGCAGGCGCGGCGCGATGTGGCGGGCCAGATCGAAGACGATGGTGGTGCAGTTGCTGGTGAGCGTGTTGTAGAAGCCCGGCTTCGCATCCAGTTCGCGCGCCTGCGCGATGTACGCGGCGAACAGTTGCTTCAGTTGCGCCTGGTCCATGCCGTGCAGGCGGTACAGGTAGACATCCTCGCCACGCGCGTTGGTGCGGGTGCGGATGATGTCGGTCTCCTCCGCGGCCACCAGGGTCATCTCGAATTTGCGGAAGAAGCCGCCCAGCGCCGAGAACGATTCGCCGCGTTCCTTGCGGATCTCCAGCGAGAACACCACGTGGCGCCCATCCTCGAAACCGAACGAGATCAGGGTGTGGGCGATCGCCGGGCCCATCCAGTACGACAGCACCAGATCGGCCGAGCGGAGTTGGTCCAGGTCGTACGCGCGGCGCACCCAGTGCGCGTCGTAGTCGGTCTCGCTGCGCCAGGTGAAATCACGCACGTTGTCGAGCACCACGTGGCGCCCGTCGAAGGACACCACGTGCAGGCGCTGGGCCACGTCATCGGCCCAGACGCGGTCCTGGCGCGGGGTGAGCAGCAGCCACCACAGGCCGGCCAGCGCCAGCGACGCGCCGAACGCCATGCCCAGGCGACGATGGCCACGGCCACGCGCGACCTGCCACGACGCCCACAGCGCAACCAGCAGCCACAGCACCGCAATG
The DNA here is from genome assembly GCF_049384325.1 of Stenotrophomonas sp. CASM114. NCBI lineage: Bacteria > Pseudomonadati > Pseudomonadota > Gammaproteobacteria > Lysobacterales > Lysobacteraceae > Stenotrophomonas > Stenotrophomonas sp. CASM114. The sequence continues at coordinate 248,320 of NZ_JBMRGJ010000002.1, read as the reverse complement.
CCATTGGCCAGCCAGCCCGGCCCCGGCACCTGATAGGCCAGCAGCCCGGTCACCCACAACGCTGCCAGCGCCATGGCACTTCCTGTCATCCAACGTCCTGCGGCTCTCACTGGCATCCTGTCGCGGTCCCGAAGCCGCATAGTTAGCCACAAGCGGGTTCACCGTGGCATCTACGGCCCGTTCAGGGACCGCGGCGCACCGTCTGCGGCGGTCCATGCGGCCAGGTTCACCTCACAGGAGCAACGATGGGCATCACTTCCGTGGCCGGCGTTCCGGTCCAACCCCAGCACCGCGCCACCTGCCACTGCGGCACGGTCGAGCTGTTGCTGGACCTCCCGGACGGCATCGTCGACCCGCGCCGCTGCGACTGCTCGATGTGCCGGCGCCGGGGTGCCATCGCCGCCAGCGTCCCCCGCCAGGGCCTGCAGGTGGTGCGCGGGCAGCATCACCTGCAGAAGTACCAGTTCAACACCCATGTGGCCGAGCACTACTTCTGCGGGGTGTGCGGCATCTACACCCATCACCGGCGCCGCTCCAACCCCGACCAGTACGGCTACAACGTGGCCTGCCTGGAGGGCATCGACCCGTTCGCGCTGGGGGTGATCCCGGTCAGCGACGGGGTCAACCACCCATCAGACCGCACCGGCTAGTGGCGCGTGCGCCGCGGTGGCGTGGCCACCTTCTGCCAGGGCGCCATGCCGCTGCGCCCGGCCCGCGCCGGGCGTTTCAGCCAGGGTCGGCGTGACGGTGCCTGTGGCGCGTCCTCGACCGGGGGAGGAAGCGGTCGACGGCTGGGCCAGAGATGGTCGAGCAGCCACATGGCGGGTCTCCGTGGGGGACGCGGACGATCAACACTAGGCCCGGGTGGGCATAGGCGGCGTGAGCGGGACACGACAACGGGATGACGGCGGAGGCGGCGATGAGCCTGCTACACCATGTCCCCGACCAAGGCACCTGTCCTTTTCCGCAGCAACAGGCGCAACACGGCGGCACAGGCGGCGGTCAGCAGCGCCAGTACACGCAGCAGTGTCGCCAGCGCCTCACTACTGGCGTGCTGCAGCTGCATGCGGCTCATCGTCGGTAGCAGTGCCTGCGCCTGTTCCCGCGCCCCCGTGGCCAGATAGGCACCGGCACGCACCAGCGATGCCGGCGACGCGCCCTGCAGCTGATGGCCGATCAGCAGCGCAAGCAAGGCAGTGACTGCGGCCAACGCGATGCCTTCGCCGGCCACCCGCACGGTTCCGAATATGCCTGCGGCCATGCCGGCACGTTGCACCGGTACCACGCTCACCGACAGTCCATCCATCAGCCCCCACGGCAAAGCCGTGCCTGCGCCGACCAGCATCAGCAGCGGCACCCACTGCGCGGGCGACGGGTGCGACGCCTGCCGCGACAACAGGTACAGGCCGGCGGCACACACCAGCAGACCCAGCGTGCACAATCGCGCGCTTCCCACGCGCTCCGCCCAACGCGCGGCCAGCATCGGCAGGAACAGCATCGGCGCGGACAGCGCCAGCATCTGCAGTCCCACCAGCGTCGCGCTCTGGCCATGCACGCCCAGCAGTTGCAGAGGTAACGCGACCAGCAGCACCACGTAGCCGAAGCAGGTCGCCACCGGCAGCAGCTGGACACCGAGGAACGCCGGTTGTGAGAACAGTGAGAGGTCCAGCAACGGTGAGGGGTGCCGCCGTTCGATGAAGACGAACACCCCGCCCAACAGCAGCGTCACCAGCAGCGCCAGCCGCACGCGCGCGGCATGCAGGCCGAACTCGCCCAGCCACAGCAGGGCCAGGGTCAACGCCGCCAGCGTCAGGCTGAAAATCAGCATGCCGCCGATATCCAGCGGTCGGCGCTCGCCATGACTTTCAGGCAACGCGCGTGCCCCCAGGCCGAAGGCCACCAACGTGAGCACACCGCCCGCGGCGAACACGCTGCGCCATCCCAATGTCTGCAGCAGCAGGCCCGCGAGCAGGGGCCCCAGCGCCAGCCCCATGCCGAACGTGGTGCCCAGCAGGGCGAAGACACGGGCACGCGCCGGCCCCTGCCAGGCCTGTGCCAGCAGCGCCGTGCCGGATGCCAGCGCCGCCGCCGCGGCAACGCCCTGCAACCCGCGCGCCAGATCCAGCCATAGCAGCGTGCGAGCAAGGCAGACGGCGGCGGTGGCGGTGGTGAAGCCCGCCGTGCCCAGCAGGAACAGCCGCCGACGGCCATATCGATCGGCCAAGCCACCCGCAGCGAGCAACAGACTGCCGAAGGTGAGCATGAAGGCGTTGGTCACCCAGGCCAGCGCGGTGGGCGATGCCGCCGCGGAACGGGCCAGCGCCGGCACCGCGACTGCACCGGCAGAGAAGGACAACGGCAACGCCAGCGCGGCCAGGCAGACCGCAAGCAGCGCCCAGCGCTGCTGCGCGCGGACAGGTACAGGGAGCATCGAATCCGGGGCCATGCGGGCCTCCATCCATCAGGGGCATTGATGATGGACAGGCCGCTATTCCAGAAAAACAGGCTCGGTGGATGTTGATTGCGGCCAGATGTTCCGCAATCATCCAAGCATGGACTCCATCTCCGCCCTGCTCGCCTTCGTCCGCACCGCGGAGGCCGGCAGCATTGTCGGTGCCGCCCGCGTACTCGGCCTGTCAGCCTCGGCCGTCGGCAAGCGCATCGCCCGGCTTGAACAGGAACTCGGCACGCGCCTGTTCCAGCGCACCACCCGCCGCGTGCATCTCACCGACGAAGGCGAACTGCTGCTGCAGCGCTGCCGGCGTGCACTGGACGAGCTTTCCGAAGCACAGGCGGACTTGGCGCAGCGACAGCACGCCCCCAGCGGGCTGCTGCGCATCGGCCTGCCCACCATCGGCTACCGCTTCCTGCTGCCGGTGCTGCCCGGCTTCCAGCAACGCTATCCGCAGGTGCAGCTGGAACTGGACTTCAACGACCGCATCGTCGATGTGGTCAGCGAAGGCCTGGATGCAGTGATACGCAGTGGCGAACTGGCCGATTCCAGCCTGACCGCACGGCGGCTGGGGGGTTTTCGTTTCATCCTCTGTGCGGCGCCGGGCTATCTGCAGATGCATGGAACGCCCGGCGATGTGGGCGACCTGCGCATGCATACCGCGCTGCGCTTCCGTTACCCCACCACGGGAAAGCTGCATCCGTGGCAGCTGCCCGGCATCGAAGGCGACGCCGGGGCGCGCCTTCCCACGGCGATGACCTGCAACAACATGGAAGCCGTGCTGGCCGCTGCGATCGGATGCATGGGCCTGGCCTGGATGCCTGACTTCCTCGCAGCCGACGCGCTGGCCGATGGCCGCCTGCAACAGGTGCTGCCCACACTGCCCACGCACCAGGGGCAGTTCTCGCTGCTGTGGCCCGGCGGGCGCCATCCCAGTGCACGCCTGCGGGTGTTCATCGACTACGCCGTTGCGCACCTTTTCCGCAGCCCCCCGGAAAAGGGGACGGAGGGGATTAAGTCGTAATTGGTCCTGCTGTGCCTGAAACGACTTAATCCCCTCCGTCCCCTTTTTCCTAGCGGCTGAAGCGGCGCGCGCCGGCGACGCAGATCACCGCGACCAGAGTCACCAGCACCATGCTGAGGCGGACCGACTCGTGCAGCAGCAGCGCGGCCAGGGCCAGGCCGAAGAACGGCTGCAGCAGCTGCAGCTGGCCGACGGCAGCGATGCCGCCCTGGGCCAGCCCGCGGTACCAGAACAGGAAGCCGATCAGCATGCTGAACACTGCCACGTAGCCCAGTGCCCACCACGCCGAGGCACCGACCGCGGTGAACGAGGCCGGGCGCATCAGCACCGTCAGCGGCAGCATCACCGGCAACGCCAGCAGCAGTGCCCAGCTGATCACCTGCCAGCCGCCCAGATGACGGGCGAGCCGACCACCTTCCGCGTAGCCCAGCCCGCACACTACGATCGCCGCCAGCATCAGCAGGTCGGCCTGCAACGAGGCTTCGATTCCGTTGCGCGCGGCATAGCCGACCACGCAGGCACTGCCCAGCAACGAGAACAGCCAGAACGCCGGGCGCGGCCGATCGCCACCGCGCAGCACGCCGAACACCGCTGTACTCAACGGCAGCAGGCCAAGGAACACGATGGTGTGCGCCGACGACGCGTGACGCAGCGCGAGCGCGGTCAGCAGCGGGAAGCCGACCACAACGCCGAGGCTGACCACCACCAGCCCCGGCAGGTCGCCGCGCCGCGGCCATGGCTGGCGCAGCAGAAGCAGCAGCCCCAGACCGAGCACCGCGGCGATGGTGGCGCGTGCGGCGGTGACGAACCCGGCATCCAGCTGCAGCACCGCCAGGCGGGTGGCCGGCAATGAGCCGGCGAAGATCACCACACCGATGAAGCCATTGATCCAACCACTCGCCGACCGTTCCACGCCTGTACTCCTGAAGGTGCCGGACGATGCCCGGCTGCACCTGTATGGAAGCATCCGGCGCGGAACGACCCCAGCTACAATCCAGTACAGCCGCAAGTAACTGTACTGCCCACACTTCCACTACGGTTCCACCATGCCGCGCCCGCTCACCCGCATCGAATCGGTCATCCAGACCGTCCGCACCCGCATCAGTGCACGGGTGGATGGCCCCGGCTCCCGCCTGCCTTCGGTACGTGCGCAGGCGGCGACCATGGGGGTTTCAGTCTCCACCGTGGTCGAGGCCTACGAGCGCCTGGCGGCCGAAGGCCTGATCAGTGCGCGCGCAGGCTCGGGCTTCTACGTCAGTGGCCCGGCCGCACCGCTGGCGCTGGCCGAAATGGAGCCGCGGCTGGATCGCGCGGTGGATCCGCTGTGGGTGTCACGGCAATCGCTGGAAACGCCCGCGGGCGATCTCAAGCCAGGGTGCGGCTGGATGCCCAGTGACTGGCTGTATCACGATGGCGTGCGCCGCGGCCTGCGCCGGCTGTCGCGTGCCGATGCCATGCAACTGGTGGACTACGCCGGTCCGCTCGGGCTGCCCGCGTTGCGCCAGCTGCTGCAAAGGCGCAGCGCCACGCTTGGCATCGATGCACCGATGGAGCAGATCCTGCTGACCGAATCCGGTACGCACGCGGTCGATCTGCTCTGCCGTTTCCTGCTCAAGCCCGGCGACTGCGTGCTGGTCGATGACCCGAGCTACTTCAATTACCACGCGCTGCTCAAGGCGCACCAGGTGCAGGCCATCGGCGTGCCGTACACGCACAGCGGCCCGGACCTGGAGGCGTTCGCGCAAGCCCTGCAGGCGCATTCGCCGCGGCTGTACATCACCAATTCCGGCCTGCACAACCCGACCGGCGCGGTGCTTTCGGCCAACACCGCGCACCGCCTGCTGGGCCTGGCCGAACGCAGCGAGTTGATCATCGTCGAGGACGACATCTTCGCCGACTTCGAACTGCAGCCGGCACCGCGGCTGGCCGCGCTCGATGGACTGTCACGGGTGATCCACGTCGGCAGTTTCTCCAAGACGCTGTCGGCAGCGTCGCGCTGCGGCTACATCGCTGCGCGCCACGACTGGATAGAAGCACTGACCGACCTGAAGCTGGCGACCAGCTTTGGCGGCGGCCATCTGGCCGCGCAGTTGATGCACATCGCGCTGACCGATAGCGGTTACCGCCGCCACATGCAGTCGATACGTTCGCGCCTGGCCGATGCACGCCGGCACACACTGCGGAAACTGCAGGCGCTGGGCATCACGCCGTGGCTGCAGCCGGAAGCCGGCCTGTTCCTGTGGTGCCAGCTGCCCGACGGCCGCGACGCCGCCGCACTGGCGCGGCAATGCCTGCGCGAGGGCATCGTGCTGGCGCCGGGCAACGCGTTCAGCCAGTCGCAGCGCGCGGCCGACTATCTGCGCTTCAACGTCTCGCAGTGCCAGGACCCGAGGATCTGGCAGGTGCTGGCGCGGGCGTTGCGCTGAGCTGGATGCAAGCCGGTCAGCGCAGGCAGGAGCGACCCGCGGCAAAGGCACTTGCATGCCACGGTACAGTGGTATGTCCCTGTTGCAGGAATGCACGCATGTCTTCGTTCTCCGATCCGCAGGCCGTTGCCCGCTATGCCGAGGGCCCGCTGCGCCAGGTGCCGGGCTTCCTCGCGTTGCAGCAGATGAGTCGCCTGCTGCTGGCCGAACACGTTCCTGCGCAGGGCCGCGTGCTGGTGCTGGGCGCCGGTGGCGGGCTGGAGCTGAAGGCATTTGCCGAGGCGCAGCCGGGCTGGCAGCTGCTGGGCGTGGACCCGGCTGCACCGATGCTGGCCCTGGCCGAACAGACACTGGGCCAGCTGATGTCGCGCGTGCAGTTGCTGGAAGGCTACATCGACGATGCCCCCGACGTGCGCTTCGATGGTGCCAGCTGCCTGCTGACCCTGCACTTCCTCGACGGCGCGCAGCGCCTGCACACGCTGCGGGAGCTGCACAGGCGCCAGCAGCCCGGCGCGCCGCTGGTGGTGGCCCACCACAGCGTGCCGCAGGATCCTGCCGGCAAGCTGCGCTGGTTGCAGCGCTACGCCGCGTTCGCCGAAGCCTCCGGCGTTGCCCACGCCGATGCACAGCGCGCGATCGACGCCATTGCCGAGCGGCTGCCGCTGCTGGCCCCCGAACAGGAGGTCGCCCTGCTGCAGGAGGCCGGCTTCGACGATGTGGAGCTGTTCTATGCGGGCTTCAGCTTCAAGGGCTGGGTGGCGTACGCCGGCTGATGCCTACGGCACCACCGTGATGCCGATGCGCTGCATCAACAGCGCCACCTGCTGGACATCCAGCGTGGCGCCACGCAGGTTGGTGCTGCGCAGGTCCAGCTCGCCCAGATCGGAATTGGTCAGGTCGCAGTCGGTGAAGTTGGCGCTGTTCCAGTCGATTCCCTCGAACTGGCCACCGGACAGGTCCGAGCCGGCAAAGCTGGCGCCGCTGACGTTTGCACCGTCCCAGCGGTTCTCCCACAGTTCGCATTTCTCCAGCGTGACCCGCGAGAAATTGGCATAGCGCAGGTTCGACTTCTTGATGAAGGCGCTGCAGAACCAGCTGCGCGTGGTGATCTGGTTCATGAAGCTGGCGTTGCTGAAATCCGCACCCTGCGCGCGGCACTCGCTGATCTCCAGGCCCAGCGCCTTGATGAAGTTGAAGTGGCACATGCTGATGTCGCAGCTGCGGAAGCTGGCCTCCTTCAATGTGGCGCCATTGAAGCGGCAGCCGCTGCGGCTGTCGGCATCGTAGAAGCTGCAGTTGATGAACTCGGTGGCGGTCAGGTCGGCACCGGAAAAATCGCACTCATGGAACTGCTGGTCGACCACTTTCTGGCCGGTGTACTGGTCGCCGGCAATACGCAGGCGGTGATGGACAGCGGGGGTCATGCGATGGAATCCAATCGGGTTCGGTCATTGCGCCGCGTCAGCGGCCACGGGTCGCCAGCAGGCCATTGGCGCCGGCCCACTGGTTGATGTCATCGCGTCGGATGGCAGCGGCCATCAGGCCGGGGAACGCATCGGGCGTGCAGGCGAACGAGGGTACGCCCAACGCGGCCAGCTTGCCTGCCAGCTGCTGGTCGTAGGACGGCGTACCTTCATCGCTCAGCGCCAGCAGCACGATGAACTGCACGCCCGACTCCACCAGCTCGTGCGCACGCGCCAGCAGCTTGTCCTCCACTCCACCTTCGTAAAGATCGGAAATCAGCACGAGGATCGCGCCATGTGGTTCGCGGATAAGCCCCTGGCAATAGCTCACCGCGCGATGGATGTCGGTGCCGCCGCCGAGCTGCACGCCAAACAGCAGATCGACCGGGTCATCCAGCTGCTCGCTCATGTCCACCACTTCGGTGTCGAACACCACCAGCCGCGTGGACACTGCCGGCAGCGAGGCCATCACCGCACCGAAGATGCTCGAATACACCACCGAAGCCGCCATCGAGCCGCTCTGGTCGATGCACAGCAGCACCTCGCGCTGCGGCTTGCGCGCCTTGCGCCCATAACCCACCAGTTCCTGTGGCACCACCGTGCGCAGTTCCGGCTGCCAGTGCCGCAGGTTACTGCGGATGGTGCGGTGCCAATCGATCTCGGCCAGGCGCGGCCGGCGGTTGCGGCGGGCACGGTCCAATGCACCGGTCACCGCCGAACGCATGGGCTCTTCCAGCCGCCGCAGCAGGTCGTCGACCACCGCGCGCACCACCATGCGCGCGGTGTCCTTGGTCTCCGCCGGGATGACCTGGCCCAGGCCGATCAGGTTGGCCACCAGGTGCACGTCCGGCTGCACCTGCTCCAGCATTTCCTTCTCCAGCAGCATCTGGGTCAGGTTGAGCCGCTGCAGGGCATCGCGCTGCATCACCTGCACCACCGAGGAAGGGAAGTAGCGGCGGATGTCGCCCAGCCAGCGCGCCACGTTCGGCGCCGATCCACCGCGCCCGCCGCGCCGGTTGAGGCCGCCCTGGCCCTCCGGTTCGTATAGCGCGGAGAGCGCCTGGTCGATGCCCTGCAGGGGCTTGGGCAGTGCGCCGCAGCTGCCATCGGCCTGCTGGCCCAGGATCAGCCGCCAGCGCTGTTCGCGCGTGGTGGGCAGCTGGCCCACTGTGTCATTGGACAGGTCGTCTGGCGTGCTCATCCGGCAATCCCCAACAGTTCGCGCAGCATCGGCAGCGCGCGCTCGGCGCGTGCCAGGTTCCAGTCCGGGGCTTCGCTGGCCACCGCCTTCGTCACAGTGGCCCGCGCAACCCGGGTGCCCAGGTCGCGGCGGTCAGCCGCCTCGAACGCGGCAAAGGTGCGCCGCACCAGCGGCAGCACGCGCACCAGCTGGGTTTCATCCAGGCTCACCACCCAGTCATCGATCATCCGCCACACCGCATCGTCATGCAGCAGCACGGTGGCGTTGCGGTTGAGAAAGCCATCCAGCCACTGCGCGGCCTGCAGCGGCTCGGCACCCGGCGAGAGTTGCTGCTGCAACTGGGTGTGCACGGTGCCGGCGTCCAGCGCGCCAGTATCGAACAGCAGGCGCAGGCTGACACCACGCAGCAGTGCCGTGCTGGCCTGCGACAGCGCGACCCGGCGCAGCGCCTGCCGCCACGCATCGCGGCCGTCGGCATCGTCGCGCAGGCTGATCGCCCGCTCGGCAGCCAGCACGACCTCGCGGGCCGCTTCCGCGCGTGCTTCGTCCAGTCCGGTCAGCGCCAGCGACAGGCCGATCACCGCGCGTTCCAGCATGCTGTCAAACAGGTGCGCGACCTGCACGCCCTCGGTCTGCCGCACGTTGCCATAGCGATGGATGTTGGCCAGCGGCGGCAGCGCGCCAAGCAGGGCCAGCGGATCGGCATCGGTGGCCGCGCGCGCTTCCAGTTCGGCCGCAATGGCCTGCACGGCCTGCGGCAGATCGGCCAGCAGCACCTGGTCGACCAGCTCGGACAACGCCGGCAGGTCAGCCGCTGCGCGTGCCTGGCTGACCGCCAGGTTCGACGCCGCATCCACCAGCGTCTGTCCATGGCGGCTGGCTTCCACCAGCGCCACCAGGAAATGCGGCTGCCAGGCCAGCTGCCAGAGTTCGTGGAAGGTGCCACGTGCAGCGTGGCCGGAGCGCGCCAACCGGCCCCATTCAATGCCCAGTAGGCGCAGGCGGTGCAGCAGGTGGCTGCGGGCCAGATCGTTGTCCTTGCGCAGGTCCAGGTCGAGGGTCTTTTCCAGTGCCTCGGGCTTCAGCCGCAGGCGCTTCTGCTGCGCTTCCAGGTCACGCTGCAGCGGTACCACCGGCACGCCGTCAGGCACCTGGCCCAGCGCATTGCCAATCAGCAGCTGCTCGCGGATCAACTGCATCGGCGCATCGTCGCCATTGCAGATGATGCTGCGGCTGGCCTCGCCGATCTCCTCAAGGCCAGGCGCCGGGCGCCCGCGCAGGGCCGCCAGGGTATCGGCCAGGCGTGTCGCCTCGATCAGATGCGCGGACGAACAGTCCAGGCCGTGTTCGCGCAGCAGGCGGCCCACCCGCGCATACCAGCCCACCGCACGCTGGCCATGCACCCCGGCATTGCGCCACAGGTGGTCGTACCAGCCCGGTGCATCGACACCGGCGCCGTAGCCGCTGCCTGCGCTCAGGTGGCGGTAGGTCCACGGCACCCACGTGCTCTGCGTTTTGCGCCGGCTCTGGCCCTTCAGCAGGCGGTTGTCGGCAGCCGCACTGTTGGCGCGCAGCGCCGCCGGCTGCAGCGCCGGCACGTGCCACGCGCCGCAGACCACGGCCACGCGGCTGAAGTTCTTGCTTGCCGCGCGCAGTGCCGTGCGCATGTGCGCCTCGCGCATCGCTTCCTGCTCGCCGCGGCGGCCGGGATAATCCAGGGTGTGTTCGCGCAGCGCGGTCATCGCTTCGGCAATCGCCTCGAACAGCCCCTGGCCATCGCCGCGTTCCTCCACCATGTGGTTCCACCAGGCCTCGCCATCGGCGTGGCCGGCGACCCGTGCCAGCCAGTCCAGCGGATCGGCCGGGCGCTCCTCGGCGGCCTCTTCGGCGGCGGCCTCAGCAGCATCGTCTGCCTCGGCATCCTCGGCATCCTCGTCCTGCGGCGGCGCCGGCCGCGCCTGCTCCAGCCACTCCAGCGACAACGCCGGTGGCACGTCCATGAAGCGCACCTCGACCGCATTGCGCGCGGCCCATTGCAGGGCCTGCCATTCCGGCGAGTACAGCGCGTACGGATGGAACACCGCCAGCTGCGGGTCGTCCACGCTGTAGGACAGCAGGGCCACGGGGGGCTGCATGGCCGCATCCAGCACGTGCGGCAACAGGTCCTCGGTACCGGCCGGACCCTCGATCAGCACGCAGTCCGGCTGCAACGCGTCCAGCGCGGCCAGCAGGCTGCGCGCGCAGCCCGGGCCGTGGTGACGGATGCCGAACAGGGAAGTCCCTTCACTCATCGGCGCGGGCCTGCTCAGGCGTGTTCGCGGAAGGCGCGGTACAGATCCTTCCACTCACTGCGTTCCTTCACCACCGTCTCCAGGTATTCCTTCCACACCAGCGCGTCCTGCACCGGGTCCTTGACGATGGCGCCGATCATGCCAGCGGCCATGTCCGCCGGGCGCAGCACGCCATCGCCGAAGTGGCCGGCCAGCGCCATGCCATTGTTGATGACCGAGATGGCCTCGGCGGTGGACAGCGTAGCGGTCGGGCTCTTCAGCTTCGACTTGCCATCCTCGGTGACGCCGTTGCGCAGCTCGCGGAAGATACGCACCACGCGCGCCACTTCCTGCAGCGCCGGCGGCTCGGCCGGCAGGTCCAGCGCCGTACCCAGTTCACCCACGCGCTTGAGCACGATGGCCACTTCGTCTTCCTCGCTGGACGGCACCGGCAGGATGACCGTGTTGAAGCGGCGCTTGAGTGCGCTCGACAGCTCGTTGACGCCCTTGTCGCGGTTGTTGGCCGTGGCGATCACGCTGAAGCCGCGCACGGCCTGCACTTCGCTGCCCAGCTCGGGCACCGGCAGGGTCTTTTCCGAAAGCACGGTGATCAGCGCATCCTGCACGTCGGCAGGAATGCGGGTGAGTTCCTCGATGCGGGCGATCTTGCCCAGGCGCATCGCGTTCATCATCGGGCTGGGCACCAGGGCCTTTTCGCTGGGGCCGTTGGCCAGCAGCTGCGCATAGTTCCAGCCGTAGCGGATCTGCTCTTCGCTGGTGCCGGCGGTGCCCTGCACCAGCAGGGTCGAATCACCGCTGATGGCCGCAGTCATGTGCTCGGACACCCAGGATTTGGCCGTGCCCGGCACGCCGAACAGCAGCAGCGCGCGGTCGGTGGCGATGGTGGCCACGGCGATTTCCATCAGCCGGCGGTCACCGATGTACTTGGGGCTGACCACGAAGCCGTTGTCCAGCGTGCCACCCACCAGATAGGTGACGACCGCCCACGGCGACATCGTCCAGTTGGCCGGGCGCTGGCGGTTGTCCTGGCGGCGCAGCTCCTCCAGTTCCTCGGCGTATTGGTGTTCGGCGTGCTGGCGCAGGACGGCAGTGGTCATGGTGGCTCCGTGTGTAAGGGGTTCGATCAGAAGGGGGAATACAGGGCCTGGCGCAGGGCCAGCAGCGCACGCGCCTGTTGCGCGCAGTGCAGCATCGCGTCGGTGGCCGTGGCCGGCGGCTCGGCGATCTGCACGCCGGCCAGCGTGGACGGATGCAGCACCGCCAGCAGTTCCAGCAGGCGGTCGCGCAGCAGGTAGTCGTAGCGCAGGCGTTCATCGCCGAACAGTGCGCCCACGCTGGGGGCCAGCGCCTGCGAATAGGCCGCACTCAACGACTGCGCCGCGCCGGTGCTGTCCAGCACATCATCGAGCAGGCCCTGTGCGATCAGGTCCTGCAGCTTGGCCGGCCAGTACCGCTCGCGCTGCGCCGCAGGCAGCAACGCCAGCAGCTCGCTCTTGCGCGCATGGGTTTCCTTCAGCGCGACCAGCGCTTCCACCCACTCCGGTTCGCTGGCATCCACGCGCTCCAGCCACGCGCGCAGCAACGCCTGGTACCAGTCGCCCTCGCGCGCCCAGGCCACGACCTCGGCGGCCGGCTTTTCCAGCGTCCGGCACCACCAGGCCAGCGGCAGCTGGCGCGCCAGCTGGTACAGCCACCAGGCCCGCTCGCCCAGCACTTCGCCGTTGGGCCGCTTGCCGTCGATCGCCGCTTCGGCCCAGCCCGGGTCAAGCGTGGCCGGCGCCTCCAGCGTCCACGCCAGGCGACGCAGCAGGCCGCTGCGCGACTGCTGCAGCAACGCCGCCATCTGCGCCTGCAGGTATGCCGCGTGCGCCGAGTCGGGCAGTCGCGCCAGCATCGGCCCGGCCAGCGCGCGCACCTCGCGGCTGCGGTCCTTCAACAAGGCCTGCAACAGCGGCGCATCGTCCGCGCCCAGGCCCGCCTGCAGCGCGGCCACGAACGCGGCACGCTCGCGTGCGGGCAGTTCCTTCAGGCTGTCCTGCAACCGCGTACGCGCCGCCGCTACATCCTCCAGGCGCTGCTGCTGGAACACGGCCAGGCGTGCCTCGCTGGTGCCCTCTTTCCAGACCTGCTCGACCTCCTCCGCGCTGGCCTGCGCTTCCAGCGGTGCAGACGCATAGCGCCACTCCGGATTGCAGGCCGCCAGCCAGTAACCGCGCACCCCCAGCACCGCACGCAGCGCCTCGCGCAGCACGGCCAGGCGCGCGCCTGCCTCCAGCGCCTGTGGCAGCACCGCCACCGGCAGGTGCCGGCCGTGTGCGGCCAGCTGCGCGCAGGCCTGCAGCCGCAGCCGCTTGCCCCAAGGCGAGAACTGGCCGGGCTGGAACACCGTGGCCAGCAACGCAACCCACGGGTGGTCGGCCGCCAACTGCAGTGGGTCATCCGCCACTGGTGGCGGCACGCTCACCGCTGCGGCCGTGCGCACGGCGGCGCGCTCGCAGGCGGCGAGCACGCCCACTTGGCGGCTGTAGGCCAATGCCGGTTCGTCCGCATCGGCCACCGCCTGCAGCAGCACATCCAGCGCGCCACCCACGGCAATCACCTGCGGGCGGTCAATGCCCAGCAACGCCGGCTTCAACCAGGCCTGGTTCATGCGGCACTCCTTTCCCAGCGCTCGTCGCGCGCATTCCATGCCGACAGTGGCAACAGCACCTGGCCGTCCCACTCACCCATCACGCACACCGGATGACCACCGGCAAACGCCATCAACGCCCACGCCTGCAGGCCCGGCAGCTGCAGCGGCAGCGCGCCTTCGGCATGCTGCAGCCAGCACTGCGTGCCGTCATGGGCGATGTGGACGTCCTGCAGGCGCATCGGCACCTGCGGCAACCAGGGGTTGCGCGCGTACGCCTGCGAGGCCGCGTCGAAGGTATCGGTGCGGGGCGTGGTGGTTTCAGCGCGGGCCGCTTCGAATTCGCTCACCAAAGCGCGCAGCGGCACACTGCCGGCATGGAAATGCAGCCGCGCCGCATGCACGCTGCCAGTGCGCCATTGTTCCTGCCAGCCGCGACCGCCGTGGCTGAAATCCTGCACCAGCGCACTGCGCCCGCTGTCCAGCCCATGCAGCCAGACGCGGCGCTCGACCAGGTTGCCCGGCTGTTCCAGCAGCCATTGCCCCTGCACGTGCCAGCGGTCGTGCACCGCCTCGCCATCGCGCTGCACCGCCTCGCGGTCTACCGGCCAGCCCAGCGCGGCGCGCAGGTCGGCCAGTCGCGCCGGTTCGTACTGCGCACGGCGTGCCACGGCCTGGGTCAGCAGCTGCAGCAGCCCCAGCCGCGCGCCCAGTTCGCCCAGGCCAGCCAGGCCCGGTATGCCCTCGCCCAGCGCAGCCTCCAGCTGGCTGGCCAGCCCCGGCGCCTGCGCATCAATCATGCGCGCGACCATGGTCTGGCCCTGCGCGTGGAAATCGGCGGGCAGGTTGGCCAGGCCCTGGCGGAACTGATCGGCAATCCAGCGCTGCAGCTCGGCTGCACCGGCTTCGATGCGGCCCCAGCGCACCTGCTCGCGCTTGGCGGTAGCCGCAGCCTGCGCCTGCGGGTCCGGGGGCGGCGCAACAGCGGCCGCCTCCACGGCAGCCTCCTTGCGCGCGGCGCGGTCGCGGCGTCCGTTCAGCCATTCGTCCACCCACGCCGGTCGCGCCTGTGGCACGCAGCGCGGGTTGCCGGCGGCATACAACAGCAGCAGGGCCAGCCCGTGCTTGCAGGGAAATTTGCGGCTGGGGCAGGAACACCGGCTGACCAGCGCGGCCAGGTCCACCTGGGTCTGGTAGGGCTTGGAACCGCTGCCCTGGCATTCGCCCCACAGCGCCTCGTCATCGGCACCCAGCAGGCCCCATTTGCCATCGATGGCCAGGCCGCCGCCGGCCTTGGCCGACGCCGCATCCGGCGCAAGCGCGAGTACCTGCTCGCGCGTGAGTCGTACTTCCATATGCGTACCCACTTCAGATCGACCCATCATAGCGAAGGCGGATGACAATGACTGTGGCAACGATCATCACGCACGGGCGTATCACCACGCGAGACCGGCCGCCATCATCCCCTTCGCTGGCGCGGCCGGCCGAATTTCATCCGCAGGCGACGGTAGCCGATCACCACGCCAGTCGCGCACAGCCCCGTACCCGCGACGCTCAGCAGCAACAGCACGCCCAGCCGCGTGTTCTCCTGCCGTAGCATGCCCGGCAGGTCCCAGCTGTGCAGGAAGTAGAACAGCCAGCGGCCGACGCGTTCGCGATGGCCCAGGATCAGCAACGGATCGCCGGTGGCCAGATCGATGTACACCCGCGTGGCGTGTTCATCGCCGAAGTCGGCCACCGCCACCGGGAAGCGCCGCACCGCCGCACCGTTCATCGCCTCAGGCGCGCGGGGATAGAACCAGGCATCCGGTGTATGCAGGATCGTGAATGCACGCAGCGGTGCGGTGCCCAAGACCGGTGCACGCTGCTGCAGCCACGCCACCGGCAGTTGCTTCGCAAGCTGCAGCTGCCCATCTACGCGCGAGACGATGCGCGTACCGCCCTGCCCGTCCAGCAGCACCGCAAACAGCTGGCCATCGATACGCCGCCACTGGATCTCCACCGGCGCAAACCCCGCCCGTGCCGCGGAGGCCAGCAACGCCTGCGGCTGGGCCAGCGCATCATCCAGCGCCACCACCGCACCGCGATAACGCTCGGCATTCGTCGCATCCGCCGGGCTGCTGAACACCTGCAGCGGATTCATCGACATCAGGCCGCTGAAAATCCAGGTGAACACGAAGGCCGCAGCACACAATCCGATCAGATGGTGCCAGCGCATCCACGACTCCACGTACGGCGTCTTCGCACCGGAACGATAGTGCCCACGGAAACGCCAGCGCCATACGCCCACCACGATGCCGCTGATCGCCGCCACCGTACACAGTGCGGACAGCACGATCACCACCCACGTCCACACCGGGTCGACCGACTGCATGCGCAGGAAGTACAGCCAGTGCAGCCAGGCGCCCACATAGTTCCAGCGCTGCTGCACATGCGGAGCGTCCAGCACCACTTCACCGGTACGCGAGGACACATACAGGTCGCCCGGCTGCGCGCCGCCCACCTCCACCCGATACAGCGGCCGATGCGCGTCCAGTGCACGCGAATGCGTCCAACGATCCTCATTCACGCGCATCGCACCCACGAAGGCCTGGCCGCCCGCGAACTGCGCAGCGGATGCTTCGGCGCGCTGTGCCGACACCGGCAGCAGCGCCTGGCCGGTCAC
Source organism: Stenotrophomonas sp. CASM114 (assembly GCF_049384325.1). Lineage (NCBI taxonomy): Bacteria > Pseudomonadati > Pseudomonadota > Gammaproteobacteria > Lysobacterales > Lysobacteraceae > Stenotrophomonas > Stenotrophomonas sp. CASM114. The sequence goes on along the minus strand of NZ_JBMRGJ010000002.1, from coordinate 232,169 downwards.
GGCAGACCAGGCGCCCACGTTGCTGCCACTGCGCACCACATACGCCGGCTCGCCACGCAGCGTGGTCAATGCCACAGCCTCCGGCTCGGCCTGCACGGCGGCAGGCAGTACCGACAGCCCCTGCAGGTCGCGGGCCTCACCCAGCACCGGCAACGCCGCCAGCCGCTCGCCGGGCGTCAGCTTCGGGTAACCAATGAACAGCATCACCATGCCGCTGACGAACCACAGCAGCATCAGCAGGCATCCGCCGATGCCCAGCCAGCGATGCACCAGGTAGGTCCAGCGCTTGGCGGTGGAACGCATCGTCATCGCCAGCGCCCTCAGAAGCGATGGTCGACGGTGAATTCGACGCGCCGGTCCGCACCCAGCAACCACTGCGTACTGGTGTAGTACGCGGTGGCGTAGTACCCCTTGTCGAACACGTTGAACAATCGCGCGGACAGCCGCGTGTGCGGTGCCGCCTGCCAGGTCAGGGCGAGGTCGGTGGTGCTGTAACCGGGCAACTCCAGCGTGTTGGCATTATCGGCGTAGCGCTTGCCGACATAGCGAACGCCACCCGCCGCGCTCCAGTCCGGCGCGAACTGCCAGCTCAACCACATACTGGCCAGGCGCTCGGCCACGTTCGGCGGCACGTTGCCGTCGCGCGACACCAACACCGCCGGCGAACCCGTGGTTTCCAGGAAGTCCTCGAATTCGGCCTTCAGCACCGTCGCGTTGGCATCGAGCGACCAGCGCGGCGCGAAGTTCCAGTTCAACGACGCTTCAATACCGCGCGAGGTCTGCGCGCCCACCTGCACCCGGCGATCCGGCACCAGCGGATCGCGGCTGAGCAGCCCGGTCTTGCGGATGCGATACGCCGCCAGCGTCCACTCGCCACCGTCGAAGGCCTGCTTCAGGCCAACCTCGATCTGCCGGCCCTTGGCCAGGTCAAAGGCGCCGTTGGCCGGGCTGATCATCAGCAGGCCACTGACCGGGTCCGCCGCCTGCGAATACTGCGCATACAGGCTCAGCGTCGGCTGCAGCGCGAGTACCGTACCCGCACGCCAGCCTGTGCTGCTGTAGGTCTTCGAGAACGCATTCTGGCCACTGATCAGATCGGTGCGATCGATGCGCGCGCGGTCGTGGCGCAGGCCACCCAGCACCGACCAGCGCTCGCTCAGCGCCAGCCGGTCTTCCACGAACAGCGCGTACTGCTCGGCAAGGTTGCGGTAGCGCGGCAGGTTCGGCGCGTCGCTGGCGAACTGGCCCGGGACAGGATCGAACGGATCGACCGGGCCCGAGCTGCCGGCATAGGTGTTGTTGGTGTGCTTGAAGTGCGCGCGGTTGGCATCCAGGCCCACCGCGAAGCTGTTCGCCCAACCGCCCACATTGCCCAGCACGCGCAGCGTCGAGGTCAGTCCGGTCTGGTCCTGGTTGTGGGTGATCTCGGTATTGCCCGAGCGATCAATCAGGCCGGTAGCGCGGTTGTAGACATAGGCCTCGGCATTGCGCCAATCACGCTGGCTGTCGATCTGGTAGACGCGGGTTCGCCATTCCACGTTCGCGTTCGGTGTCCACAGCGCGTCGAGCTGGGTCCAGCGGTCGCGGAAGCGGATCTCGCTGTCGTCCACGTTGTAGTTGCGGTGGCGCAGCGCCTCCAGCTGGCGGCCCTCGACCAGCGGCGTGCCGAAGTAGCGCATCGGTTGCTGGTAGCCCTGCGCATGGGTGAGCATCAGCTGCAGGTCCGCACGTGGCTGCCACAGCAACGCACCGGAGAATGTCGCGTCGCTGTTGCGTCCACGATCAACCCAGCCACCGCTGTAGTTGCCGCTCACATCAACCCGATAGGCCAGCTCAGGCGTCAGCGCGCCACCACTGCCGAAGCCCAGGCGCGCGGTGTCCTCGCTGCCCACGGTCATGCTGATCTGGTTCTCGATGGCGCCGCGCGTGGGCTTCTTCGGCACGATGTTGATCACGCCGCCGATCGCCCCGTCGCCATGGATGACCGAGGCCGGGCCGCGCAGCACTTCGATGCGCTCGATCGACCAGGTATCGAACGGGAACGTGATGCCCACGCCGCCGTACTGGCGCAGCCCATCGTACAGCCGCATCACCGAGGCACCGTCGGTGAAGCCGCGGCTGGACAGCGCACTCAGGCCATTGCCCGGATGCGGCATGGCACTGATCGCACCCGCCCGGCTGATCGCATCGTTGAGGTTGCTGTCGCCGCGTTGCTCCAGCTGCTCGCGCGAAATCACCGTCAGGCTGGCCGGTGTCTGCAGCACGCTCAGGCCCAACGCAGAGCCCGCGCTGGCGGTGGACGACAGTTCACCGCTGCGGGTATCGACCACCCGCACGGTATCCAGCGTGGTCGGTGGAGCCGCGTCAGCGGCAAGTACGGGGGCGGTGTGCAGGAGCAACGCGCACAGGACAGGCAGCGTCGCCCGGCGCAGGCGCGCGGAGTTGGGGTTCGTTTTCATTTTTTCACGGCATGCAAGGCCACCCCGCAATGGCAGGGCAGCAATCAGAAAGGGACAGACACGCGCGTGCGGGCACCGGCCGTGGCCGGCAACCTCATGGAAGAACGTTCAATGCAGCGCGCGTGCGGCTCAGGCGGCCATCAAGGCCGGCGGCCCACGCGCGCCCAACGTGCCGCTGATCCGTTGCGGCAACGCCCGCACCGCGCCGCGCAGTGCGCGGCACACCGGTGCCATCGGCGCCAACAGCAGCACGGCCGCCACCAGCAGGGTGATCAGCCGTGCAGCGATCAGGCAGTAATCGCAGTCCACACCCATCTCATGATCGGCATGTGGATCGGCGGGCGGCTTCTTCGTGGCCCCGCCGTGCGGCATGGCCATTGCGTGATGGTCGTGGTGCCCTTCCATCGCGTGCAGCGCGTGCTCTGCGTGCATTGCGTGGTCCATGGCCGCCACCGGCGCAGCGGCAGCCACGTGACCATGCGCCAGCCAGCGGCTCACCAGCGGGGCGAGCAGCACCAGCAGCATGGCAAGCCATGCCAGGGCCTGGAACCGGCGGTGGAGAACAGAATGGCGCACGCCGCCATTCTACGGGGCCATAGCCAACCTTGGACCCCGTTCAGGGTTTGGCCCCTGCGACACGGTGACGCAGGGGCTCGCCTCCAGCGGCGACATGTGAATGCACCGCACCGCGGTCCCTACGCTTGCAGGCCCCGCCTCGCCAACGTTAGGGTTCAGATGGCCACGGCAAGGAGCCAGAGGGATCCGCATGACCACTCGCATCACACACCGGCTGCGCATCAGCCTGCTCGGCCTGACCGCGTTGCTTGCCGCCTGTGCCGACAAGGGGCCGCCCCCACCGCCAGAGCCGCTGGAACTCTCACAGCCCATCGCCGTGGACACGCCGGGCCAGCAGGTGCAGTTCGAGTTCGAAACCACGGCGCGCAATTTTGCCAGCTACCGCACTTATGCGGTGGAACTGGAACTGCAGCGGCGAAGTCCAGCTACAACGGGCACGCCCGATATAGCAAGTATCAACATCCCATTCGAAGTATCCCTGCAGCGTCGGGAAGGTACTACCTGGCAGGAGATTGCAACACAGGACAGCTATCAGGCACGCGCGCGCAACGGTGTTGAGCCGCTCCCCTCATGGCACCACTCTGAGAGCTGGCGCTATGCCTCGCTCGCATCAGGCAGCGACGGCAGCTACCTCCTGAACGTGACAGCGCTGCCGCTGGAGCTCGACAGCAGATACCGGCTGCAGATTCAAACGGTCCATGCCATATCAGGACTGCAAGACTATTCGGCAAGGCTAGTCGTCCACGCCTCGCGTCCTGCAGGGAAGTGACACCATTCATTCGAAGGAACGAAGGAGTTTCCATGAACAAGCCCCGCTACAGCCTGGACATTGTCATTGCCGCACCCGGCACCCCACTGCTCGATCCCGATTCGGGAAAGCAGCAGCTGACGCCCGATGGCACTCCTGATACTTCCGGGCCTGGCCACATGTTCTACGTTCTGCACGCTCCAGGTAAAGCGGCGCAGAGTTTCGGCTTCGCACCCGTCGAGCATGGCAGCATGAATGGTCCCGGGCGCATCGTCAGAGACGACGTGAAAGTCTATAAGGACCCCGCCCATGTCCGTACCATCGAAATCACCGAAGCCCAGTACAACAAGCTCAAGGCGTTCGGCGACGATCCAGTGGCGCACGGCTTCAGCAAGCACTACGCCGACGTGCGTCACAACTGCGTGGACTTCACCTGGGACGCATTGAATCATGCCGGCATCCAGCGCAAGCACAGCCTGGACGTGAACAGCATCGGCGGCCCCGTCGGCCAATTGCTGCCAGACGTCCGCATTCCGCTGGGCGTCCCGTCACAGGGCAAGGACGGTTATCGCCCCCTGCGCAACATCCATGGCGTGGACAGCATTGAACCGCCCTTCCCCAACAGCGAACTCAACCGCACCACCACCCATCCCCTGCCCGAGCGCAGCTTGAAGCAGCGTCTGCTCAGCGAAACCGATGGTATTGATGGCCCCTTGGGCGAGCGTCTGGCTGCGGACGCGCGCGCACCGGGGCACAGCCTTCATGCCTTGGACCAGAAAGTGCGTACCGCACTCGCCCAGGCCAGCGAACAGCAGGGACTGCCCCCCGGACAGGAGCACGAACGACTGGCCGGCCATCTGACCCACGCGGCGGTGCAGGCCGGCTTCAGCGAAAAGGACACGCTGCAGGTGGCATTCAGTTCAAACAGCACCGCCGAGGCACCCGGCTACGTATTCCTGCATCGCAGCGGCGACACCGCCTCGCCGGACCCTGCCGCCAATCGCCAGCGCCTGTCCCTGCTCGATACGCAGCAGGGCGACGCGGACACGCTGTATCAGCAGGTCAACGTGCAGCAGCAATCCCGCGACGCAAGCCGGCTGGCGCAGGACGAGCAACAGGCACAACAGCAGGCGTCGCCGCGCATGGCCTGACCAAACCGCGTGAGGCGCAGGCACCGTTCCCGCATCAACTCACGTACTGCGCCTGCCCATTGCCAAACGACCAGTTCTCCTTCTTCACCTCCACCAGGTTGATGAACACATCCTCGCGGCGGATACCCACCGCCGCATGCAGGCCATCGGCAATGCCCAGGTACAACGCCTTCTTCTGCTCCAGCGTGCGCCCTTCGTTCCAGGTGATCTGGATGCAGATGAAGTCGTCGGTGCGATCCACGCCCAGGTAGCCGGGGTCGTGGATCAGCGTGCCGGGCGCGTGTTCCTGGAAGATCTGGAAGCGATCATTTTCCGGCACCCCCACCGCGCGCATGGCCTGGTAGATGGTTTCGCCGACGCGTTGCAGGTAGTCGGCGGATTTACCTTTGCGAAGATCGATGCGGGCGAGCGGCATGGTGGCACTCCAGAGTGGATGGGCACGGCAACGGGCTGAGACTACGCCTGCCCGGGGCGGCGGGACAGCGCAGGGATGGAACCCTCTGGCTCCATGCGTGGCATGGTCCCGCCTCGCCGCGCAGGGTGACGCGATTGCCGTGGCGGCGCCGCTCTGGAGTCGTCTCGTGCACGGTCGGCAGGGGCGGCGATGTGCGCCATCAGTGATGGGCCGCACTACTCGCAGGTGTCCGACGGCACACATCGGAAAACGTCTGGCCTGCCTAGGGCCAGTTGAGAACTTTCCTTACAGACTGATGTGATGGCCCGGCTTGAAGATCGCCGCGCCGAGGCAAGACGCCTTGGCCGGGATTGGCGTCTCGAATAAACGAACAGGCTTCAAGGACTGCGAGAGAAATCGCAGTTGAGAGAATGCACCGACTGCCCTCAATGGCGGGCGGTGCGTGGGGATCGCAAGATCCGCCAGGCGTTCTTCTCCCTTGAAGCTTGTTTGCCTTGGCACGCCAACCCGCACCGTCCGCCACCTTCACTCCAGAAGGTGGCCCTACGCCAGTGAGGGTTTCGCCATGACCAACCGAACCGCCATCCATCCCCGCCTGCACGCGCTTATCGGCGACGTCGCAGCCGACGTGCCCGAAGACCTTGCGCGTGAGATCGAATGCGCTCTAGCGGAGCGACTGCTGCCGCCTTCGCGCCCAACGTTCCTTTCCTGCCTCGATGCCATCCGCGCCGGTGATGACCAAGCCGGGCGCGCATGTACCCCGCAGACACTCAGCGCCACAGGCTTCGGCTCGCTCGACCGCTCGCTGGCCGCTTTGAATGCCGTACTGGATCTACTGCATGCCGCCGAACGTGCGCGCCTGGATGGCGATCCGCAGGATCAACTCGGTGACTTCCATCGGGACGGATTGATCGTTGCCGCACGCCAGATCGCGCGCGCTGCACAGGATGGGCTAGGCCATGCCATGGGATTCGCGGCAGGAAGACCTGGCTGATGCACGCGCAGCAAAGATGGCCCATTGCTGGAGGCCCTTTTTGTTCTGCAACATGGTAGGTGGCACAGGGATGGACGCGGCTCTTCTACCCAGCGAAGGCGGCCATTGCGGTATATGATCCACTCGGATCGGTGCACGAACGCCACGGTCATACTGCCTAGTCAAGTCATCTTGGACAGCGCTTTCGGGGAAAGAAAGGATGCATACATTCAAAAGGAACGCGGGCGATGAATCCGCCTGCGCATCAAGGGTTGGAGTTCGTCTCCGAACACTGGTTGCAGCAAGTACTTGGCTACACATTGCGCTGCCAATTGGGCTTGGCCTGCCTCCATCCGCGAACGCTGCAGGTCCGGAGACGGTTACCTACATTCATACCGACGCCCTTGGCTCCCTTGTTGCTGAGAGCGACGCCAACGGCAACGTGATAAAGCGTTATGACTACGAGCCCTATGGGACCCTGGTAGGAGGACAGGTCACCGACGGACCCGGATACACAGGGCATGTGAGCGACTCGACTACGGGCTTGAGCTACATGCAACAGCGATACATGGATCCGGAGCTGGGAGTCTTCCTCTCAGTGGACCCGGTCTCAGCGTATGACCAGCCTGTAGGCCAGTTCAATCGCTATCGGTATGCCAACGGGAATCCGTACAAATTCACTGATCCAGATGGGCGAAATCCAGCCCTGCCATTCATCTATGGCGCGATAGCGGGGGGCCTGTCCAATATTGCCATCCAGAAGCTGATGAATCCGGATAAACCAATCGATCAGACGCAGGCATTGATAGCAGCAGGGGTGGGTTCGGTCTCAGGCGGCGTGGGCGGTATCGCTGTCGCAGCCGTGGAGTCTGGAGTGATTTCTGTCGGCCGAGCCGTTGCCATTCAAGCAGCGGCGAATTTCGTCACTGGCGGCGCCGGTGCCGCCGCAGAGAGCGCCCTCAAGGGAGAGCCGATTTCCGCTGGTGGAGTGCTCACGGCAGCGACCGGAGGCGCTGTTGGTGGTCTGGCAGGTTCCGGTGTTGCAGCTGCAGCAGGCGACTTCGCGGGACCAGCCGCCAAAGGCGCTCTGAATAGGCTGAGCAGCTCCGCATCTCCCGGCGCCCCGAACATCGCCTCCACCACCGCATCAACAGGAGTCGCAATTCCTCGTCAGTCGATCACACAAGCGGGAGCATCACAGCTAGGGCAGAGCACCGCCGGAGCCGCCGTAGATGCGGCACAAAAGACGATGGAGAAGAAGAAGTGAATCCAGTACTACGTGGCTTTCTCGCATACCAAGCCGGGGGCATTCTCGTTCTTGGCGCCCTCTACTTCATTGCGATTCAATCAGGAAATCCACATCCCTTTCGCGCATCATTCAGATTGTGGGCGGCGTATGCAGTTTTCTTTGCTGCCATATCTGCATTTGAGCTAGTAAAGCGACGACGGTATCGCAATCGGCGATGATCGGCCTCTGAAGTCGGGCTGCGCTCAACAATCGAATGAGAATCGAAAAGCGCTGAACCTAAAATCGGTCATCCAGACGTCCTCGAACTTCGACCATCGACTTGCAAGGATACGGATAGTGGAGTTCACGAAGGGTTTCGAGTACGAAAGCGTACAGGTGATAGTGGAGCGGGTAATCGAACGCAGAGACCTGCTTGACTATGTACGCACAAGCCTTTTCGCTAGGGAAAAAGTCAAAGCGGGCCAGGGTAAGCTAGTAGAGTCCCATATCCATCTGACGGCGAGTCACCGGTTACTTGGAGCCGACACGACCTCCATGCACTTACTCTGCGCATACGAAAAAGCCGGCTGAAAGCCGGCTTCTTCATAACACCTGAAAAGTCAGGTCTACTATTTGGTGGGCGGTACAGGGATCGAACCTGTGACCCTTGCCGTGTGAAGGCAATGCTCTACCGCTGAGCTAACCGCCCGGTGTGTTGCTGAGCCGCTCATTATAGGGGCTTTTCAGAGGCCGTCAACAGTTTTTCACAGTCGTGTTCACGGGCATTTCGGGGCACGCAGCCGGGCATGACCCGACGCTACCGGAATCACATCGTATGGGTCGGTTTGTCCGAACCGGTCAGCCCGGCCAGCAGGGTCTCGATCTTGTGGCGCACGCCCTCGCCTTCGGCACCGTCGGCCAGCTGCACGCCGATGCCGGCGGTGCGGTTGCCCTGCGCGCCGGCCGGGGTCACCCAGATCACCTTGCCGGCCACCGGCAGGCGCTCGCTGGAATCGGGCAGCGTCAGCAGCAGGAACACCTCGTCGCCCAGGAAGTAGCGCTTGGGCGTGGGCACGAAGATGCCGCCATTCTTCACGAACGGCATGTACGCGCTGTACAGCGCGGCTTTGTCCTTCACAGCCAGGGACAGGATGCCCTGGCGGGCGTTGCTGGCACTCATCGATTTCCCCTTGCGGCAGGCCGCTCGTTCACCTTGTTCCAGGCCAGCAGCAACTCGACCACCGCAAGGTCTGCACGCACCGTGGTGCGCAGCAGGTCGCGGGTGCGGTTGGCCGCATCGAACCAGGCTGCAAGCTTGTGCAATCGCTCCGGCGTGGTCAAGGCATCGGTGCTGGCCTGGGCCAGCGCCAGGTCGGCAGCGAAGCGCAGGCGCAGCGCCGCGTTGTCATCACCACACCACTTCTGCGCCAGCTCCACCGCGCCGGTCTTGCCGGCGGCCAGCTGTTCCAGATCTCGACCGACTTCGCGGCGCAGGCTCAGGCCGTCTTCGCGCAGCCAGTTGTCGGCCTGGCCGGGATGGCCGCGGGCGGCCTCCAGCGCTTCGCGCGCCGATGCTTCACTGTGGCCCAGCTGCTGCAGCCAGGCCAGTGCTTCGTGCTGCGGCGGCAGCTTGAATTCCAGTCGCTGGCAACGGCTGCGGATGGTCTGCGGCAGGCGTGCCGGGTCGCTGCTGATCAGCCACAGGTAGCGGCCGGGCTGCGGCTCTTCCAGGGTCTTCAGCAGCGCATTGGCCGCCGAGCGGTTGATCGCATCGGCCGGATCGACGATCACCACCTGCGCCACGCCGTACTGCGGGGTCAGCGCCAGCTTGTCGGTGATCTCGCGCACCTGCTCGATGACGATCTCGGTACGCAGCTTGTCGCCGCTCTTGTTCGGAATGAAGCTGACCAGCTGCAGGTCCGGATGGGTGCCGGCGGCGATCAGCTGGCGCGTGCGCGTGGCGTGCGTTGCATCACCCTGCGCCAGCACGTGGTCGGCCAGCGCCAGCGCCACCTCGCGCTTGCCCAGCCCGGCCGGGCCGCAGATCAGCAGGCCATGACCGAGGCGACCGGCGTCGAGCGCGGCCACGGTCTGGTCGAACGCGCGCTGCTGCCACGGCGAAAACGTGCTCATGCGCCCTCCCCGTCCTGCAGCCAACGCTCGACACGTGCGACCACATTGGCGGCCACGCGTTCCTGCACCTGGCCGGCGTCGATCAGCGCGAAGCGCTGCGGGTCCTGCTGTGCGCGGCTGCGGAACACGGCGCGCACGCGCTGGAAGAAATCGTCCTGCTCGCTCTCGATGCGGTCCGGCCACAGGTCGCGGCCGTTGGCACGGGCGCGGCCCACGGCCACGTCCACGTCCAGCAGCAGGGTCAGGCCCGGCAGCAGGCCGACCGCGCGGCGCTCCAGGTCGGCAATCCACTGCGGGTCCAAGCCACGGCCACCGCCCTGGTAGGCGTAGCTGGAATCGGTGAAGCGGTCGCTCAGCACGTAGGCACCGCGCTGCAGCGCCGGCCGGATCACCTGGCGCACATGCTGGGCGCGTGCGGCGAACACCAGCAGCAGCTCGGCTTCGGCGCTGAGCGGTTCGGCAGCGATCTCGGCATCGGGCTTCAGCAGCAGGCCGCGGATGCGCTCGGCCAGTGGCGTACCGCCCGGCTCGCGGGTCAGCACCACCTCGTGGCCGTGGCGGCGCAGGCAGTCACGGATGGCATTGATGGCGGTGGTCTTGCCTGCGCCCTCGCCGCCTTCCAGGCTGACGAAACGCGGGTGGCGAAGCAGCGCGGGACTCATTGCGCCGGGGTCTCCTGGGTACGTTGCTGGCGCAGCTGCTGCAGGTAGCGGGCTACGGCGGCGTTGTGCTGGTCCAGGCTGGGCGAGAACACGTGCGCGCCGCTGCCGTCGCCCACGGCGACGAAGTACAGCGCATCACCGGCGGCCGGCTGCGCCGCGGCCATCAGCGCGTCGCGACTGGGCATGGCGATCGGGGTCGGGGTCAGGCCCGCACGGGTATAGGTGTTGTATGGCGTATCGGTGGTCAGGTCGCGGCGGCGGATGTTGCCGTCATATGCGGCACCGATGCCGTAGATCACGGTCGGGTCGGTCTGCAGGCGCATGCCGATCTTCAGGCGGCGCATGAACACGCCGGCGATCTGCGGGCGCTCGCTGGCCAGCGCGGTTTCCTTCTCGATGATCGACGCCAGCGTCAGCAGTTCGTAGGGCGTGTTGATCGGCAGGTCCGGCGCGCGGCTTTCCCAGGCTTCGTCCAGCGCCTTTTCCATTGCGGCGTGGGCGCGCTTGAGCACGTCCAGATCACTGTCGCCGCGCTGGTAAACGTAGGTCTCCGGCAGGAAGCGGCCTTCCGGGTGCTGGCCACCGAAGCCAAGGCGCTGCATCAACGCGGCGTCATCCAGGTTGTCGGTGGTGTGCAGCAGCGGCTCGGCGCGCTTGAGTGCGGCACGCAGCTGGCGGATGTTCCAGCCCTCGACAATGGTGACGCGGTGCTGCAGCACCTTGCCGGCGCGCATGCGCAGCAACAGCTCGCGCGGGGTCAGCTCGCCACCGAGCGCGTACTCGCCCACCTTCAGCTTGCCGGCCGCATCGAGCTGGCGCGCCAACAGCTGCCACTGGGTGTCCTGGCCCTCGTCCACGCCGGCATCGCGCAGCTTGCGCAGCACGCTGTTCATGCCATCGCCGCTGGCGATGACCACGCTCTCGGCGGTCGGGGTGATCGGGGCGTCGGCGAAGCGGGTCTGCTGGTAGAAGAACCACGCGCCCGCGCCGGCCACGACGGCGGCCAGCACCACCACCAGCGTTACCACGAACAGACACCCGCGCTTGGCTCGCGCCATGGACTACCTCTGAACTCGATTCCGTCGTGCAGGATACCGTGCCGATGGATTGGGGTCATGACCGGGGTGGCGCCTGCGTGCCGACCAACGGTCGATCAGTAGATCCACGCCATGCGTGGATGAACGCCCGGCGGCATGACTGCGGGGGTCAGAGCCCTCGCGCGGTGCGCAAGGGATCCGACCCCGACCGGATCAGCCCTGCTGGCCGAGCGCGCGCAGCAGGCCGCGGGCCTTGGCGCGGGTCTCGTCCAGTTCCTTGTCCGGGTCCGAATCGACCACGATGCCGGCGCCGGTGCGGAAGCTGACCTGGTGGCCATCCACTTCGGCGGTGCGGATCAGGATGTTCAGGTCCAGGTCGCCATCGCGGTTCAGCCAGCCGAACGCGCCGGTGTAGGCGCCGCGCGGCACCTGCTCCAGCTCGCTGATGATCTGCATGCAGCGCACCTTGGGGCAGCCGGTGATGGTGCCGCCCGGGAAGGTCGCGGCGATCACCTCGCCGGGGGTGACCTCCGGGCGCAGGTGGCCGCTGACGTTGCTGACGATGTGGTGCACGTGCGCGTAGCTCTCCACGGTCATCAGCTCGTCGACCACCACGGTACCGGGCATGCAGATGCGGCCCAGGTCGTTGCGCTCCAGGTCGATCAGCATCACGTGCTCGGCGCGCTCCTTGGGGTGGCCGACCAGCTCCTGGATGCGCGCGGCATCATCGTCCCCCTCGAAGCGCGGACGCGTGCCGGCAATCGGACGGGTCTGCGCTTGGCCGGCATGCACCGACACCAGCCGCTCCGGCGAGGAACTGACCACATGGCGGCCGTGCGCGCTGAACAGGCCGGCGAACGGTGCCGGGTTGGCGCGGCGCAGCTGCGCGTACAGCGCCTGCGGGCTGACCGGCGCGGCAAACTGCGCGCTCCAGCGCCGCGACAGGTTCACCTGGAACACATCGCCGGCACGCAGGTACTCGATTACCCGGCGCACACCGTCGGTGAAGCGCTGCGGCGCATCCTCGCCCACCGCCTGCGGCGGCTGCCAGCCCTGCCCGGCTTCGGGCAGCGCGGCCGAGGCCAGTGCCACCAGCGCATCCAGCAACGCCTGCTCGCCGGCCTCGGCGATGACGAAGCTGGCATCGTTGTGGTGGTCGTGCAGCACCGCGGCCGGGCAGCGCAGCGCCAGCGCGGTCGGGCGGCCGTCCTCGCGCGCACGCGCCGGCAGCACCGGTTCGATCTGGCTGGCCACTTCGTAATCGAGCATCAACGCCCAGCCGCCGCGGAACGGCAGGCTGTGGCTGCCGTCATGCGGCAGGCGTTCGCGCTGCCAGGCACGGTCCAGCACCTGCAGGAAGCTGCCGGCGTGCACCGCGTCGTGCTGGTCGCGCACCTGGCCATCCGCATCCAGTCGCAGGCGATCGCCCTGCGCGGCCAGCAGCAGGCTCCAGCGGCCCTGCGCGGTGCCCGAGGCAGTGGATTCCATCAGCAGCGGAAAGCGCGCCGGGTCATGCTGCTGCAGGGCCAGCAGATCGATCGGGTGCGGCAGCGGGTGGATCAGCGGTGCGTGGGTCATGGCGGCCAGTTCGGGGGTTCAGATGCACGGAAGCCGCCTTGCGGCGGCTCCGTAGAACGCGGCGTCGAGCATGGCCCGACGCTACAACTCGGTCAGACGCGCTTGAAGACCAGCGTGCCGTTGGTGCCGCCGAAGCCGAAGCCATTGGACATCACCACGTCGACCTTGGCCTGGCGTGCTTCGTTGGGCACGTAGTCCAGGTCGCAGCCTTCGCCCGGCTGCTGCAGGTTGATGGTCGGCGGGATGACGTTGTCCTGCAGTGCCATCACCGAGAAGATCGCTTCCACGCCGCCGGCAGCACCCAGCAGGTGGCCGGTCATCGACTTGGTGGAGCTGACCATCATCTTGTAGGCGTGGTCGCCGAAGGCGGTCTTCATCGCCATGGTCTCGCCCAGGTCGCCCAGCGGCGTGGAGGTACCGTGCGCGTTGAGGTAGCCCACCTGTTCCGGGCTCACGCCCGCGTCCTTCATGGCCATGGCCATGCAGCGCGCGGCGCCTTCGCCGTTCTCGCTCGGTGCGGTCATGTGGTACGCGTCGGAGCTGGCGCCGAAGCCGGCCAGTTCGCAGTAGATCTTCGCGCCACGTGCCTTGGCGTGCTCGTACTCTTCCAGGATCAGGATGCCGGCGCCGTCGCCCAGCACGAAGCCGTCACGGTCCTTGTCCCACGGGCGCGAGGCCTGTTCCGGGGCATCGTTGCGGGTGCTCATGGCCTTCATCGCGCAGAAGCCGCCCAGTGCGGTCGGCGACGAGCCACGCTCGGCACCGCCAACCACCATCACGTCGGCGTCGCCGTACTGGATCATGCGCATCGCGGTACCGATCGAATGGTTCGAGGTCGCGCAGGCCGACACCGCCGAGAACGACGGGCCCTTCAGGCCGGTGATGATGCTCAGCTGGCCCGGCAGCATGTTGATGATGGTCTTGGGCACGTAGAAGGGCGAGATCTTCTTGCCCTCGTGGAACTCGATGGTCTGCTCTTCGATACCGAGCAGGCCGCCGATGCCGGCGCCGACGATGGCGCCGATGCGATCGGCATTGGCGTCGGTGATCTCCAGGCCCGAGTCGTGCAGGGCCATGAACGAGGCACCGAGGCCGTAATGGATGAACGGGTCCATCTTCTTGGCATCCTTGCCGCTGACCCGGAACTTGCCGAACAGTTCATTGTCGGCGGTGATGTCGAATCCCTTGACCTCACCGGCAATCTTGGTGGTGAACCGATCCAGATAGGCATCCGCAACGTTGGTCAGCGGACCGATGCCCGAACGACCGTGGGTGATGCCTTCCCAGCTGCTGGCCAGATCATTGCCCAACGGCGAGACGATACCCAGGCCGGTTACGACGACGCGACGCTTCATTGCTGATTCTCCTGACCCGGCTGATTTCAACGGGCAACTCGGTTTGCTTCGGTGTGATGCTCAAACACACGGGGCCGCAACTGCGGCCCCATGGGGTGCGGTGCGCGGCGAGCGTGGGCCCGCGCGCGCACTGCCGTCTGACATCAGGCCTTGACGTGGGCCTTGATGTAGTCGATGGCGGCCTGCACGGTGCTGATCTTCTCGGCTTCTTCGTCCGGGATCTCGCACTCGAATTCTTCTTCCAGGGCCATCACCAGCTCGACGGTGTCCAGCGAGTCAGCGCCCAGGTCATCGACGAACGATGCGCTGTTGGTGACTTCTTCTTCCTTGACGCCAAGCTGTTCGACGACGATTTTCTTGACGCGTTCTTCGATGGTGCTCATGGGATCTCGCTCCAGATGGAGTTGTGGTTCAAAAGTGGTCGCCATCAAAGGCGATGGCCGTGGGATAGTGTAGTGGAAACCGGCGCGGCCTTGCATTGCAGCAAAAACCTCCGCAGATCAACCACTTGCGGCGCAATCCCTGCGCCCCTTGCTTACGGCATGTACATGCCGCCGTTCACATGGAGGGTTTCGCCGGTGATGTAACCGGCAGCCGGGCTGGCCAGGAAGGCCACCGCATGGGCGATGTCTTCCGGCGACCCCAGGCGTTCGAGGGCGATGTCGTTGATCAGCGCGGTGCGCGCTTCTTCCGGCAACGCCTTGGTCATGTCGGTGTCGATGAAGCCAGGTGCGACAACATTGACGGTGACGCCGCGCGAACCGATTTCCTTGGCCAGCGACTTGCTGAAGCCGATGATGCCCGCCTTGGCCGCGGCGTAGTTGGACTGGCCGGCATTGCCGGTCACGCCCACCACCGATGCGATGTTGATGATGCGGCCCTTGCGCGCCTTCATCATGCCGCGCATCACCGCCTTGCTGGTGCGGAACACGCTGGTCAGGTTGGTGTCGATGATCGACGCCCAGTCCTCGTCCTTCATGCGCATGAGCAGGTTGTCGCGGGTGATGCCGGCATTGTTGACCAGGATCGAGATCGGGCCGAATTCCTTGGCGATGCCATCGAGCACGCTGTCCAGCGCGGCGGCATCGGTGACGTTCAGCGCGCGGCCGTGACCACCGTGGGCGGCCAGGCGTTCGCCGATCGCGGCAGCGCCGGATTCAGTGGTGGCGGTACCGATGACGGTGGCGCCCTGGGCGGCCAGCAGATCGGCGATGGCGGCACCGATGCCACGGCTGGCGCCGGTGACCAGTGCGATTTCACCCTGCAGGGGCTTGCTCATGATGTTTTCCTCAGGCTGGGGCGACCGCCGCACCCGTGCCGCTTGCCGCGGCCACCGGTACGGTCGGCAGGAACAGGGGGGATCAGGCCGACCATGCCTCGCGGGCGGCTTCGAAGTCGCCCGGCGTGGCCAGCGAACGGCCGTCGATGGCCTTGTCGATGCGCTTGACCAGGCCGGTCAGCACCTTGCCCGGGCCGCACTCGGCGATCCGGGTGACGCCACGGGCAGCCAGCGCCTGCACGCACCCGGTCCACTGTACCGGCTGGTACAGCTGCTGGACCAGCGCGGTGCGGATCGCGTCGATGCCGCTGTGCACCTGGGCGTCGACGTTCTGCACCACCGGCAGCTGCGGCGCGTGCCAGGACAGGCCGGCCATCACTTCGGCCAGGCGGTTGGCGGCTTCGCGCATGAGCGGGGTGTGCGAGGGCACGCTGACGGCCAGCTTGACCGCCTTGCGCACGCCCTTCTCGGCCAGCAGCGCCAGCGCACGGTCGACCGCGTCGGCGTCGCCACCGATCACGATCTGGCCCGGCGAATTGAAGTTGGCCGGCACCACCACCTGGCTGCCTGCCGCTTCGGCGCAGACGTCCAGCACCAGCTGGTCTTCAGCGCCGAGCACGGCGGCCATGGCGCCGACACCGGCCGGTGCGGCTTCCTGCATCAGCTGGCCGCGCAGGCGCACCAGGTGCGCACCGTCATGCAGGCTCAGTGCGCCTGCGGCAACCAGGGCGGTGTACTCGCCCAGGCTGTGGCCGGCCAATACCGACGGGCGCGGACCGCCCACGGCGTTCCAGGCGCGCCACACGCCGATGCTCGCGGCCAGCAGGGCCGGCTGGGTGTATTCGGTACGGTTGAGCATTTCCTCCGGGCCGCCCTGGGACAGCGCCCACAGATCGACGCCGGCACCATCGGATGCCTCGGTGAAGGCTTCACGCACCTGTGGGTGCAGTTCGGCCAGCTCGGCCACCATGCCCACAGACTGCGAGCCCTGGCCGGGGAAGACAAAAGCGAGGGTGGATACGGTCACGCGGTCATCCGCTTGTTGCAATCGAAGCGGGCCATGATAAGGGGGAACATGCCGTGTCGTCTGTACGTGCGCGTATGCACGCGTATGGTGAATGGCCGGGCAAGCGCAACGGGGTCAGATCCCTTTTCCTGCGGAAAAGGGATCTGACCCCTATCAGCCTCAGCAGAACAGCTGCAGGACGTCCAGGTCGCCGTCGGCGAGGAAATCCACGCACAGGCCCACCAGCATCAACACGCCGGCGGTGCTGGCGCCGTGGGCGATGAAGATGGAATGGGCCAGCGCGCGCGCCGAACGGCCCAGCTTCATGCAGACCCGGGCCAGGCTGCGCAGGCGGCCGCTGACCGCATGCACGTGCTCGCGCACCGGTGCCTGAACGTCACCCATCGCCTCGGCCATCATCGCCTGCAGGTGCCCGGGGCGGTCGGCGTAGTACTTGGCCACGCCGTAGCCGAACATCAGCCAGTCGCGGGCCTGCGCTTCGGACAGATCCATCACTTCCAGCGGATCTTCCTCGAAATCGATGAAACCGACCTTCTCGCCATCCCATGTGAGGTTGCGCGGCAACGGCTGGCCGAAATAGGCGCCGCGGGCATGAGCTTCAGCGATGGCCAGCATCGCCGCCATCACCAGCCGATCGCGACCGGCTTCGTCGGCTTCGCGCAGGCAGGTATTGAACGAGCTGCCGTTGTCGCCGATCACCAGCGCGGCATGACCGGTGCCCAGTACGTCCGGCACGTTCACACCCTGCGCCTGCAGTTCCGCGAGGCGGCGGGCCTCGGTTTCGCGTGCGGCGTCGCCACCGCGGTGCGGCGGCGGGCGCAGCGCATCCAGATGGAAACGGCGCGCAACAAAATTGAGCAGGCCCAGGGCCATTGCCCGGCTTCCCTTGCCGTACTGCTTCAGCCAGGCACGTTGCCCTTCGATGACGATGGGCTCAACCATGACAGGTCCTCCTTAAACGCGTTACGGCCCCGGAGGGGCCGTAACGACAAGACTTCACATTGTCGTAACTTGCACTATCAATAGCGCAGCAGGGCCGAACCCCAGGTGAAGCCGCCGCCGAAGGCCTCCAGCAGCAGCAACTGGCCACGCTCGACCTTGCCCGAACGCACCGCGGCATCCAGCGCCAGCGGCACCGAGCCGGAGGAGGTGTTGCCGTGCTTGTCGACGGTCACCACGACCTGGTCCATCGACATCTCCAGCCGCTTGGCGGTGGCTTCGATGATGCGCAGGTTGGCCTGGTGCGGGATCAGCCAGTCCAGGTCGGACTTGTCCAGGCCGTTGGCGGCCAGGGTCTCGTCCACGACCGAGTCCAGCGCCTTGACGGCGTACTTGAACACGTCGTTGCCCTTCATGTTGATGGTGCCACCACCATTGGCGCCGTCCTTGAAGCCGGTCGAAACGCCGACCGGGTTCCACAGCAGTTCCTTCTTGCTGCCATCGGCATGCAGGTGGGTGCTGAGGATGCCGGTGTCTTCGTCGGCCTTGAGCACGACAGCGCCGGCGCCATCGCCGAACAGCACGCAGGTGGTGCGATCGTTCCAGTCGACCATGCGGGTCAACGTTTCGGTGCCGATCACCAGCACGTGCTTGCAGTCGCCGGAGCGGATGAACTTGTCGGCCACGCCCAGCGCGAACACGAAGCCGGAACAGGCTGCGTTGACGTCGAAGGCGGGGCACCCGGCCACACCGAGCTTGGCCTGGATCAGGCACGCGGTGGACGGGAAAATGAGATCAGGGGTGGTCGTGCCGACCACGATCATGTCGAGCTGCGAGGCATCGATGCCTGCGGCTTCAAGCGCGCGCAGGGCGGCGTTGTAGCCAAGGTCGCTGGTGGTTTCGCCTTCGGCCGCGATGTGCCGTTCACGAATACCGGTGCGCGACTGGATCCACTCATCCGAGGTTTCGACCATTTTTTCCAGGTCGGCGTTGGTCAGGACTTTTTCCGGCAAATAGCTACCGGTGCCCGCGATCCTCGAATAGATCCGCTTGCTCATCATGTTTCCTGTTGCGCGGGCCGCCGATCACCGGCACGCCCGGGAAAGAAGGCAAAGGCCGCTGCCCGGAGGCAGCGGCCTTTTCGGCACATCAATCTTCTTCGACGGCCGAGGTCTTGGTCTGGATGACCTTCTTGCCGCGGTAGAAACCATCGGCAGTGATGTGGTGACGCAGATGCACTTCGCCGGTGGTCGGGTCGGTCGACAGCTGCTTGGCGCTCAGGGCGTCATGCGAACGGCGCTGGCCGCGGCGGGACGGGGTAACACGGGATTTCTGCACAGCCATGGGATTGCTCCAAACTCGGTTCGTTTTGCTTCGTCGTATCGTCGCGCAGGACGCCAGCGCCCAGCACACTTTCGCTTTCGCCGCAGCCGCCGACGACAATCCGGCTGCTATTGTTTCTTCAGTGCCGCCAACGCCGCGAACGGGTTGGCCTTCTTCGTTTCTTCTTCGCTCGGTGCCCAGTCCTTGTCGACTGCTTCACCGTCGGGCGACAGCGGCACCACGGGCACCGCCAGCACCAATTCGTCCTCGACCAGATCCAGCGGACGCAGCTGGCCGTCTTCCGGCACCAGCAACGCCTCGTACTCCTCCGGCAGGGACGATTCCTCGTCCTCGTCGCGGATCAGGCCAAGCCTCTGGGTCACCTTCACCGGCAACAGGAATCGCTGCATGCTGCGCTGACAGGTCAGCGGCAGCGCGGTGTCGATGGTCAGTTCCACATAGGATACCCGCAAGACGTCGTCGCGACCGAATTCAAGCGAGTAGACACACTCGCCGTCGGTATCTGCGACCAACCCCTGCAGGCGGGTCAATTCAGCCAGGGAGACCTGACCGTCGAAGCGCCTTCGCGCTACAACCATCCGCCAGGCATCCAGCGTTTCGGGCACGTTCGCGGACATAAGCCGCTGAATACTAAGGATCGCACCGCCCGCTGTCAAATGCCCGCCCTGCAGCACTTGCCGCTGGCGCCGTGGAGGGGCCAGACTGCCGCGCCCTGCCCCGGTATTGTCACATGTCACTGGTCCTGGCCTCCACCTCCCGCTACCGTCGCGAACTGCTGGAACGGCTGGGCCTGCCCTTCGACTGCGCACGCCCGGACGTGGATGAAACCCCTCTGGGCGCCGAGACCCCGCTGGCCCTGGCCACGCGCCTGGCCGCCGCCAAGGCCGCCGACGTGGCCGCCCGCCATCCGGGCGCCTGGGTGATCGGCTCGGACCAGGTGGCCGACCTGAACGGCCAGCCGCTGGGCAAGCCGGGCACGGTCGAGGCGGCCTGTGCGCAGCTGGCGGCAATGTCCGGACAGACGGTGCGCTTTCACACGGCAATCAGTCTCAGGCGGGATGGAGAATCCCTCGCCACCCTGGATCTGACCGAAGTACGCTTCCGCGTGCTGGACCCGCAGGAAATCGTCCGCTACGTCGCCGCCGAGCAGCCGCTGGACTGCGCCGGCAGCTTCAAGTGCGAGGGCCTGGGCATCAGCCTGTTCGAGGCAATCGACAACCGCGACCCGACCGCGCTGGTCGGCCTGCCACTGATCGCGGTGTGCGGCCTGCTGCGCAGGGCTGGATTCGCGGTGCCGTGAACGGTGGAGCCGAGCCCTTGCTCGGCCGCCTTTTTTTTAGGCTGCCCGCCATCTGTAGCAGAAGCAGCCGAGCATCGGCTCGGCTCTACAGGACCAGGGGACCTCAACGAACTTCGAACGGCTGCTCCTGCCACGCCTCCACGCTGCCGTCGCGGCCGTGCAGGCGCAGGCCAAGCCAATGCCGCCCCGGCGCCAGCGTGGTGGTATCCAGCGATGCGTCGAAGCCCACCGCCGGATGCTGCGGATCGGTGCTGTCCGGCCAGGTGTGGCGGATGTCGAACATGCGCCCGTAGCGCGCATCGCCAATCGAATGGCCATCGACCAGCACTTCGATGCGCGCCAACCCCACGCCATCCTTGAATGCCCAGCCCTTGATGGCGAGCGTTCCGGAGACCTTCTCACCGTTGGACGGCGCATCCAGCCAGGCCATTGCCGGCGTCACGCAGGGCCCCTGCGCGCGCTGCACCGGCAGCTGGAACAGCAGGAAGCGCTGGAAACCATGATCGCTGCTGACCACGCGCGGCGCCGGCAACGGCCCCACCTGCTCGCAGATCGCGTGATAGCGCGCCAGCAGATCGCGGTAGCGCTGGTCGCTGGGTGACAGCACCAGCAGCATCGGCGCACTGCGCGGGCCTTCGTGCAGCAGGCCCCACTGTGCCAGCTGTGCGGTCCGCCCATGCTTGTCGTTGAGCGGGTGCGGCAGCACCTCGATATCACCGTTGCCCAGCTGGAAGCCCAGTTCGGCACCGACCTTGAAGTTGCCCGCCAGCACACGCGTGCCCGGCGGCATCTGCCGCAGTTCGTCGCGCACCGCCACGGCCAGCGGCTGCCAGCCGGCAAAGTTGCGCGGGTAGTACTTGCTGCCGGCCATCTGCTCGCGCAGCGCCGGCGTGGACGCCATCAGGTAGTAGCCGAAAGCCAGTACGGTGCCTGCAGCTGCCAGCCACCAGCCGGTGCGGCGCAGCCAGCGTGGCCAGCCGTTGAGGACCACCGGCACGGCCACCAGCAGCGCCAGGTAGCCCGGCAACGGCCAATGGAAACTGATCCGCTCGACATCGGTGAAGAAGCCCAGCAGGAAGATGCCCAGCGTCGACACCCCGCCCACCAGGCCGAAATAGCGCCATTGCACCCGCACACCACCACCGCTGCGGGTACCCGCCAGGGCGACCTTCCACATCGCGATGCACAGGATCGGCGTCACCAGCATCGGCTGGATCACCAGGAACCACAGCCCTTCCCACTCGAACGTCCACGGGTGGCGCTCGACCACCTGGAACTTCAGGCCGGCATCATGGTTGTCCGCATTCCACGCCAGCAACGGCAGCCAGGCCAGTACACCCACCGCCAGCGCCACCCATACGCGCGGGTCGGCCAGCATGCGGCGGCCCTGCGGCAGCGCCAGCAGCGCAATGAAGCCGACACCGATGACGCCAATGAAACGGTAGTGGCTGAGCGCACCGATCAGCAGGCCCAGCGCCAGCTTCATCGCCGACGACGCATCCACGTTGTGCAGCAGGCGCGCACCGGCGTGCAGGCAGATCACCGCCGCAAGCGCCATCGGCACATCCGGCACGGCCAGCAGGCCCAGCGTGGCCGACAGCGGCATCAGCAGGGTCAGGCTGCCCGCCTGCCACCCTGCGACGTTGCCAAACCAGCGCGTGGCGATGCGCACCACCAGCAACGGCAGCAACGCACCGATGGCCAGGAACGGCAGGCGCAATGCGAGCACGTGATGGCCACCGATTTCCACGCCCAGGCGTGCAAGCCATGCTGTCAACCCCGGCAGGTCGGAATAGGCGGCGGCCAGGTGCTGGCCTTCCTGCCAATAGAACGCCTCATCGACGAACAGCGGCAGGCGTGCAGCCACCACCAGCTTGGCCGCTGTGATCAGCGTCCATAACCAGAGAAATATTGCCCGTGCGCGCTGTTCGCCTTGCATTGCTCTATGGATAATCGAGTGGATTCCAGACCTGAGACGATCATGCCAGCCTCGTCCCCCAATCCCAGCATGCTAACCGATCAACTGCGCCAGGCCCTGCGGGAGGCACAGGATCAGGTGAACGCACTGGTACTGGGCAAGGTGCCGGAAGTCAGGCTGGCCTTTGTCGCCCTGCTTTCCGGCGGCCACCTGCTCATCGAAGATCTGCCCGGGCTGGGCAAGACCACGCTGGCGCATGCATTGGCCAGCAGCCTCGGCCTCAGCTTCCAGCGCGTGCAGTTCACTTCCGACCTGTTGCCGGCGGACGTACTGGGCGTATCGGTGTACGAGGCCGGCAGCCGCCAGTTCCAGTTCCACCCCGGCCCGGTGTTCACCCACGTGCTGCTGGCCGATGAGATCAACCGCGCACCGCCGCGCACGCAGAGTGCGTTGCTGGAGGCGATGGCCGAGCAGCAGGTCACCCTGGATGGACAGACGCATCCACTGCCCGATCCATTCTTCGTGATCGCCACGCAGAACCCGGTCGACCTGTCCGGCACCTTCCCGTTGCCGGATTCGCAGCTCGATCGTTTCCTGCTGCGGCTGGCGATGGGCTACCCGAGCGTGCAGGCCGAGCGCGAGCTGCTGCGTGGCAGCGATCGCCGCGACCTGATCGCCCGCGCGGTGCCGAAGCTGGATGACACCCAGGTGCGTGCGCTGCGTGAAGCCGTTGGCCAGGTACACGCCAGCGACGCGCTGATCGACTACGTGCAGGCACTGTTGACCCGCAGCCGCCAGCATGCCGGCGTACGCGTGGGCCTGTCACCGCGCGCCGGGCTGGCCCTGCTGCGTGCCGCCAGGGCGCATGCACTGCTGCTCGGCCGCGGGCATGTGGTGCCCGAAGACGTGCAGACCCTGTTCGTGGCAGTGGCCGGCCATCGCCTGGTGGCGGAGGCCGAATCCAGCTCCGGGCCGGCATTGGCGCGGGCGATCCTGCAGACCGTCGCGGTGGACTGAAGGTGGCCACACGCTGGGCACGCATGCAGCTGCTGGCACGCCCACGCAGGCCCGAAGCCCTGCCGCAGCGACTGGATCGCCATCGCATCTATGTACTGCCGACGCGCTTCGGCCTGTTCGTCGCCACCCTGCTGTCGGCGATGCTGCTGGGCGCATTGAACTACAACAACAACCCGGCCCTGCTGCTGGCACTGTTGCTGGCCGCAGCAGCGATCGCCAGCGCCATTGCCGCGCACCTGCAGCTGTCCGGCATACAGATCGATGCAATCTCCGCCGAGCCGGTTCCGGCCGGGCACCCCCTGCGCCTGCGCGTGGACCTGTCGTTGCGCGACCCGCGCGCGCGCCACGGGCTGCACCTGCAGCTGGGCGCAAGCGAGGCGTGGGTCGCACTGCCTGCACACGGTCGCGGCGAAGTGGAGCTGGATGTCCCCAGCGAGCGCCGCGGCTGGCTGGAACTGCCGCGCATCCGCCTGTCCAGCACGCAGCCGCTGGGGCTGGTGCGGGCATGGTCGTGGGTGTGGCCGGAGCAGCCGCTGCTGGTTTATCCACTGGCCGAGGCACTGGCACCACCCCTTCCGGAAAGTGGCAGCGATCCACTGCACACCCGCGCCCATGCCAGTGGCGACGAGCTGCACCAGCTGCGCCCCTATCGTGCCGGCGACGCCCCGCGCAGCATTGCCTGGAAACACTCGGCACGCCGCGACAGCCTGCTGGTACGCGAATACGAGAAGCCGATCGGCATCGAAGTGGTGCTGGACTGGCGCACGCTGGCGCCGCTGGGCCATGAAGCACGCATCGCGCGGTTGGCACGCTGGGTCGACATGGCCGAGCGCGAAGGCCGGCGCTACACGCTGCTGCTTCCAGCCCATCCCCCGTTCGGGCCCGGCCAGGGCGCCAGCCACCACCACCTGTGCCTGCGCGCACTGGCGCTGATGCCCCATGACTGAGCCTGCCGTCCTGCTCGATCGCAACGCCCGCAGCTGGACCCTGGCCAGCGCAGCGCTGGCGCTGCTGCCACTGCTGCTGCAGCTGCCGCCGGTGCTGGCCGTCGTGATCGCGATCACCGCCGTGCTGACCGCTGCGCTTTCCTGGCGGCGGGTGCTGCCGATGCCGGTGCGCCTGCTGCTGGTGCTGGCCATGCTCGCCACCATCGTCTGGCAGATGGGCATGGTGCGGCCGGGGCGTGATACCGGCTGTGCGCTGCTGGCGGCGATGCTGGCCATCAAATCCAGCGAACTGCGCAACCTGCGTGATGCGCGCAGCCTGCTCGGTTTCGCGCTGTTCTCGCCGTTCGCGGCCTTCCTGCTCGACCAGGGCCCGCTGACCACGGGACTGGCTGCGCTGGCCGCGGTTGCCGCACTGCTGGCCCTGCAACGCCTGGCCCAGGACGAGGGCCGCAGCCCACGCCTGCCACTGCACGGTCAACTGCGCGGCGTCGGCCGCCTGCTTGGCATCGGCCTGCCGCTGGCACTGGCCTGCTTCTGGCTGTTCCCGCGCTTGTCCACGCCGTTGTGGGGCGTACCCGAACGAGCGGTGGGTACACCCGGCCTGGCTGACAGCATGGCGCCGGACCAATGGCTGGACCTGATGGCCGACGACACCCCGGCGCTGCGCGTGCAGTTCTTCGGCGCGGTGCCCGAGCCCGCGCAGCGCTATTGGCGCGGCCCGGTGCTGACTTCCTTCGATGGCCACCGCTGGAGCCGCGATCGCGCGACGGCCCGGCGCCCCGCCCCCGTGGTCGAAGCCGCCGCACAGGGATGGGACTACCAGATCGACTACGAACCCACCGACCGTCGCCTGCTGGTGGCCCTGGACCTGCCCAGCCGCGCACCGGAAGGCAGCAGTTTCGATGCGGACATGAGCCTGCGCAGCGACCGCACGCTGTCCGCGCTCAGCCGCTGGCGGTTGCATTCGGCGCCTCCGCAACGGTTCGACACCGATCTGTCGCCCTACCTGCGCCGTGCCGCGCTGCAGCTTCCCCCCGGCTTCAATCCGCGCACCGCCCAGCTGGCACGGCAATGGCGGCAGGAGGCCGGCAACGATGACGAAGCCATCGTCCGCCGAGCGCTGCAGTGGATCACCCGCGACTTCTCCTACACGCTCGATACCCCGGTGGCCGGGCGCGATCCGGTCGACGATTTCCTGTTCAACTACAAGGCCGGCTTCTGCCAGCACTTCAGCTCGGCCTTCGTGGTGCTGATGCGCAACGCCGGCATTCCGGCCCGGGTGGTGACCGGCTTCGCAGGTGGCACCCGCAACCGCATCGGGGACTACTGGGTAGTGCGGCGCATGGACGCCCACGCCTGGGCCGAAGTCTGGCTGCCCCAGCGCGGCTGGGTCCGGGTCGACCCGACTGCGGCCGTGGCACCGGAACGCATCCTGGACACGCTGGACGACCGCTTGCAGGCCGGCACGGACACCCCGCTGCAGCAGCGCTGGCTGCAGCTGGGGCAGATGGGTGACTGGCTGCGCCGTGGCTGGAACGACCTGGTGCTTTCCTTCGACGCACGCCGTCAGCAGCAGCTGCTCAGGCCGTTCGGGCTGGATGATCTCGGGCCGGCGCAGCTGGTGGCCGGCTTCGTGGTCGCCGCACTGCTGGCATTGGCATGGATGGCCTGGCTGCTGGCCCGCGGCGAGCGCGAGCGCGACCCGCTGCTGCGCGCCTGGCACCGGCTGGGGCGGCGCTATGCACGCCTTGGCCTGGCCCGCGTACCCCACGAGACGGCATGCGACTGGTCACGACGGGTACACGCCGTGCGCCCCGACCCCGCCCTGCTGGCACTCAGCCAGCGTTTCGCCGACGCGCGTTACGCTGGAACTTGCACCGACCTCGCTTCATTATTGCGGGACCTGCGCAGGCATCGCCCGACTTCCGGAGCCTCCCCATGAACACCAAGTTCCTCCTCACCGCTGTGGCCACGCTGGCCCTGTCGGCCTGCGCCACGGCCCCCAAGCCGCTGCAGGGACAGTTCAGCCTGGTCTCCCCGCGCGACTCGGTCGCCACCCAGCAGGTCGGCACGCCGGTCCGATGGGGTGGTCGCATCATCGAGACCAAGCCCGGCCAGGGCGAGACCTGCTTCCAGATGATCTCGCGCCCCCTCAACGCCAGTGGCCGCCCGAACACCACCTCGTCCGACGCCAGCGACGGCCGCTTCATTGCCTGCCGCGCCGGCTTCTACGACCCGGCCGTGTTTGAAGCCGGCCGCGACGTGACCTTCATCGGCAAGATCGACGGCTACCAGAACACCCGCATCGGGGAGTACGACTATCGCCTGCCGAAGCTGTCGGCCGATGTGATCTACCTGTGGCCGGAACAGCGCCAGGTCGATGTGGTGCCCTATCCCTATGGCCCGTGGGGCCCGGGCCCGTATGGCCCGTACTGGGGTGGTTACGGCCGTTGGGGCTGGTGGTGATCGCCACCGGCCATGCGTGATCGAAAAAGGCCGCCTTCGGGCGGCCTTTTTTTCATCCACGCATCGCATGGATCCACTGCGGGCAATGGTGGATGCCAGGCGCTCAGCGCCCCGGCGTACCGAAATGCCCCAGCGGCGCACCGGCCAGCAGGTGCATGTGGATGTGGAACACGGTCTGCCCGGCATCCTCGCGGCAGTTCATCACGATGCGGTAGCCGTCCTGCGCGAACCCTTCGCGGCGCGCATATTCGGCGGCAGCCAGGGCAAGCTTCCCGATCAGGTGCGCCTGCGACGGCTGCAGGTCGTCCAGGGTCGGGATGATCTCGTTCTTCGGAATGAACAGTACGTGCACCGGCGCCTGCGGTGCGATGTCCTTGAAGCCCAGCACCTCGTCGTCCTCGTAGACGATGGTGGCCGGGATCTCGCGACGGATGATCTTGCTGAAGAGGGTTTCGTTGCTCATGGTCGGCCTCGGCGGGAGTGTCTTCCGCATTGTAGGCCGGCCGCGCCGGGCGATGCCCGGGTGGCGCTCAATCGCGGAATTCGCTGCGCGTGCCGAACGCGTGCGACAGCGTGCCGCGGTCAACGTATTCAAGCTCGCCACCGAGCGGCAGGCCCTGTGCCAGGCGGCTGGGCTGCACCTTGCGCGCGCGCGCCAGCTGCGCCAGGTAGTGCGCGGTGGCTTCGCCTTCGACGGTGGCACTGGTGGCGATGATCAGCTCCTGCACCTCACCGTCGGCCAGACGCTGCTCCAGCTGCTCCAGGCCCAGCTCGCGCGGGCCGATGCCATCGAGCGGCGACAGCCGGCCCTGCAGCACGAAGTAGACACCGCGGAAGCCGGTGGCGTTTTCGATGGCCAGGCGGTCGGCCGGCGATTCGACCACGCACAGCTGGCTGCGCTCGCGGCTGCTGTTGGCACAGGTCGGGCACAGCTCGGTTTCGCTGAAGTCGCGGCACTGCGCGCAGTGGCCGATGCGCTCCACCGCCAGCGCCAGGGCTTCGGCCAGTCGCTGGCCACCTTCGCGCTCGCGCTCGAGCAGGTGGTAGGCCATGCGCTGTGCGGTCTTCTGGCCCACGCCAGGCAGCACCCGCAGTGCGTCGATCAATTGTTCAAGCAGGGGTGCGGACACGGCGGCATGCTTTCATGGCGTCGAGCAGGCTCGACGGCTACAGATTCTGTGGCACCCGCTTGCACGGGTGCCACGCTGGCAATCAGAACGGCAGCTTCATGCCCGGCGGCAGCTGCATGCCGGCGGTGGCCGAACCCATCTTCGACTTCGACTCGGCGTCGATCTTGTTCGAAGCGTCATTGAAGGCGGCGGCGATCAGGTCTTCCAGCATCTCCGGGTCGCTGGTCAGCGACGGGTCGATGCGCACCTTGCGGCATTCCTTGGCACCGGTCAGGGTCACGCTGACCATGCCGCCGCCAGCGCTGCCGGTCACTTCGATCCGGGCGATTTCTTCCTGGGCCTTCTGCAGGTTTTCCTGCATCTTCTGGGCCTGCTGCATCAGTTGGGCGATGTTTCCGCGCATGGTGTCTTACTCGTCAAAAGAACGGATGGAATCGGAAACAACCCGCGCGCCGTGCTGTTGGATCAGCACCTGCACTTCCGGGTCGTCCATGAAAACGGCCTCTGCCACCTGCTGCCGCTCGCCACGCTGGCGGTCGGCCCGCTGATGCAGGGTCTCGGCCGGAACGTGTTCGGTTTCCACGGTCTCGACCACGATCTTCGGCGCCTGGCCAAGGGCCTTCTGCAGCATCTCGCCCAGGGCAGCCAGCGCGCGCTCCGAGCGCAGGTATTCAAATCCGGGCGAAAGGCCCAGTTTCAAGGTCCCGTGCTGGCAGCTGATGAACGCGGCGTTGGCAGCCAGCTGCCGCGAGGGGCCGCTCAGGCCGCTGTTGGCGACCAGGTCCAGCCAGTCTTCGGCCGTGGCCAGCTCGCTGACACCTTCCTGCGGCGCGGCGGCATGCGCCGGGGCCGGCTTGGCATGTTCGGCCGGCGCAATGGCAATGCCTTCGGCGCGGAACGGGCGCTCGGGCGGCGCAGGCTCGCTGGGAGCCGCGACGGGAGCCGGCGGTTCGTGCCAGGGCGCAGCCATGGCAGCGTCCGGGCCGGACATCTCGGCCGCCAATGCCTCGTCACGCGCCTCGGCTTCGTCAGTGGCCCACGGCGGCAGGTCGTCGCCTGCCTCTGCAGTGACGGCAGGCGCCGGCACCTGTGGCTCAGCCTTCACCGGCGGCGGCGACACGGGCTCTTCCACCGGAACCGGCTCGGGCTCCGGCGTCGGATCTGGTTCCGGTTGCGGGGCCGGTTCGGGCTCGGGTTCAGGTTCGCGCGGCGCGGCCTGCACCGGCGCGGCGGCCTGCGCCGCTACCGCCGGGCTGCCCGAAGCGGCAGCAGCGGCCGGCGTCGCATCGCGGCTACCGGTACCGGCGCCACCACCGGCAGCGTTGCCACCTGGCGTGCCGCCCAACGCACCGTCGACGGCCTTCGGCACCGGCGGTACCGCTGCGGCTGGACGGAACGCCAGCATGCGCAGCACGGCCATTTCAAAGCCCGCGCGCGGGCTGGGTGCCAGCGGCAGGTCGCGGCGGCCATTCAAGGCCATCTGGTACCAGAGCTGCACCACTTCCGGGCGCAGGCGCTCGGCGAATGCGGCGACATCCAGGCCTTCCGCCGCGGCAGCGCCCGGCACCAGCTGCTGCACCTGGATGCGGTGCAGCCCTTCGGCCAGCGCTTCCAGCACACCACTCCAGTCCGGCGAGAACTCTGCCAGCGCGGCTACCACCTGCAGCAGGCGCGGGCCATCGCCGTCGGCCAGCGCATCGAGCATCGCCGCCACCTGGGTGCGGTCCACGGTACCCAGCATGGTGCGCACCACGTCCTCACGCAGCGCGCCGCCGGCATAGGCGATCGCCTGGTCCAGCAGTGACAGGCCATCGCGCAGGCTGCCGTCAGCGGCCTTGGCCAGCTGCACGATGGCGCTTCCATCGGCCTCGATCGCTTCCGCCGCCAGGATGCGGGTCATCTGGCCCTGGATCTGGTCTTCATCCAGGCGCTTGAGGTTGAACTGCAGGCAGCGGCTGAGCACGGTGACCGGCAGCTTCTGCGGATCGGTGGTGGCCAGCAGGAACTTCACATGTTCCGGCGGTTCTTCCAGCGTCTTCAGCAGCGCGTTGAACGCCGCCTTGGACAGCATGTGCACTTCGTCGATCAGGTAGACCTTGTACTTGCCGCGCGAGGGCATGTACTGCGCGTTCTCGATCACCTCGCGCACGTCATCCACACCGGTGTTGGACGCGGCGTCGATTTCCAGCAGGTCGATGTAGCGGCCGGCGTCGATGTCCAGGCAGGCCGCGCACTGGCCGCACGGGTCGGCGCTGGTGCCCTGCTCGCAGTTCAACGATTTGGCGAAGATGCGCGCGATGGTGGTCTTGCCCACGCCACGCGTACCGGTGAACAGGAACGCATGGTGGACCCGGCCGCTGTCCAGCGCGTTGCTGAGCGCACGGACCACGTGTTCCTGGCCCACCAGCTCGGCGAAACGCTTCGGACGCCACTTGCGGGCAAGGACGAGATAGGACATCGGGCCACCGTTTTCCATCGGATGTTCCATTGTGCCATGCCTGTCCAGCCCCCTCGCCAACAATGCCGCTGGATGCGCCCCTGATCGGGGTGCTTGTGTCCGGCCGCGCCGCCCGCTAGAATCTGCGCCCCTGCTGAGGCGTTTGCCGATGGCAGGGATCCGGAGAGGTGTCCGAGTGGTTGAAGGAGCACGCCTGGAAAGTGTGTAAGCGTCTAAACCGCGCTTCGGGGGTTCGAATCCCCCTCTCTCCGCCAGACAAATGAAGAAGCCGCCCTCTGGGCGGCTTTTTTATTTGGCTGGCGGAGAGCATCGGGCGAGAGAAGCCCTGCCGGGGTTCGACGGTTCTGCAGGAGCAGAACCGGACCGCCGAAGGCGGGTCCCGGGGCGCAGCGCGCACCGGGATCGGGTGCATGGATGCACCCGACAATCCCCCTCTCTCCGCCAGATAACTGAAAAAGGCTGCCTTCGGGCAGCCTTTTTCAGTTATCTGGCGGGGGATGCGAAGTGCGCTGCGCGCGCTTCGCCCCAAACGTTGCTGCGCAACGTTCGGGCCCCTTCCCTTGCCGGCCTCTCCCCGCCCCTGTCGGGGCAGCCCCTCAACAGAGGGGCTTGTTGCTCCAGATCCATCAATGGGCTTCCGTCGTGCGGGGATGCCTGGTCGACCGTCCCGCTTCCACGTTCGATGGCCGTCCAACGACAGGATCTGCCCCACGTCGTGGCACCCCGCGCTTCCTGTCCACGCCCTGACCACTGGCCGTGCCGTGGCGATGCAACGACACGCTGGCACTCACTGCCTGTTGCTATGCTCGGGCCACAGGGGATTGATGCCCGCTATCGGGCCGGATGAGGAACATCAACATGCGGTATTTCATGACGAAGCTAGTGATCACCTCCGCCTTGCTGATCGGCAGCGGCACCGCAGTCGCACAGGGCGGCGGTGCGGCGCAGTTCGGCGCACTGGGAGGCACGCATGCAGGCAATGCCCTGGCGTGCGGCGCAACCCCGGAACAGGCCGCCAAGCTGCGCGCAAGCCACAAGGCACAGGCAAAAACCGTGTTCGGCGCCGAAGCAGGCTTCGACCAGGCCTATGACACGGCCGAAGCGCAGACACAGAAGAAGATCACCGATGCCTGGAAGAAGGGCCAGTACAAGCCCACCAGCGAAGTCTGCAACGAACTGATGAAGCAGGTGCGTTCATGACGCAGAAGCACGGATCGACGATGTCCGCAGTGCGCGCGAGCCTGTTGGCCGCCAGCCTGGTACTGGCACTGGGTGCCTGCAAGCGCGCTGGCGAAGCGCCTGCAGAGGGTGGCGCTTCCTCGGCCGCACCTTCCAGCACCGCAGCCGAACCATCACCGCAGGCGGCTGCGGCCACGGATGGAAGCCAGAAGGCCGCAGCATTCAATGTTGCCGAGCTGCCCGTATCGCAGGCAACGATCGGCAGCTTCCCTTATCTCGGACTGCCGCAGGGCTACACCAGCCAGGACGTCGTAGACAGCGAATTCGATCGCGTACCGTTCTGGACCGGCGATCGCGTGGAATGGATTGAAGGCAAGGTTCATTCTTCGGTCCTGCAGAGCAGCAGCGATCACCCTTATTCGCAGCTGGAGCTCAGCCGCAATGTACAGAGCCTGGTCGAGGCCCTGGGGGGCAAGCGCATTTTCTCCGGCACCATACCGGCCGATGCATCGCGTGACATCGGCAACAGCAAGGCGGCGACCACCTATGTCGGCGGCATCGGCGACATCTACAACGAACCCGCAGAAACCTATGTCATCCATCGCGAAGATCGCGATATCTGGATTCACCTGGGCTCGGGTGGAAACTCCGGCGGCCTGCTCGTCGCAGAGACAAAACCGGTGCAGATCACGGCCAAGGTCATTGAAGCGGACACGCTGAAACAGGCACTGGACAGCAGTGGCAAGGTATCCATCCAGGTGAACTTCGCAACCGACGCCGCCGAGATCCTGCCCGATTCGGAACCGCAGATCGCACAGGTCACCCAGCTGTTGAAGGCCGACCCACAGCTTCGCCTTTCCGTTGAAGGACACACCGACAACAGCGGCAGCCAATCGCACAACCAGACGCTCTCGCAGGCGCGTGCGGAGTCGGTGCGCACGCGTCTTGTCGGCGGTGGAATCGCAGCCGAACGCCTGAGCGCGAAAGGCTATGGGCAGAGCCAGCCGGTCGCCGACAACGCAACCGAAGAAGGGCGTCGCGCCAATCGTCGCGTGGAACTGGTCAAGCGCTGATATCACCACGACGTTACTGCGTTGAAGCACTCCGGAAAAAGCACATGCCCTGCATGTGCTTTTTTTCTTTTCCGCGCCGCACGGTCATTTGTTTTGCCGCGGATGCAACGAGATAAAAACACGCGGATCTCTCATCCCGTTCGAACAAGAAGCAGGCCGTGCACGCGCCCTCTGTAGCGCGCCAATATTCCGGCACCACAAGCCGCCTGCGTGACACAAATATGTCAGTTAAGTGTTAATTTCCTTAACGAAAAGCGGTGCATCTAGCTCAAATTTGACGTGATTATGTGCAGACAATTGTTAATCTGCGATGTGCATCACATTTTCAAATATTTCATTGCATATCGGAAAAACCTGACTTGTATCGTCAATTTTCTGTCGATAGGCTTGGCCCCGTTCTCGAACAAGCGACAAATTTTCGACGAACCAGGGTGTGAGCTTCCTGTCTTTACCTCGCCCTGCCATTAATCAGGATCCCCCAGCGGACACGCCGAATATCCCGCACACCCGGGAGGATTCCTGCCATCAAGGAGGAAATACATGGAACGCAGCCGTCGTCACATCCGTTTTTCCCGTAAGCAGGCCGGTCAGGGCATGACCGAGTACATCATCATCACCGCGCTGATCGCCATCGCCGCGATCGGAGCCGTCACCTTCTTCGGAGGCACGGTTCGCAGCCAGGTGGCAGGCATGTCGAAAGAACTTTCCGGCCAGAGCGCGACGCAGTCGATCAACCGCGCCAAGAACCAGGCCAACAGCGCCCAGCAGGAAGCTGACAAGACCAAGGGCATGGACGCGTACAAGAACAAGTAATACCCCAGCCCTGGCGGCATGAAGCCGCCAGGGCCCTCCCAGCATAATCTCCCTGCGCGCACCGCACGCGGCGCGCGACGGGCAGCCATGGCCTCCGGCCCAGGAATTCGTTATGCGCAGCGCATTGGCTTTGGCACGAAGCCGTGCGGCCCGGGGCGTTTCCAGCCACCGAACGGTCGCCGGCCAAGCAATGGTTCTCGGGCTGGCACTCATTCTGGTTCTATGCATCGGGATTGTCCTGCTGTTCAACACAGGGCAGGTGGTGAACAAGAAGGTGGAGCTGGTCAATGCGGCCGACGCCGCCGCCTACAGCGTTGCGATCCAGCAGGCACG
Organism: Stenotrophomonas sp. CASM114; assembly: GCF_049384325.1. Taxonomy (NCBI): domain Bacteria; kingdom Pseudomonadati; phylum Pseudomonadota; class Gammaproteobacteria; order Lysobacterales; family Lysobacteraceae; genus Stenotrophomonas; species Stenotrophomonas sp. CASM114. The sequence continues at coordinate 198,631 of NZ_JBMRGJ010000002.1, read as the reverse complement.
CGCACTGAACTACGCGGCCTACATGAACCGTGCCCGCGTTGCCAACGAAGTAGCCGTGGCACAGACGATCAGCCTCTATTCGTGGCTGAACCAGATGCACACCACCTCCATCGTCATCCGCACCACGCTGGATGTGCTCTCCGCCATTCCCTACATCGGCGTGGTGTTCAAGGCATTGGCAACCGCCTTCAAGGTCGCCGAACGCATTCTCAAGGTCACCCGCCAGACGTTCCAGCCTGTCGCGCAGGCGGCCATCATCGCCATCGACAAGCTCAACATGATGTTCGCCGCCTCGGTGCAGCTCGTCATCGAGGGCGTATCGCGGCTGGACAGCTACACCATCGCCAAGGATGTACTGCAGCGGAACTCACCGCAGGCACAACTGGGCACCATCGGAACCGCGGTGCTCGGCACGCAACTGGCCACGGCCGAGAACCGGCTGCTGCAGCGCTACAGCATTCCCCGTACCGCCAACGGTGGCTCGGCCACGCAGCGCCAGGGCGCCGACCGCTTCCGCAATGTGGTGATGCAGTCGCGTGATGGCTTCAGCAAGAGCCGCAGCGATGATTTCCTCGGCTTCCTGGTGCAGTCCGGCGGCACCGACATGGTCGACTACAACCGATGGGCAGCGCTGGACACCATGGCCGTCGAGCTTCCGCTGCCATGGCCGCTTTCCGATATCGATATTCCGGTCGGCTGGGGCGGTGCGCAGGCCGTGGAAAGCTATCGCAACCAGCGCTTCCTCAACGGCTTCGGCAACGGCAACGGCTGGTACTCGGACTGGGACCGCCGCCGCTACCGCCCGTATGGCGAAGCGGTGCGCCGCAATCGTGGCGCGGCGTGGATTGTCGACCGCAGCCAGGATGCCAACGTGCGCTTCGCCAATGGCCAGCATCGCAAGGCCTTCTTCACCGGCTACAACGGCCTGCGCGACTATCACGACGTCAAGGCCGGGCAGGCACTGCAGCCCTACGCCGAGAATGATCGTGACCGCGACAAGGTCGGCCCGGTCTTCACCATCTATGCCGAGACCGCCGGCACCAGCGCGCGCACCACGTCCGGCGCCGGCATCGGCGCCCCGGCCGGCTCGCAGATGGAACTGCCGGACAGGATGGCCAACAACAAGATCGCCGCACTTTCCTCCGCGCAGGTGTTCTTCGACCGCCCGGTGCAGCTGCGCATGTTCAGCCGCGATGACCGCAAGCGTGAAACCGGAAACCTGTTCAGCCCTTACTGGCAGGCACGACTGGTCAAGACCGATGCCACCACCAAGGCTGCCCTGGCGGCAGCCGGAGCCTTGATGCCATGACGTTTGCTGTTTTCAATCGCTTGCACCTGTCGATCGCCACACTGCTGATCAGCGGCTGTGGCAGCGCGGCGGACAACGGCGAGCCCGCCGCTGCCAGGAACATGCCGGGCATCCATCTTGACCAGATTGCCGAAACCCTGGTGGATGGACGCAACGCGGCGCGCACCAGCTACCAGCAGGCACTGAGCGACTGCCAGGCGGCAGGATTGCCGACCCGCGCACTGGATGACGCCGATGTCGCCCGCCTGGGAACCGTCCGTTACGAAGCCTGGCTTTCCAGCAAAGAGGAAGTGTTCCGTACCCGCGAGTGGCGCCTGCTCAACGATGGCCCTGCGACCAGCTGCCAGTTCCGGCTGGAGGCTACCGGCCTGCAGGAGACCCAGAGCGCCTCCGGCGTGGAGCAGGTCGATCTGGCAACGGGAGAGCGTAGCCAGTCCCCCGCCGACAGCGACGGGCTCACCCGCTTTGCCGCCGAAGCCGACGAAGGCAGCGCCTCGCCGGGCTTCCAGCGCGCGGGCAACCGCAGGGTCGCTGGCCAGCCGTGCAACGTGTGGAAGGACGAGAATGGACGGTTCAGCCAGTGCGTGTGGTCGGCTGGTGCCAGCTGGGGCTTCACCCCCGGTGCACTGAACGACTACCGGCCGAGCCGCTACGCCATTGTCCTGGAGCAGGAACCCCTCGACGGCAATGGCACCCGCCTGACCACGCAGCGCATGACGGTGGGCCAACCCTTTGAACGCGGCGACCTCGAGGTACCGAGCGAACCGTCCTCCCAACGATGACCTGCTGAGGTAGCCATGGACAGGGAACGCCCATTCCGCGGCGCGCGTCGCCAGCGCGGCCAGAGTCTCACCGAAGTCGCCGTGCTCTGCGCCGTGCTGGTGCCGATCTTCCTGCTGATCCCGATCCTGGCCAAGTACATCCACGCCCGCCAGGCCACCCAGCAGGCCGCGCGCGCGATCGCCTGGGAAGCCACCGTATCGCCGGACTACAAGCTGCCGGCCAGCGGCCGCCAGCGCGATCTTGCCGTCGACCGCTATTTCGGGCGTGCCAACGATCCCATCGTCAGCCAGGCGCAGACCGGCGCACGCGATGCCGCCGTCGGCGACGTCCTGATGAATACCTTCTCCAACCAGCCGCTGGTGCGGCGCGGTGACCTCGCCCTGGTCTCCTACACCAGCACGTCGGCAGGCGGCTTGATGAAGAAGATCGGCGACGTGACCTCGATGTTCGGTTCGTTCCCGCCCAACCGCAACGGCCTGACCCAGGCCCAGCTGCGGTTGGATGTGCAGGATCTGAAAAGTGCCAACGGCAGTGCTGCCGCCTATCTGGAACCCTTCGATTCGCTGGGCCTGAAGCTGCAGGCCACCCATGTGGTGCTGGCCGACCCCTGGAATGCAGCCGGTTCCGGGCTCAAGGTCAACTCGTCACGCTCGGTGATCGCGCAGGTCAGGCCACTGGTGCCATCCCAGCACATGGCGGGCATCGCCAAGGCGTTTGACGGCCTCTCCGGCATCCCGATGATCGGGACGCTGAGCAGGCTTGATCCCGGTTACATCGCGCCCGACGTGGTGCCTGTCGACAAGTTGCCTGCCTATGCGCCGTCGCGTTGACCTGCTGGCGGCACTGGCCGCGCTGCTGTTCGCCTGGCCTGCGCTGGCCGCGTCCTGGCCGGACATTCCCGAGCCCGAGGGCGCGCAGAGCGAGTGGGTGGCCAAGGACATGCTCTACAACGGCCTGCCCATGCGCATCTCGCGCTTCACGTCCGCATTGCCGGTGTCGTCCATCGTCAGCTACTACAACCGCGAATGGCCCGGGCAGACCGTGATCAACGAGGTCGGCGGCAAGACCGTGATCGGCCACGCACACGGCGAGTACTACGTGACCATCGAGGTATCGGCCAAGGGCAGTGGCAGCCAGTCACAGATCGGCATTACACGCCTGCTCAAGCGCAAGCCCGATGCCGCGGCCGGCGCCGATTTCCCGAAACCGTCCGGGACGCAGGTGATCAATGACATCACCTACCTGGACACGCCCGGGCGCAGCCTGTCCATGGAAAGCACGCTGTCTCCGTTCCAGACCGATGCCTTCTATGCCAGCCGCCTCCCTGCGGACGGCTGGAGCCGAAGTTCCGGCCCTGCGGGGTGTTCGATGATCGCGCTGCAGTGCGTTGTCCGCTACAGCAAGGGCAGCCAGGAAATGACCATGACCTTCAACCGGCACGAGCAGGGAACCTCGATTGTCGTCAACCAGTCGCAGCACTGAGACCACCGCCATGAGAAAACGCATTCCCCCGTCCCTACGCCGCCAGCGCGGGGCCGCACTGATCGAGTACGCCGTGGTCGCTTCCGTCGGTGTCCTGGTCCTGGTCGCCGAGCCGAACATCGTGCTCGAGCTGATCGATTCACTGCGCAAGGCGTACCAGGGGTTCACCTACATGCTGTCGATGGGAGTCGTATGAAGGCGCTCCCGCTGAAAGCCAACCGCAACGTCGTCTTCATCATCATCGCCCTCGCCCTCGGCCTGTTCGCGGCCCTGGTCGCCGTGCGCTACGTGCAGAAGGCAGTGAACGAGCGTGCCGCTCCGCCGGTGGAAATGGTGCCGGTAGCCGTGCCCAAGACCGACATGGAGCCGGGCAGCATTGTCACCGTTGCCGACCTTGCAGTGCGCGAAGTCCCCGCCGACCTGCCGCCTGCCGATGCGATCACGCCGGACAATGTGTCCGAATACAGCGGCCGCATGCTGCGCGCGCCGATCCGCGAAGGTGCACCGCTGGGTGCCAGTGCACTGGTACCGCTGTACGACCAGTTCTCGCGCGTGATCGCCAAGGGCAACGTGGGCTACACCCTCCAGGTGGACGAGACGAACTCGATCTCCGGCATGATTGCTCCCGGAGATCACGTCGACATCCTGCTCACCGTCGAGCAGGAACAGACCGGTGCCCGGGTGCTGCCGCTGCTTGAGGACATCAACGTTCTGGCAACCGGCAACCGCGTCGGCGAAACGCCGGCCTCGGAAGACCAGCAGGGCTATTCGAACATCACTCTGGAACTGACACCGGCACAGGCGCAGCGACTCACGGTCGCCGCCAAGGCCGGTTCGATGCGGGTGATGCTTCGCCAGGTGGAGGATCGTGGTGCGTTCGGCCTCAGTGGCATGACGCAGAGGGAACTGCTCGGCAACGGCACGCAGGGTCGTGCTGGCGTGCAATTCATCATTGGGGGCAAAGGGTCGACGAATGCGCAGCAATAATGGAATCCGCAGCCTCATCGCCGCCACTGCGGCCATCGCTGTTGTCACCTCGCCACTGCTGGCCGTGGCACAGACCACCGGCACCCAGCTGACCCCGGTACCGGTCATGGCCGCACCGCGCCCTGCTGTCCAGGCGCAACCGCAGCCCAGCACCAACCATGCACCGGTACCCGGTGGGCAGAGCGCCTTCCCGGCGCCGGTTCCCGATCCCGCCTATCGCACCAGCGCGTCGGCCATGCCCGCGGTGCCACTGCCCACCCGCGCCCGGATCTATGCCGGCCAGGCCGCCGTCTACACGCTGCCCAGCGGGCTCAAGCGCGTGGCCGTCGGTAGTGGCGAGATGCTCGAGGTCACCAACGTCGGCCCGCGCGACCTGATCATGATGGGCATGAAGCCCGGCTCCACCACGGTTCACCTGTGGCTGCAGAACGGCAAGCAGCTGCAGGTGCAGGTGGACATCTCCGAGAACGATGCCGTCAGCCTGGCCGAGACCATCCGTACCCTGCTGGCCGACGTGGAAAAGATCAATGTGCATGCGGTCGCCGACCGTGTGGTCATTACCGGCCAGGACATCAACCCGGGCATCGGCAGCCGCATCGATGCGATACAGAAGATCTACCCGACGGTGTTGAATTTCACTACCGCCGATCCGGTGGGCATGCGCCCGATGGTGCAGATGGACGTGAAGATCATGGAATTCGACACCAATGCGCTGGAAGAACTCGGCATCCAGTGGGACAACGTCATCCGTGGCCCGGTGGCGGGCATCGTCAAGGATTTCACCAACAACAACTACTACCGCATCAACCCCGAGCAGAGCCCGGCCAACGGCGTGCTGCTGCCGAACAAGCTGCAGGGAACCCAGGCCTTCTTTGGCATCGCCACGCAGATCGGCTCGGCGATCAACTTGATGATGAACAAGGGCAAGGCGTTCCTGCTGGCCTCGCCCCAACTCAGCGCCCGCAGCGGCGGGCAGGCCAAGTTCCTGGCCGGCGGCGAAGTGCCGATCCCGGTTCCGCAGGGTTTCGGCCAGGTCACCGTCGACTACAAGGAATACGGCATCAAGCTCGACATCGAGCCCCTGGTCAACTTCAACCAGGACATCTCCACCCGCATCCTGGCTGAGGTCAGCCGCGTCGATCCGACGGTGACCGTGCAGGGCGTGCCTGGCTTCACCACCCGCCGCACCGAGTCGGAAATCAACGTCCACGCAGGGGAAACCATCGTCATCTCCGGGCTGATCGACTCCAGCGCGCAGCAGGATGCCAAGCGCCTGCCGCTGCTGGGCGATATCCCGATCCTCGGAAAGCTGTTCCGCTCCGATGGCTTCCGTGGCAATCGTACCGAGCTGGTGATGTTCGTTACTCCGCGCGTGGTGACGCCGGGCTCGCAGGAAAACCTCGATGGCCTGGAGCGTGCGCGACAGATCCAGGAGCGCGGCCAGCAGGCCATGCCGCGCCGGAACAAAGATTTCGTGCAGTGACCGGAGCCGTCGCATGTTCAACATCCTCATCGACACACCCAACCGCGACCAGCGACGTGTCCGCTGCCTGCACCGTGAATGCGGGATCGGCCGTGGCGACGGCAACCTGGTGGTGCTGCAGGGCTGGAGCATCGCCCAACGCCATGCGGCGCTGAAGCGCGAGGACCAGGGCATCTTCATCGAGAGCCTGGGAGGCCGCTCGCCGGTACTGGTGAATGGCGAACAGGTCAAAGGCAGCCGTGGCCCGCTCACCAGCCGTGACCGGGTGCAGATCGGCGACTACCTGCTGCAGGTGGTGGACGACGACCCGCCGGCCGAACCCACCGCCGATGCTGGAAGTTTCAATGCGGGCGCCGCCAACGATGTACCGGTGGACGCCACGCCCGCACCGGCACCCGCACCGGCGCAGCCATCCAGCGAACGCCAGCTGGCGCGGCCAGAGCAGCTGCCGCCGGACATGGCGGTCTATCGTGCAAAGCTGCATGCCTCGCTGGTCAAGCAGATGGATCTGCGCCGGCTCGACGTGCGCAGCATGGACGATGAGTCGCTGCGCAACGCCACGATCAAGCTGATCGATGAAGTGATGCAACGGGAGTTCTCCGAGCTGCCCAAGACGATCAACCCACGCAGGCTGGCCAAGGAGGTGCTCGATGAGGCCATCGGCCTGGGCCCGCTGGAAGACCTGATCGACGATGCGACGGTGACGGAAATCATGGTCAACGCGCACGACCAGATCTTCATTGAACGTGCGGGCCGGATCGAACGGTCCCCCATTGTCTTCACCAGTGACCGCGCGGTGCTGTCAGCCATCGAGCGCATCGTGACGCCCCTCGGTCGCCGCATCGACGAAAGCTCGCCGATGGTCGACGCGCGACTGAAGGATGGCTCCCGCGTCAACGCCATCATTCCGCCGGTGGCGCTGCGCGGCCCGAGCATCAGCATCCGAAAGTTCGCCAAGCGCAAGCTGGAAGGAAAGGACCTGCTCACCTTTGGTTCGCTCAGCCAGCCGATGCTGGAATTCCTGATCGTTGCGGTGCGCGAACGGCGCAACATCGTCGTCACCGGCGGCACCGGCTCCGGCAAGACCACCCTGCTCAACATCCTTTCCAACTTCATTCCCGATACCGATCGCATCGTCACCATCGAGGACGCGGCCGAACTGAAGCTCGTCCAGCCCAACCTGGTTGCCCTGGAAGCGCGTCCTCCCAACATGGAAGGCAAGGGCCATATTTCCATCCGCGACCTGGTGCGCAACGCGCTGCGCATGCGCCCGGACCGCATCGTGGTCGGCGAGTGCCGCGGCGGCGAAGCACTTGACATGCTGCAGGCCATGAACACCGGCCACGAAGGATCGCTGACCACCGCCCATGCCAACAATCCGCGCGAGGCGCTGTCGCGCCTGGAAGTGATGGTCATGATGTCCGGCATGGAGCTGCCGATGACGGTGGTGCGCGAACAGATCTCGTCGGCAGTGGACCTGATCGTGCACCAGAAGCGCTTCCCCTGCGGTTCGCGCAAGGTCAGCCACATCACTGAGTTGACCGGCATGGAAAGCGGAACCATCCAGCTGCAGGATGTGTTCCTGTTCAAGGCACGCTCCACTGCCGGACGCGATGGCAAGGTGGTGGGCGAGTTCGTCGCGACCGGTGCAGTGCCGGAGTTCTATGAAGAGCTTGCCGAGCGCGGCGTCGCCGTTGACCTGGACATTTTCCGTACCGGGGGACGGCGGAATGAGTGACATCCTGCTGATCGCCCTGCTGTGTTTTGCCTGCGTGACGGGCTCGGTGCTGTTGCTGGCGCGTGCCAGCTCCGGCTTCATGGACCGCTACCGCGCCAACTTCATGGACCAGGCGCGGGTCAATCTGGCCGACATGTTCCTGTTCGTCGACCCGCGCGTGCTGTTCAGGACCAATGTCCTGATGCTGCTGGCGATTCCCGTGCTGCTGTGGATCGTCACCGGCGGCAACCTGCTGCTGCCGATCCTGGCCCTGATCCTGCTGGCCATAGCGCCACGCAAGATCTACCTGTGGCTGAAGCAGCGCCGCCTCGACCAGATCCAGCAGCAGTTGCCCGACGGGCTGCTGATGCTGGCCGGCAGCCTCAAGGCCGGCGTCGGCTTCAATCCTGCGCTGGAAGCACTGGCCCATGACGGCCTGCCTCCGCTGGCCCAGGAGCTGGCACTGGTACTGCGCGAGCAGCACATGGGCGTGCGCACGGAGGAGGCGCTGGACAACTTCGCCGCCCGCGTGCCCATTGCCGACGTGAAGCTGTTCGTGGCCGCCGTCAGCATTTCGCGCGAGGTTGGTGGCAATCTCGCCGAGAGCCTCTCCACGCTCGCCGAAACGCTGCGGCGCAAGCTCATCATGGAAGGCAAGGTCAAGGCACTTACCGCGCAGGGGCGCCTGCAGGGCATCGTCATGGCGATGCTGCCAGCCGGCCTTGTCGGCTTCCTCGTGCTGTTCTATCCAGAAACGATGAACCCCATGTTCCACACCTTCATCGGCTGGTGCGTCATGGCCCTGATCGGGGTACTGGAATACCTCGGCTACCGCATGTGCCGCAAGATCATGACGATCGATATATGAACGCCCTGCTCATCCTGGTCGCACTGCTTGCCGCTGCCGCTGTTGGGCTGCTTGCATTCGCGCTGCGCGGACTGGTGCAGTCGGTCGAGGTGGACCAGCGCAACTACCAGGATCCGCTGCCGCTGCTGCTGCGCATCCTGTGGCCGCTGATTACGGTCGCTACGCGCCTGGCCGGGCCGCGCCTGTCCTCGGCACAGCTGGAGCGCGCGCATCGCAGCCTGCAGTCGGCCGGCCAGGACTTCGTGCTGTCACCGGAAGAACTGTATGGCGCACGCATTGTCTCCGCCGCCGTGGCCAGTAGCTTCCTGTTGCTCACCATCATCCTGCTGGGCCGGTTCGGAGTCGGCTCCGTGCTGATGGCCCTGGCATTCGGCGCACCCTTCGGGTGGATGTATCCCACGCTGTGGCTGGGCGAACGGCGGAAAGCGCGCTCCAAGCATGTGATCCGCGACCTGCCTATCTTCCTCGACTTCATCACCATGGCCGTCGAAGCGGGCCTGAACATCACCGGTGCGATCGAACAGTCCGTCGACAAGGGTCCACCCGGTCCGCTGTCACAGGAGTTCTCGCGCATGTTGCGTGATCTGCGCGCGGGCCTTCCGCGCGCCGAAGCACTGCGACGCATGTCCGATCGCGCCGACATCTCCCAGTTGACCAGCTTCACCAGCGCCTTGATCCAGGCGGACCGGGTGGGTGCCAGCCTGAGTGACACACTGCGCTCGCAGGCCATGCAGCGCCGCGAAGAGCGCTTCCTTCGCGCCGAGAAGCTGGCCCTGGAAGCACCGGTGAAGATGATGCTGCCGCTGGTGCTGTTCTTCTTCCCGCTGATCTTCGTCGTCCTGGCCTACTTCATCTTCCTGCAGATGAAGCAGCAGGGCATCCTGTGAGTGCCCGCACATGAGAACCGGCGCCCTGATCCGCGACCACCAGCAGCTGCTCAGCTGCGTCTGGCATGCCGATCGCTGGCACCAGCGGCTGCGCGGCCTGCTGTTGCGCGCGCCACTCCAGCCTGGGCAAGGCCTGCTGATAACCCCCTGCTCGAGCGTGCACACCCTGGCCATGGGGTATCCACTCGACCTGTTGTTCCTGGACCGCGATCAGCGCGCCGTTGGCTGGCGCGAGGCCGTGCGCCCATGGCGCGGCGCCTGGTGCCGCGGCGCCTACTCGACGCTGGAAATGCCGGTGGACAGCCTCAGGCATATTGCCCCGGTGCTGGGCGAGACGTTCCAATGGTGCCCTTCTCCGCCTGCGGCACCGCCATCCACGAGGGCGTTGCAATGAAGCACATCCGCACATCCATCCGCCAGCAGCGGGGCCAATCGCTGATTGAATTCTGCATCGTGGTTCCGGCCTTCGTCTTCCTCATCCTGGTCATCTTCCAGTTCGTCCTGATCTATCGCGCCAAGTCGCTGCTGGATTTCGCCACGCTGCAGGCCGCGCGTGCCGGCGCGGTCAGTGGCGTCAATCATTCCGAGATGCGCAGCGCACTGGAAATGGCGATGGCTCCCCTGTACGCGACCTCGCCGGATGCCGCCGGTGCCGTCGCCGCCCGCGCCAAGGTCGCCCTGCTGTGGAAGAACCCGTTGCTGTCACCGAAGATCGAGGTCATTTCACCCAGCCGCGCGGCGTACAACGAGTTCCGCGAGCGCCAGTTCGATGGGCGCTATGCGCTGCCGAACGACAATCTTGCCTTCCGCGATGCACGTGTCGGCAGCAGCCGCGTCAGCGTGCAGGACGCCAACATCCTCAAGATCAAGGTCACCTATCCGATGCCCCTGATCGTTCCATTTGCCGACCGGGTGATTGCCGGTCTTTCAGACCTGGTCAGCGAAGGCGACAGCTTCCGCCCGGCCTCGATGCTGATCGAGGACCCGATCACCGGCCATCGCCGCATGCCGATCGAGTCCTACGCGATCGTCCGCATGCAGAGCCCCGTGCATGACAGCAACAACCTGGCGCGCTGACATGCAGGTGCTGCTGGCCAGCCTGTTGATGGCAGCAACCTGGGCCGCCGCCGCGCAATCCACGGACGCTGCTGACAACGAACCTCCACAGGCGCGATTGCTGGCACGCGCTTATGGCCTGGGCCCACTCGGTCCAAGCTCGCCTGGTGGTGAGGTCGAGGTCGAGATCCGTTTGCGCGGGCCTGCCATCCGTATTGATTTCCGCGGCGACAATGCGCCCGATGCATGGCTGACCACCCAGGGCCAGCGCGGCCGGGCATGGCTGGTGAGCGAGCGCGGCAACTACACGCTGCCGGTCGCCGACGCCAGTGGTCCCTACTGGTACGATCCTGCCGCCCCATGCCACACGATCGGAGGGCGCTGCTCTCCCGCACCCGGCGAGTTCATCCTGGGGCGCCTCGCTGCTGGCTGGCGCTATGACAATGCGCATGGCCCTGATGGCACCACCTCCGGCACGTTGTGGATCGATACCCGCACGGGCCTGCTGTTGGGTTACCGCGGACGCACCGGCAACCAGCGTACCGAACGCGGCCTGCGGGTTACCGAGGTCACTTTCGATGAGGTGCCGTCGAGCCTGTTCGACCCGCCCGCCGGATTGCGTCGACGCACGCAGGATGCGGCGAACTGAGCGAGGTGGTTGCAGCGCCGACACCGTGGCGCGGGAGGTCTCACTCCCTCCGCGCCGGTAGATCCACGCAGCGCGTGGATCTACCGCTGGCCCGCCCCCCTTAGAAGCCTACCCGCAGGTTGATCTGCCCGCCGACATCGCGGCGGCCATCACCGTGCTGGCCCTGCACGAACATCGACAGCTGGCTGTTGCGACCCAGGCCGACCGCCACGCCGAGCTGGCTGACCAGCGCATTGCGTGCCATCACCGCGCTGTAGACATCGAAGGCATCGCCACCGACCGCGAAGCGGTTGCGGCTGGCCACATCGGTGTCACCCGATGCATGCTGCCAGCCCAGGCCGACGGTCAGCTGCGCCGGGAAGCGCGCGCCGCTACCCACGTCCCAGCGGCCCCGCACGCCCACCGTGCTGACGTTGAGCGTGTCCTTGCCGCCTTCCAGCACCAGTGCGGCACTGCCACCCTGCTCCAGCGCACGATCACTGTCGACCCAGTGCCGGGTGAACTGCACGTACGGCTGCAGTTGGGTCCTGCCATGGGTCCAGGTCCAGCTGCCTTCGACCTGGGCGATGGTCACGTCCGAATCCTGGCGGCTGTACAGGGTCTGGCCCAGCAGAGGCACTTCACGCGTGGTGCGCGTGCGGTAGTCACCGCGCGACACGCTGCCACCGACCGCAAAGCCGTTGTTCCACTGTCCCTGTGCATACAGGCCGAACGTGTTGCCGCGCAGGCGGGCGCGCGAACTGCGATCGTACAGGCGCGTATCCAGCCGTTCGTTGCCGGCCGCCGCACCCAGCACCACGTGTTCACCCAGCTGCCAGTCCACACCCGCCATCACCGCATTGCGGTTGGAACGGATCTCATCGCCATTGCCATCGCCATCCTGCTTGAACACCTTGCCGCTGCCGGCCAGCCAGGCCGAGGCACGCTCACCACGCACGGTCGGCAGCTCACTGCCCAGGCGTTGGCGGATGCCCTCTTCCAGATAGTTGTCGTACAGCAGCACCGCGCGGCTGGCCGCGTGCACTTCGCCGGAGAGCTGGTCGAATGCGCTGCGCGCAGTGCTGGCGTCATACAGCAGCACCGTGTTGTACAGGCCCAGCGCCGCGCCACTCTGCGGCAGGCTGTCCAGCGCCGCAGCGGTGTTGTACTGGTTGCGCGTGTTGGCCACGGTGGTGAACGCCGCCGTCTGCGCCACGTCGATCTGCAGGTTGGCGGTATTGGCGGTGTAGACCGGGGTGATGGTCAGGAAGGCCGACGGCGAGTTCGCCGAGGCGAACTGCCCGCTCACCCCACCGCCCGCATTGATCACCGTGTACTGCTGGCCCTGCTGGTAGCTGGTGCTCGGCGAGATGGTGTTCACCTTTACGGTGCTGCCACCCACGTTGGCGCTGCCGCCCACCTGTACCGTATCGCTGCCGCTGGCACCCAGATCGATGCCCAGCGTGCTGCCCGGCGACAGGGTCAGGTTGCCACCCACGGTGATCGTGCCGGTGCCATTGCCTGTGCCGCTGCCGTTGCCCGGGCCATTGCCCGGCGACAGCACGCCACCACTGGACACCGTCACGCCACCGCCGGTGCCACCGATGGTGCCGGTGCCGGACAGCGTGGTACCGCTGCCGATGGTCCACTGGCCGCCGATGGTGCCGGTGACATTCAGGCCGCCGCCGGTGACCTGGCCGGTACCGTTGAAGCCACCACTGTTGCCGCCGAGGTTCAGGCCACCGGGGCCGGCCTGCACGATGCTGCCGCCGCCGCTGATGTTGCCGCCCAGCGTGGTGGTGCCACCGGTGTTGATCACCAGGCCACCGTTGTTGGTGATGTTGCCGGTGATCGCGCCGCTGGCCCCACCGTTGCCGACCTGCACCGTGCCACCGGCGTTGATGGTGGTGCCACCGGTATAGGTGTTGTTGCCGGTCAGGATCACGATGCCGGTGCCGGCCTGGGTCAGGCCGCCGCTGCCGCTGATGGTGCCGCCGACGGTGGTGTTGCCACCCACGTTGAACACCAGGCTGCCGTTGTTGCTGACGTTGCCGGTGATCGCACCGCTCGCGCCACCGTTGCCGACCTGCAGCGTGCCGCCGGTGTTGATGGTGGTGCCGCCGGTATAGGTGTTGTTGCCGGCCAGGACCACGGTGCCGGTGCCGGCCTGGGTCAGGCCGCCGCTGCCGCTGATGGCGCCGCCGACGGTGCTGTTGCCACCCACGTTGAACACCAGGCTGCCGTTGTTGACGACACTGCCGCCGATCGCACCGGTCGCACCGCCATTGCCAACCTGCAGCGTGCCACCGGCGTTGATGGTGGTCGGGCCGGTATAGGTGTTGTTGCCGGTCAGGGTCAGCGTGCCGCTGCCGGCCTGGGTCAGGCCGCCACTGCCGCTGATGGTGCCGCCCAGCGTGGTGTTGCCGGCCACGTTGGACAGCAGCGTGCCATTGTTGGTGACATCACCGACGATCGAACCGGTCGCACCGCCATTGCCCAGCTGCAGCGTGCCACCGGCATTGATGGTGGTACCGCCGGTGTAGGTGTTGGTGCCGGTCAGCAGCAGCGTACCGCTGCCGGCCTGGGTCAGGCCGCCACTGCCACTGATGGTGCCGCCCAGCGCGGTGTTGCCGGCCACGTTGGAAATCAACGCACCATTGTTGGTGATGTCGCCGGCGATGGCGCCGGTTGTACCGCCATTGCCCACCTGCAGCGTGCCGCCGGCATTGATGGTGGTACCGCCGCTGTAGGTGTTGTTGCCGACCAGGGTCAGCACCCCGCTGCCGGCCTGGGTCAGGCCACCACTGCCACTGATCGCGCCGCCGACGGTGGTGTTGCCCGCGACGTCGAAGACCAGGCTGCCGTTGTTGGCGACATTGCCGGTGATCGCACCGGTGGCACCGCCATTGCCCACCTGCAGCGTGCCACCGGCATTGATGGTGGTACCGCCGGTATAGGTGTTGTTGCCGGTCAGGGTCAGCGTACCGGCACCGGCCTGGGTCAGGCCACCGGTGCCGCTGATGGTGCCGCCCAGCAAGGTGTTGCCGGCCACGTTGGACACCAGCGCACCGTTGTTGGTGATGTCACCGACGATCGCGCCGGTCGCACCGCCATTGCCCACCTGCAGCGTGCCGCCGGCATTGATGGTGGTACCGCCGGTGTAGGTGTTGTTGCCGGTCAGCACCAGCGTGCCACTACCGGCCTGGGTCAGGCCGCCGCTGCCACTGACCACCGCACCCACGGTTGCCGTCGTGCCCAGGTTGTAGACCAGGCTGCCATTGTTGGTGATGTCGCCCAGCACCGAGCCGGTGCTGCCGCCGTTGCCGATCTGCAGCGTGCTGCCACCATTGATGGTGGTGCCGCCGGTATAGACGTTGTCGCCGCTCAAGGTCAGCGTGCCGGTGCCGCTCTGCACCAGGCCACCAGTGCCGCTGAGCACACCGCCGAAGGTGGTGCTGCCGTTGTTGCCGCCGGTGGTCAGGGTCGCACCGCCCAGCACCACGCTGGATCCGGTCACGCCGGCCAGGCCACCGATGCTCTGGCTGCCACCGGCACTGATGTCCAACGTGCCGGCGCCGGACAGGTTCACCGTGCTGGCACCGGACAGGCTGCCACCGGCCGCCACCGCCAGCGTGCCGCTGTTGATGGTGGTGGTACCGGTGTAGGTGCTGGCGCCGCCCAGGGTGACGGTTGCCGCGCCATCTTTCAGCAGGCCGCCAGCGCCGCTGATCGGGCCATTCAAGGTCAGCGCGTTGCTGCCCGCCAGGGTCAGCGTGCCATTGGCCAGCTGCACGGTGTTGGCCAGGGTCAGCGCGCTGGTGCCGTCCAGGCTGGCGTCGCCGCCCACGGTCAGCGCGCCGGTGCCCAGCGAACCGTCGTTGCCCAGCAGCAGGCCACCGGCATTGAGGGTCACGCCACCCGTGAAGACGTTGACGCCAGTCAAGCCCTGGATGCCTGCGCCGTTCTTTACCAGGCCACCGGCCCCTCCGATGGTGCCGGCGAACGTGGTATTGCCCACGCCATTGAGGGTCAGCGTGCTGCCGCCCAGCGCAACGGTCGAACCCGCCACGCCTGCCAGCGAACCGATCGCCTGCGCACCACCCGCGCTGATGTCGAAGGTGGTACCGGCATTGGCCAGGTTCACCGCACCGGTCGCCGCCAGGCTGCCACCGGCGCCGATCGCCAGCGTGCCGGCGTTGATGGTGGTACCCCCGGTGAAGGTGTTGGTGCCGGTCAGCGTCTGGGTCCCCGAGCCTTCCTTGATCAGGCCACCCGAGCCGGCCAACGAACCACTGAACGTGCCATTGCTGGCATCACCGATCGTCAGCGTGTTGGCCCCCAGGTTCACCGTACCGTTGCCGACCAGTGTGCCGAACTGCTGCGTGCCGCTGCCCGCCGACAGATCGAAGGTCGCACCCGAGGCCAGGTTGACGATGCCACTGGCGTGCAGGCTCGCGCCAGCACCCAGTGCCAATGTACCGGCGTTGATGTTGGTGCCACCGGTGTAGGTGTTGGTGCCGTTCAGGGTCAGCGTTGCGGCTCCCTCCTTGGTCAGGCTGCCGGTGCCGCTCAGGTTGCCGTTGAGGGTGAGGTTGTTGCTGCCGAGGACGGTCAACGCGTTGTTGAGGGTGAAGTTGTTGGCGAGGGTGACCGCTGTGTTCGAATCGAGCGTCGCAGCGCCTGCGACCGTCACCGCACCGGTGCCCAGCGCAGCATTGTTGCCGACCACCAGGCCGCCGGCGTTGAGCGTTACGCCGCCGCTGAAGGTGCTGCCGCCGTTGAGCGTCTGCACGCCTGCGCCGTTCTTGACCAGGCCGCCGTTGCCACTGATCGCACCGCTGAAGGTGCTGTCCACGGTGCCGCCCAGGGTCAGCGTGCTGCCGCCCAGCGCCACCGTACTGCCGGCGACGCCGGCCAGCGAGCCGATGGCCTGGTTGCCCGCCGAAATGTCGAACGTGCCGGCACCGGCCAGGTTCACCGCGCCGGTCGCGGCGAGGCTGCCACCCGCGCCGATCGCCAGCGTGCCGTTGTTGATGGTGGTACCACCGGTGTAGGTGTTGGCACCGCTCAGGGTCACGGTGGCCGCACCGTCCTTGACCAGGCCGCCGGTACCGGAAATCACACCGCCCAGTGTCAGCGCCTGGCTGCCAAGCAGGTCGAGGTTCGCGCCCGCTGCGAGCCCGATGTTGTTGGCCAGGTTGACGCCTGTCGATGCATCCAGCGTCGCGTTGCCGCCCACTGCCAGCACACCGCTGCCGAGCGCAGCGTTGTTGCCGACCACCAGGCCACCACCGTTGAGTGCGACGCCACCACTGAACAGATTGGCGCCTCCCAGTGTGAGGACGCCGGCGCCATTCTTGACCAGGCCACCGGTGCCGGAAATCGCGCCATCGAAGAGGCTGTTGCCCACACCACCGAGTGTCAGCGTCTGTGCACCCAGGCTCACCGTCGAGCCCGCCACGCCGTTCAACGAGCCGATGGTCTGGGTGGCCCCTGCGGTGGAGATATCGAAGCCGGTGCCTGCAGCGCTCAGCGTCACCGCGCCGGTGGCTGCAAGGCTGCCGCCCGGACCAATCGCCAGCGTACCGGCAGTGATGAAGGTGCCGCCGGTGTAGGTGTTGGCACCGGTCAGCGTCTCGATGCCCGTACCGACCTTGGTCAGGCCACCCGTGCCTGCGATCGAGCCACTGAAGGTGCCATTGGTGGCGCCGCCGACTTCGATCGAGTTGGCGCCGAGGTTCACCGTACCGTTGCCGACCAGGGTTCCGAACACCTGCGTGCCGCTGCCGGCAGACAGATCCAGCGTGGCACCTGTGGCGAGGTTCACGGTACCGCTCGCCGCCAGGCTGGCACCGGCCCCCAGCGCCAGCGTGCCGGCGTTGATGTTGGTGCCACCGGTATAGGTGTTGATGCCATTCAAGGTCAGCGTCGCGCTGCCGTTCTTGGTCAGGCTGCCGGCACCGGAAAGGACGCCGTTGAGCGTCAGTGCGTTGGTCCCGAGCACGGTCAGCCCGGCGTTGAGCGCGATGTTGTTGGCCAGCGTTGCCAGGCCGGTGGTATCCAGCGTGGCAGCACCGCCGACCGTCAATGCACCGGTGCCCAGCGCCGCGTCATTGCCGAGTACCAGCCCGCCTGCATTGAGGGTCACGCCGCCGCCAAAGGTGTTGGCACCGGACAGCGTCTGCACGCCCGCGCCCACCTTGATCAGCCCCCCGCCGCCACTGATCACGCCGTCGAACGCGGCGTTGCCGGCCGTACCGAACGTCAATGAGTTTCCGCCCAGCGCCAGCGTGCTGCCGCCCAGACCATTGAGTGCGCCGATGGTCTGGCTGCTGCCGGCACCGGAGATATCGAAGCCGGCGCCCGCCCCCAACGTGACGTCACCCGCCGCGGCCAGGCTGCCGCCCGTGCCCAGCGCCAGCGTGCCGGCATTGATGGTGGTACCGCCGGTGTAGGTGTTGGCACCGGACAGCGTCAGCGTGGTAGCGCCGTTCTTGATCAGGCTGCCATTGCCGCCGACCACGCCCGACAGCGTCAGCGCATTGCTGCCCGGCACCGTCAGTGCAACGCCCGAGCCCAGCGTGACCGCATTGCCGAGCGTCACTGCCGCGCCCGCATCCAGCGTGGTGCTGGTATTCACCGCCAGCGCGCCGGTACCAAGCGCACCATCCGCACCGACGACCAGGCCACCACCGTTCAGGGTCAGGCCGCCAGCGAAGGTGTTGGTGTTGTTGAGGGTCAGCAGGCCCGTACCGTTCTTGACCAGGCTGCCATTGCCGGCCACCACGCCACCGAGCGTGACATCGTTGCTGCCGCTCAGCGTCAGCTGCGTGCCCGCACCGAAGTTCACTGCATTGGCCAGGTTCAACGCCACCGTGCTGTCCAGCGTGGTGGTGCCACCGATGCCCAGCGCACCGGTGCCGAGCGCGCTGGCATTGCCGAGGATCAGGCCACCCGCGTTGAGTGCAACACCGCCACTGAAGGTGTTGGCACCGGACAGCGTCTGCACGCCGGTACCCGTCTTGACCAGGCCGCCAGTGCCACCGATCACGCCGGCAAAGCTGCCGTTGCCGGCGCCGCCAAAGGTCAGCGACTGCGCGCCCAGCGCCAGCTGGCTGCCTGCGACGCCGTTGAGTGCGCCAATGGTCTGCGCGGCACCGGCTGCGGAGATGTCCAGCGTCGCACCGGCACCGGCAAGATCCACCGCACCGGCCGCGGCAAGGCTGCCACCGGCCCCCAGCGCCAGCGTGCCGGCGTTGACGGTGGTGCCACCCCCGAACGTGTTGGCGCCAGACAGCGTGAGGCGCGCCGCGCCATCCTTGATCAGCCCGCCGGCGCCGAACACCGGACCGGTCAGCGTCAGGTCATTGCTGCCCAGCACGGTGAGGTTGGCGCCGGCGGCGAGGCCGAGGGTGTTGCCCACGGAAAGCGCCGCAGTGGCATCCAGCGAAGCGTTGCCGCCCACATCCAGCTGGCCGGTACCCAGCGCCTGTGCGTTGCCAAGCTGCAGTACGCCCGCGTTGAGCCCGACGCCCCCGCTGAACGTATTGGCGCCGTTCAACGCCAGTGTCGCCGCACCGTTCTTGACCAGCCCGCCGGTGCCGCTGATGACGCCCCCCAGCGACACGTTCTGGCTGCCCAGCAGATCCAGCACCGCACCGGCGCCGAGGTTGACGCTGTTGGCCAGGTCCAGCGCCACCGAACTGTCCAGCGTGGTATTGGCCCCCACCGACAATGCACCGGTGCCCAGCGCGCCGGCATTGCCCAGCAGCAGGCCGCCGCCGTTGACGGTCAGCCCGCCACCGAAGCTGTTGGCGCCATTGAGGGTCAAGGTGGTGGCACCGTTCTTCACCAGCCTGCCCGCACCGGACACCACCCCACCCAGCGTGATCGACTGCGAACCCGGCAGCGACAACGCGGCGCCTGCACCCAGTGCCACGTTGTTGCCCAGGTTCAGCGGCGCACTGCCGTCGAGCGAGACGTTGCCACCGATGCCCAGCGTCCCCGTGCCGAGTGCGCCGCTGTTGCCCAGCAGCAGGGCGCCAGCGTTTGCGTTCAGTCCACCACTGAAGGTGTTGGTACCGTTCAAGGTCAGTGTCGCCGCGCCGTTCTTGACCAGGCTGCCGGTGCCCGTGATGTTGCCGGCCAGGGCCAGGTTCTGGCTGCCCGGCAGGGTCAGGGCCGCGCCGAGGTTGATCGCATTGCCCAGGTTCAACGCTGCCGTGGTATCCAGCGAACCGTTGCCGCTGACCGTCAACGCCCCGCTGCCGATCGCACTGCTGTCGCCCAGCAGCAGGCCGCCCGCCGTCAGATTCACGCCGCCACTGAAGGTGTTGGCGCCGCTCAGCGTCTGGATGCCCGTGCCCTGCTTGACCAGGCCGCCGGTACCACCGATCACGCCCGCGAACGTCTGGTTGGTGGCATCACCGAAGGTGAGCGTGCTGCTGCCCAGCGTCACCGTGCTGCCGGCAATACCGGACAGCGCGCCGATGGTCTGGTTGCCGCCGAGCGAGATGTCCAGGTCCGCGCCAACGCCGGCCAGGTTGACCGCACCGCCGGCGGCCAGGCTTCCGCCGCTGCCCACCGCAACCTTGCCGGCATTGATCGCCAGGCCGCCGGTGAAGGTATTTGCGCCACCCAGCGTAAGCGTGGCGGCACCGTTCTTGACCAGGCTGCCGGTGCCACCGATGGCGCCGCCCAGCGTCAATGCGTTCGAGCCCAGCACATTGAGCGAGCCACCCGCGCCCAGCGTGATGCCATTGCCGACCCCAAGCGCCGCGCTGGTGTCGAGCGACACCACGCCACCAACATTCAGCGCACCGGTTCCCAGTGCTCCAGCGTTGCCCAGCACCAGGCTGCCGGCATTGAACGCCACGCCGCCGCCGAAGGTGTTGGCGCCATTGAGCGTCAGCGACGACGCACCGCTCTTGACCAGGCCACCGGCGCCACCGATCACGCCGTTGAACGTCAACGCCTGGTTGCCGAGCAGATTGAGGCTGGCACCCGAACCGAGGTTGACCGCGTTGGCCAGTGCAAGCGCCCCCGTGGTTCCATCGAGCGTCACGTTGCCGCCGACACTGAGCGCACCGCTGCCCAGCGCAGCAGCATTGCCCAGCAGCAGGCCACCGCCGTTGAGTGCCACGCCGCCACTGAGGTTGTTCACGCCCGACAAGGTCTGCACGCCGGTGCCCAGCTTGACCAGGCCACCCGTGCCTGCGGCGAACGTACCGCTGTAGGTGGTATCGCCCAGCCCCGCGAGGGTGAGCGTGTGGCTGCCCAGGTTAACCGAACCGCCGAGGCCCGCCAGCGAACCGATGGTCTGGTTGGCGGCCGCCGACAGGTCCAGGGTGGTACCGACGCCGACCGTGATCGCGCCGGTGGGTGACAGGCTGCCGCCCGCGCCCAGCGCCAACGCGCCTCCGGCCAGGTTGAAACTGCCGGTCAGCGCATTGGCGCCGTTCAAGGTGAGGGTGCCGGCGCCGCTCTTGGTCAGGTTGCCGGCACCGGAGATCGAACCGTTCAATGACAACGCATTGCTGCCGAGCAGGTTCAGCGAGCCCCCGCCATTGATCACCAGATTGTTGCCCAGGGTGAAGCCCGCCGTCGTATCCAGTGAAGCGCTGCCACCCACGGTCAGGTTGCCGCTGCCCAGTGCACCGGCATTGCCCAGCACCAGGCCGCCGGCATTGAGGTTGACGCCGCCGGAGAACAGGTTTGCGCCGCCGAGAGTAACGATGCCGGTGTTGTTGACCGTCAGCCCGCCAGTACCGGACAGCAAGCCCCCCAGGCTGAACGCATTGGTCCCTGCCAGGGACAGATTTCCACCAAGGCTGAAAGGGTTGGCCAGGTTCAGACCGGCCGTGGCGGAGGCGATGGCACCGCCGTTGGCGGTGAACAGCCCTGTGCCGAAGGAACCGGCATTGTTGAAATTGACCAGGCCATCATTGAGCGTAGTCGTACCTGCACCCGCCCACGCACCCTGCAGGTTCCAGGTGCCGCTGTTGACGGTGAGCTTCTGGAAGTTGAGGTACTGGTTCCAGCCCAGCGTGGTCACCGCTCCGCCGGTGCCGGACCCCGGACCGCTGACGACGTTCTGCAACACCAGCGTGTTGTTGGCCGCACCACTGCCGGTACCGGCGTCGACCGATCCCGCAGCCGCAACCTTTACCCCGGTGACACCGGTAATCACGCCGGCAAGAGCGCTGCCGCCGCCGCTCACAACGCTGGAACCCGACACTGCGGTGAAGGTGTTGCCACCGGTTGAATCACCCAGGTGAACGCTGCCACTGACCGCCCCCGCATTGAGGAACGTGTTACCGCCAGAAGCACCCAGGCCGACGCGTCCGTCGATGGTGCCTGTGTTGGTCACATTGGCGGCTGCACCACCATAGGTCACTACCGTGGTCGCGTCGGAAACGCTGCCTGCACCGATCAGCGACGTGCTGATCAGGCCGGCGTTGTTGATGGTGGTGGTGCCGTTGACATTCTGTGCCACCAGCGCCTGTCCACCGAAGCCCAGCAGCGTTGCGATGTTGACGACACCCTTGATCTGTCCGCTGGCGTTGTTGTTGACGACGATCGCGCTGTTGTTGGCAGAACCATTGCCGATGACCAGGCCGGGCGAGGCGAGGATGATCGAGCTCGGATCGATCGTGCCATTGTTGTTGACCGTCACGTTGTCGCCGGTCAGCGTTGCTGCGTTGCCGCCGCCTACGATCGGCGGCGTACGCAGCAATGCACCCGCGTCGATGTTCAGCGTGAGGCCGTTGGTCGCGTTGGAGTAGTTGTTGATGCTGGTGGTGCTGTCGCAGTTTACGGTTGTGGTGCCGGTGCACGCTGCGAATGCCGATCCGCTGGCCAGTGTGGCGGCCAAAGCCGCCGCCAGCTGGTGCGCCCGCAATCGCGGCACCCGCCCTGCGCTGACCGCGCTTCCGCCGGGGTTCTGGGCGACCTCCGAAGCAACCTGCATTACCCCAAGGGCACGATTGAAAACCAGACGGTAAATGCGGTTCATCGGTAAATCTCCATGAAAAGACCGGATGGCACAGCTGGCAGGTTTTTTGGAGACAATGCGGCCCACCCCGGCTCCCCGAACGGGAACAAGGCCTGAAGGCATTAACTCCTGAAAATCTTCACATCTTCACGCGATCGCACCCGGGGACAGGTGCGCCAGCGCGTCCGTCAAGGCGAAAACTCCCCGATTTCGCCCGACGAATGGCGGCACTGTGCGACCGACGGTGCCAGCGGCATGTGAATCACGCGCGCTATTTTTATGACGTGCGTCAAATAACAGGGGCGGACAAAATTGTTTTGCCGAAAATGCATATTGCTGCATGTGGCGGAGAATCCATTCCCCGCCATGAGTAAATAAATTCAGCTGCTGGAGAGTTTCATCAGCACCAGGCCGGAAACGATCAACACCGCCGCACCGATCCGCATCGGGCTGACCTGCTCGCCCAGGAACACAATGCCAACCACGAACGCCCCGACCGCGCCGATGCCGGTCCAGATCGTATAGGCGGTTCCCAGCGGCAGGCTGCGCATGGCCACCGCCAGCAACCAGAAGCTGGCGATCATGCCGATGATGGTGACCACGGTGGGGGTGAGCCGGGTGAAGCCTTCGGACTGCTTCATGGACACGGCCCAGACGATTTCCAGCAGGCCGGCAAACAACAGATAGATCCAGGCCATGACGGCCCTCCTCTTGGTAGGGCCAGGCCGTCCTGGTCATTGGTTCCCGATGTGGGGGAGGTCGTTCCTCCTGGCCGGCATTCTAGCAACGGGGGTGGGTACCGGCCGCCGCCGCCGGGAGCGGGTTACAGCCGATTCAGTGCATGAAGCTGGCGTCGATGGGCCTGCCTGCGCTAGAATGCGCGTCTGCCATCGGCCAGCCCGATGTGCAGTCCGGCTGTGGTCTCCGGCGCGCCGCGCGCTGTTTCCCCTGATCCGTGAACTGGCCGCCCATCGGGCGGCCAACGTCTCTATGGTGGCCCCGTCGGCCCCTCGCGACGCTAGGTCGAAAACCCCGCCAGGGCCGGAAGGCAGCAACGGTATCGATCGACGCGGGCGCCGAGGTCAGCCGGCGGGGCCACCGCCTTTTCCGCACTGGGGTCAGTTCCCTTTGCATGGCAAAGGGATCTGACCCCGGCTTCGCATTCTTGGCCCGGCATGGCGCCGCGCTACCCTGCCTCGGGCGTGCCCTGGTGGAACACCATGCGCCATCTGTCCCCGTGCCGGCGCCACAGCGAACTGCGCAGCACCCAGTGCTGCAGCTGCCCATCAAGGTGATGGCGGCTGCGGTAGCGCACCTGGGCCAGGTCCTGCGACAGCAGCCAGACGGCGTACTGCTCCGATTCGATCTGCACCTGGGCACGCTCCAGCGGAATCTCCACCAGCGCGGCCGCACGGTCGTAGCACTGGCCGGAGCTGCCGATCTCGCTGAAATCCTCATCCAGCAATGCGGCCAGTTGCTCGCGGTCGGCACGCACCTGCGGCGCATGCAGTGCACGCTCCAGCGCCTCCAGCCCGGCAGCCAACGCCGCACCTGCGGGCTGGCCGGTACCGCTCACGGCGGGTCCTGGGCCAGCACGTGCGGGGCGGTCGGGCTCGCCAGCGGCACGCACTGCCCCGGCTGCGCCACGCGGTGCCCACGCGCAGCCAGCGCCAGACCATCGGCCGCGCTGGCGTAG
Organism: Stenotrophomonas sp. CASM114; assembly: GCF_049384325.1. Classification (NCBI taxonomy): domain Bacteria; kingdom Pseudomonadati; phylum Pseudomonadota; class Gammaproteobacteria; order Lysobacterales; family Lysobacteraceae; genus Stenotrophomonas; species Stenotrophomonas sp. CASM114. Next base: position 174,742 of record NZ_JBMRGJ010000002.1, on the reverse strand, counting down.
TGGTACAGCATCATCCGCGCCTGCAGTTCGGCGCTGTACTCACGCTCCAGATCGTCCACGCCGGTATGCGAGGGATTGCCGTGCAGGCCGCAATCGTGAGCGATCAGTTCGTTGTCACTGGCAAAGCGTGCCAGCATCTCCGGAATCGGCCGGGTATCGCCGCTCCAGGTCAGCGCGCCCTGCAGGCGCAGGCCATAGGCCGTCTCCGGCCAGTGGTGGCGCACCGGAAACACTTCCAGGCGCACGCCCTCGTGCCAGAACGCCTCGCCCACCACGATCAGCTGGAAGGCATCCCAGAAGTTCGCACCGCCCTCGGCCAGCACGTTCGGGTAATCCCCGATGCGCTTGTGCAGCAGCGGCACCACCGTGGCGGGCACGTACAGGCGCACCTTGCCGCGCCGGTGCGCATTGAAGAAGGTATCCACGAACAGGCGCTCGAAGCCGGCCACGTGGTCCAGGTGCACATGGGTGACGAACAGCGCCTGCGGCATCTGCCCGTAGTGCGCCTTGAACGCGGTCAGGCCTTCGCCACCACAATCGATGGTCAGCCATGGGCGCCCCTCCCGTTCAATCACCGACATCGGCGACCCCAGCTCGACCGCCGACGCATTGCCGACGCCGAGGAAACGCAGCGACCAGTCCATCAGGTGCCCCGGTTCCAGGCCATGTCATAGGCACGGCGCAGCCGCGCGTAGTCCTTCTGCACGTCTTCCACGCTGCGCTCGCCGCGCAGCTTGATCAGCGAGCGCAGCAGGCGCTTGAGGTTGCGCTCGCGCCAGGCGGTCGCCGGGATGCGGATCACGCCGCGGTCGAAATCGATCAGCCAGCCATGGCCGCTGCCATCGAACAGGATGTTGTGCGCGTTGAGATCGGCATGGTCCAGGCCGGCACGATGGAAACGGGCAATCAGGCGCCCGGTCTCCTCCCAGGGTGCCCCCCGGCCGGCCACCAGTGCGCGGTCGGCCAGCGAGCGCACGCCCTCGATTCGCTCCATCAGGATCGCCGCCCGGTAGCGCAGGCCCTCGCGCATGTAGAACGCGGCGATCGGCCGTGGCACCGGCAGCTTTTTCTCGCGCAGGGCGCGCATCAGGCGGAATTCGGCGAAGCTGCGGGTCCGGTCCGAGCCGCGCCAGAGGTACTGGTCATGGCTTATACGGGCCGCCATGCCGCCGCGCAGGTAGTGGCGCAGCACGCTGGCACCGAACGGCGCATCGACGAACCAGGCGCTGCCGCGGCCGCCCTCGCCCACCGGCCGGGCCCTGCTGCCCCAGTGCTGGGGCGAGAACAGGCCGATCTCGGCTTGCCGCAGCCGCTCGCGGTCGAACAGAATGGCCCCGATGCCGCGACCCTCGCGGCATGGCGTCAGCGCTTCATTGGCGTCGAATGCGACCATTTCATTGAGTCTAACAACACATGGCATCAGCGTCCTCCTCCTTGTGCCTCCTGCGCCTGTCCGCACTTGGCGATGTCACCCACGTGGTGCCCCTGGTGCGTACCCTGCAGGCCGCGCGCCCGGACACGCCGATCCACTGGATCATCGACAAGGTCGGCCACAAGCTGCTCGACGGCCTGCCCGGCGTCACCTTCCATGCCTACGACAAGAAGAGCGGCATGGCCGGGGTCAAGGAACTGCGCAGGCAGCTGCCGCCGGGGCGCTTCGAAGCGCTGCTGCAGATGCAGGTCGCGTTCCGCGCCAACCTGCTGTCGGCCTTCATTCCGGCCGAGCGCCGCATCGGCTACGACCGCAGCCGCTCGAAGGACCTGCATGGGCTTTTCATCAACGAACGCATTCCCGACCGTCCGGGCATCCATGTGCTCGATGCCATCGGCAGCTTCTGCGAACCGCTGGGCCTGCGCCAGACCGAGGTCAGCTGGGACCTGGCCGTGCCGCAGTCGGCATATGAGTGGGCCGCCGCGCAGTGGCACGACGATGGTCGCCCGGTGCTGATGATCTCGCCGTGCTCCAGCCACGTGCGCCGCAACTGGTACGCCGACCGCTACGCCGCCGTGGCCAACCACGCGGTCACGCGCGGCTGGCAGGTGGTGCTGTGCGGCGGCCGCAGCGAACTTGAGCGCAGCATGGCCGACGCCATCCAGGCACAGCTGCACACGCCGGCGCTGGACCTGGTAGGCAAGGACACGCTGAAGCAGCTGCCCGCCCTGCTGGCCCGCGCCAACCTGGTGATGACGCCCGATTCCGGCCCGATGCACATCGCCAACGCGATGGGCGCCAAGGTGCTGGGCCTGCATGCGGCCAGCAATCCGAACCGCAGCGGCCCGTACTCGGATCGTCGCTATTGCGTGGACCGCTACGACGATGCGGCACGCAAGTACCTCGCCAAGCAGGCCACCGATCTGAAGTGGGGCACCAAGATCGAGTTCGACGATGTGATGGAACTGATCACCGTGGAAGACGGTATCGCTGCCTTCGAACGCTACGTCGCCGACCACCTGGGGTGAGCGGCAGGCCGCCCGGGATTACACGCGCTGCGCGTAATCCTGATAGGACTTCTCCTCCACGTACGCCGAGCCCAGTGCGAGGTTGATCGCCTTCTTGATGCGCGCGCGTTCGTCATTGCGCAGGTACACGCTGCGCGCCAGGTCGATGAAGCCCTGGTCGAACGCCTGCGCCTTCTCCTTCAGCCGGATGTCGTCCTCGATTTCCCACAGCTGCTCGTTGACCACCTTCAGCTCGGCACGCAGCCTGGCGATGTCCTTCACGGCCGCCGGGTGTGCCATCCAGGTCTGCTCCAGCGCCGACAGCTCCCTGCGCACGTTGGCCAGCTTGCCCTCGTCGCTGATGCGCTCGGACTTGATCTGCAGGATCGAAATCTTGTCCAGCAGCTCGCCGAAAGAAACGGGAACGAGGATTTCAGCGGTCATGGGGAAAAGCTCCAGCAGGTGATGCGTACATGGTAACCCGCAGCGTCCGCACGGATATCCCCGGTAGATCCACGCCATGCGTGGATGAGCCTGCCAGCAGGAACAGCATCCACGCACCGCGCGGATCTCCCGTGATGCATCTGGAGGACCAAGCCCCTCTGTTGAGGGGCTGCCCCGACAGGGGCGGGGAGAGGCCGGCAAAGGGAGGGGCCCACACGTTGCACAGCAACGTGTGGGGCGACACGCAGAGCGCGTCGCGTCCCGCGCCAGATAAAGAAAAAGGGCTGCCTTTCGGCAGCCCTTTTTCTTTATCTGGCGGAGAGGGGGGGATTCGAACCCCCGAGGCGCTATAAACGCCTGCCTGATTTCGAGTCAGGTACATTCAACCACTCTGCCACCTCTCCGGGTGGTCCCCGGCGGACCGGGGACGCGCATCATACGAGGAAGTCAGGCCGACGACAAGTCATTCCGGTCAATGAAGTGAAAATTTCCTGGATGCATGCCTTGCCGGATGCCCGCAGCCCCCCGATGATGCCTGTCTCCCCAGCAATACCCCGCCCCCTGCACACCATGATCGAATTCGGACACCTCACCCACCCCGGCCTGCGCCGCGAGCTCAACGAAGACACCTACTACGGTGACAGCGAGCTGGCCCTGTGGCTGGTGGCCGATGGCATGGGCGGCCACGCCTGCGGCGAGGTGGCCAGCGCGCTGGCGCGCGAAACCATCGTGCGCGAGATCCGCCGTGGCGCGCCGCTGGCCCAGGCCATCCGCACCGCCGACGAAGAGATCATCCGCGCCTCGCGGCGGCGCAACGACACCCTGCCGATGGGTACCACCGTGGTCGCCGCACGCGTGCAGGGCAATCGCTATGAAGTGGCATGGGTCGGCGACAGCCGTGCCTACCTCTGGCGTGACGGCCAGCTGGCACAGCTCAGCCAGGATCACAGCGTGGTGCAGGAACTGGTCGCGCAGGGCAACCTGACGGCCGAACAGGCACGCGCGCATCCACATCGCAACGTGGTCACCCAGGCGCTGGGCGTCACCGATCCGGCACATCTGAACGTGGCCACCACCAGCGGCGAGCTGCGCCCCGGCATGCAGCTGCTGCTGTGCAGTGACGGCCTGACCGAGGAAGTGGACGACCGCGGCATCGCCCGCACCCTCGCCTTCGAGGATGCAAGCGCACAGGAATGCGTGGACACGCTGGTCGCCGCCGCGCTCGACGGCGGTGGCCGCGACAACATCAGCGTGATCCTGGTGCGCTGCCATTAACCCGTAGATCCACGCCATGCGTGGAGGCGGTAGTGCCGGCCGCTGGCCGGCTCACCGGGAAACGTGTTCACGCAGATGCCGGCCAGCGGCCGGCACTACCTCTTCCAGGCATTACGCGCTGGCGGGCTCTTCCACCTTCGGCCCATCCCACAGTGCGTGGCCGGCCTTCTTGCGCAGCCGCTCCAGCCGCGCGGCATGCGCTTCCAGCTCCGACGGCGTGGCCACTACGCGCGGGCGCGGCAGCAACTTGCTGGTATCGAAGGCCTGCAGCGCCGCACCGGCGCCACCGCCATCGTCATCCCCCAGGCCGAATCCGATCTCTTCCTGCCCCGAGGTCAGCGCGATGTAGACGTCGCCCAGGATCTGCGCATCGAGCAGGCCGCCATGCAGCGCACGGTGCGAGTTGTCCACGCCCAGCCGCTTGCACAGCGCATCCAGCGAATTGCGCTGGCCCGGGAAGCGCTCGCGCGCCATCACCAGGGTATCGATCACCGTGCAGCGATCGGTGATCTTCCCGTACTGCGGGCCCAGCAGCGACAGCTCGTTGTCGAGGAAGCCCAGGTCGAACGCCGCGTTGTGGATGATCAGCTCGGCGCCATCGATGAAGGCCAGGAACTCATCGGCGATCTGCGCGAAGTCCGGCTTGTCAGCCAGGAACTCCAGGGTCAGGCCAGTGACTTCCTGCGCGCCCTGTTCGAACTCGCAGTCCGGCTTGATGTACTGGTGGTAGTTGTTGCCGGTCGGGCGGCGCTTGAACAGCTCCACGCAGCCGATTTCGACGATGCGGTTGCCCTTCTTCCATTCCAGGCCGGTGGTTTCGGTATCGAGGATGATCTGACGCATGGGCTCAGTTTACCGGGCTGGCGTCGCGGATCTGGATGGCCGCGTTGCGCGCCAGCGTATCCACCCGCTCGTTGTCCGGGTCACCGGAGTGGCCCTTTACCCAGCGCCAGTCGATCTGGTGCCGCAGCGTCGCGGCATGCAGGCGCTCCCACAGCTCGCGGTTCTTCACCGGGTCGCCGCCGGCGGTCTTCCAGTTCTTGCGGATCCAGCCGGGCAGCCACTGCGTCAGGCCCTGCCGCACGTACTGCGAATCGGTATAGAGCACGATGTTGCAGGGCTCGGTGAGCGTCTCCAACCCGGAAATGGCCGCCATCAGCTCCATCCGGTTGTTGGTGGTGTGCGCTTCGCCGCCGCTCAGTTCACGCTCGTGGCCCTTGTAGCGCAGCAGCGCAGCCCAGCCGCCGGGGCCGGGATTGCCAAGGCAGGAACCGTCGGTGTGGATTTCGATGGTTTTCAATACAACTCCAGATCAGGTGGCAACGGTGCCGAGCCAACGCACCGGCAACGGTTTCGGCCCGGGCAGGGCCAGCGTGCGCTTTTCAGCATGGAACAGGCAGGCCGCGCGCAGCGGCGCCCAACCGCCCGTGCGGCGACTGCCTGCACCGCGCCAGAGCGGGCCGAGGTAACGCATATCGTCGCACTCCAGCCCGTGGCGGCCGAGCAGCAGGCGGATCCGCTGTGGCGTGCGCACCACCAGTCCGTGCTGGCGCCAATGCGTGCGGTAAGGGCTGAACGGGTTGAGGCTGCTCAGCCACAGGTGGCCGCCCGGCATCAGCACGCGCTCGCACTCGTCCAGCAGTCGCTCCGCATCGCCCGCGGTCACATGCTGCAGCACGACCGCGTTGACGCTCTCGCTGGCCAGCGGCAGCGGCAGCGCACAGCGGGTGTCGCCGGCATAGCCCTGGCCCTGCCGGAACAGCCGCAGCCCGCGCCCGCCCAGCTGCGCATCCTCCAGCCAGGCCGCACTCGGTGCGATCCACAGCCAGGGCTGCGTCGGCAGGACGGACAGCTGCGGCAGCAGCAACTGCCGCTCCAGCACGCGCAAGGAGCCCGCCGGTTCAGTGTCGAACCACGGGGCCTGGCTCGCTTGACGGGTGCTCTGCAGCGCGGGCATGGTCCAATTCTATGCGACTGACTGCCCTGCCCGCATTTGCGGACAACTACATCTGGACGTTGATCGACGACGCTGGCGCCGCCGTGGTCGTCGATCCCGGCGATGCCGCGCCGGTGCTTGCGCTGGCCGATCAGGGCCTGCGCGTGGACACGATCCTGCTCACCCATCACCACGATGACCACATCGGTGGCGTGCCCGCGTTGCAGGCACGTTTTCCCGGTGTACGGGTCATCGCGCCCGTCGAGGAGCGCATCCCTGCAGCGACCGAGCGGGTCGGTGAAGGTGAACGCGTTCAGGCACTAGGCCGGACGTTCCACGTACTATCCGTGCCCGGGCATACCCGCAGCCACATCGCGTTTCACACTGCTGAACATCTTTTCAGCGGAGATTCGTTGTTCAGCCTGGGCTGTGGACGCCTGTTCGAAGGTACGCCGTCCCAGCTGCTGGCATCGATGCGCAAGCTGGGTACCTTGCCCGCGCAACTGCTGCTTTGTTGCGCCCACGAGTACACCGTGTCAAATGCCGTCTTCGCGCGGCATGTCGACCCCGCCAACGCTGCCCTGTGGCAGCGCCAAGAGGAGGCTTTGGCCATGCGCCGCGATGACCGTTCCACCCTGCCGGTAACCCTGGCCAACGAATTCGACTGCAATCCGTTCCTGCGTGTGCACACGGCGCCGATCCGCGCGGCAGTGGCGGCGCACCTGGGCCGCGACGTCGTTGACGACGTCGACGTCATGGCCGGTCTCCGGCACTGGAAAGACGGCTTCCGCGCATGATGCGCCGAAGTCTGCCGCTGGCCCTGGGCCTGGTCCTGGGGCTGGCCGGAACCGCCGGTGCCCAGTCGCTGGGCGCGGGCATCGGCCAGAACCTGGCCGCCGCGGCGGCCCTGCCGCTGGATCCGGCTGCGTTGCCGGCCGCGTCGGTCCGCAATGGCCAGGAGATCTTCTCCAGCTTCCGCGACGGCCTGGCCGAGCCCACCTGCAATGCCGAGGCCACCAGCCCGCGCTGGCAGAAGCAGTTCGCCCACGCCCCGTCGCGCCTGGCCAACCAGGATGACGATGCGCTGGTGCTGTTCGGCTACGTGGTTGAAGAGCTGCGCAAGGCCAACCTGCCTACCGAATTCGCACTGATCCCGTTCGTGGAAAGCGGCTACCGGCCCAATGCCCGCAATGGCAGCGGCCCGACCGGCCTGTGGCAGTTCATCGCCACCACCGCGCGCAACCACCGCGTGCCCATGGCCAACGGCTACGATGGCCGCCTGTCGGCGGTCGATTCCACCCAGGCCGCAGTGCGCTACCTGAAGACCCTGCACGGCATGTTCGGCGGCGACTGGCGCCTGGCCACCATGGCCTACAACGCCGGTGAGTACCGCGTGTTGCAGTCCATGCGCAAGGCCGGCATGAACGCGCAGAACGCCAAGCCGTCGGCGCTGCCCGGCCTGTCGCCGGTCACCCATGCCTACGTCGAGAAGCTGCATGCCCTGGCCTGCGTGCTGGAAGACGTGGAAGACCAGCCGGGCGTGATGGCCTCGCTGGACCGCACCGTGCCGGTGCTGAAGGACCACACCCTGCCCGCCGGCACCAGCGTCCAGCAGTGGGCCGCACAGCGCGCCCTGGACCCGGCCAGGATCGCCCGCCTCAACCCCGCCCTGGCGGGCGGTGGCCGCGCCTCGTCGGGTACCACCCGCGTGCTGGCTCCTGTCTCGGCTGCCAATGCGACGGTGGCGGACACCGCATCCGCCCTGGTCGCCAGCGCTGCGCCAGTCGCCACCGCAGCACCGACGCCGCAGGTGGCCAAGACCGTCGCCGCGATCGCTGATCGTCCGCGCAGCCGCCGCCACACCGTGCGTGATGGCGAGTCGGCCTGGACCATCGCCCGCCGCTACGGCATGCCGGTCAAGGCTCTGTTGTCGCTGAACGGCCTGAGCGGCAGCAGCGTGCTGAAGCCGGGCGCCGTGCTGCGCGTGGAAGACTGACGCGTAGGCCAGGGCCCTCCTGTAGAGCCGAGCCCATGCTCGGCTTTTTTCTTGCCTGCGACTTGTCGGGGTTCATGACCAGCCGAGCACGGGCTCGGCTCTACAATTCGATTTCCAGCAGCGCCCGCACAAAAAAAGGCCCGGCAATGCCGGGCCTTCTTCGATCTGCTCGCCGCAAGGCTTACAGGTTCGCCTCGGTGGTCTGGATCACGAACTTCTTGCGCATCGCCTCGATGTAGGCCTTGGCCGCGGCCATGCCATCGATCTGGCTCAGCTGTTCCTTCAGCTGCTTCTGCTGCTCTGCAGTCACTTCCTTGATGTCGCCCGGATTGACCTTGTTCACCGCGAACAGCAGCGCGTGGCCATTGACGTCGACCTTGCCATAGCTCGGCTTGCCTTCGGCCGGCACCGGCGCACTGAAGATCGCGCGGTTGATTTCCGGGGTCGGCACCGGCTGGCTGCGCGGCAGGCCCGGCATCGGGCTCAGCTGCAGCTTCTCGCTGGCGGCCAGCGACTGCAGGGTGGCACCCGCCTTCAGCTTGGCCAGGATGGCATCGGCCGCCTTGTCGCTGGCCTGGCGCTGGCGGTCAGCGCGGATCGCGGCGATCACCTGTTCACGAGCCTTGTCCAGCGGCAGGGCCTGTTCCGGGGTGTGCGCAGCCACGCGGATGACCACGCTGTGGTTGGTCGCGCCCCCCAGGGCGATCGGGTCACTGGCGGTGCCGTCCTGCACCAGCACGTCGGAGAACGCCGCACGCAGCACGGCCGGGTCAGCGGCAATGCCACTGGCGGTCGCGCGGGTGATCGGGCCCAGCGTCTGCAGCGGCAGGTTCACTTCCTTGGCGGCAGCGGCCAGGTCGCTCGGGCTCTTGTTGATGGCATCGACCAGGCGACCGGCCAGCTCGTTGAAGCCGCGCTCACCGTCGGCCTTCAGCTGTTCGGCGGCCAGCGTGTCACGCACTTCCTCGAACGACTTGCCCTGGCCACCGCGCACAGCGGCCACCTTGATGATGTGGTAACCGAACTCGGTCTTCACCGGGCCGATCACATCACCGGCCTTGGCCGCAAACAGCGCGTCCTCGAACGGCTTCACCATCGCACCGCGCTCGACCCAACCCAGGTCCCCGCCCTGGTCCTTGGAGCCCGGATCTTCCGAATTGGCCTTGGCCAGCGCGCCGAAATCGGCACCAGCGGCCTTGGCTTCGGCAGCGATCCTGTTCGCCTTCGCTTCTGCACCGTCACCGGTGATCAGGATGTGCGAGGCCTGGCGCTGCTCCGGCGAGGTGAACTTCGCCTTCTCGTCTTCATAGCGCTTGCGCAGGGTGGCTTCATCGGCCGCCGCCGGTGCCGGCAGGTTCGCGCCGTTGATCTCGACGTACTCCAGCGACACGCTCTCGGCCTGGCGGAAATCCTTGCCGTGGCTGTCGTACCACTGCTTGATCTGCTCATCGGTGACCGGCGCGGTATCGGCCGGTACGGGCGGCAACGCGGCCAGCTCGACGTCGCGGGTTTCGCCCAGCAGCTTCAACAGGCGCTCGGTCTCTGCCTGGGTGACGAAGCCGGAGCTCTGCAGGCCCGACGGAATCACCGACTGCTGCAGGCTCTCGCGCACCAGCTCCTGGAACTGGGTCGGCGTACGCGGCGGGTTGCCGCCGGCCAGGGCCAGGCGATAGTTGTTCTCGTTGAACTTGCCGTTCGAATCGAGGAATGCGGGCATGGTAGCGATGTACTCGCGCACCGCGCCGTCGCCGATCACCACGCCTGCCTGCTCACCGACCAGGCGCACGACCTGCTCGTCGATCAGCTGATCGAGCACGGCCATCTTGTTCTCGGTGCTCTCGAACGCGCGCGGGTCGAAGTTGTCGCCCTGCTGCTGGCGCTCACGCATGCGCTCCTGCTCGAAACGCGTGCGGAAATCCTGCGAGCTGATCTCGTGGTGCTGCCACAGCATGCGCACCGGCCACCACGACGGCGCCGAACGCCACCAGGTCGGCGGCGCGGAAACCTTGGCCACGTTCTGTGCGCCAACGCCACCGAGGTAGCTGTTGTCGATCACGAACAGGAACGGAATCATCAGCAGCCCCAGGATCACAGTGACGATCCAGCCTGAGGTCTTGTCGCGGAGTTTCTGCAGCATGGTGAGGAATCACAAGGCCTTATTGGCGAGCCCGGCAGTGTAACCCGCTTCGCCGCAGGGACCAAAAGCAGCGCCAGCGCGGCCTGCGTCCACATCGGCAGGCATGCGCCATCCGCGTGTCGGCCATTTCCACCATGGCGCAAAGAAAAAGCCCCCGGCTTGCGCCGAGGGCTTTTGAAGTTGGCGGAGCGGACGGGACTCGAACCCGCGACCTCCGGCGTGACAGGCCAGCATTCTAACCAGCTGAACTACCGCTCCGCGCTTGAACTTTGCAGGCGCCCAGTATATCCGAAGACTGCCTGGAAACCCAGCCCGATGAACACTTTTTTCAAAGTTTTTTCACAGGGACTTAAGAATTCTGCAATGGCGGAGCGGACGGGACTCGAACCCGCGACCTCCGGCGTGACAGGCCAGCATTCTAACCAGCTGAACTACCGCTCCGTTCTTGCAAAAACCTTTTCGCCTTCCTTCCGAACCTGTCGGTGAGAAGACAAGGCCCCCAGCTTCAGGCCGGGGGCCTCGATGTAATGGCGGAGCGGACGGGACTCGAACCCGCGACCTCCGGCGTGACAGGCCAGCATTCTAACCAGCTGAACTACCGCTCCGCGTTGTTACCTTTTTTGCTTTCAGCCGGCCTGGACCGGGAGAAAACAAAGCCTCCAGCTTTTGGCCGGAGGCCTCGTTGAATGGCGGAGCGGACGGGACTCGAACCCGCGACCTCCGGCGTGACAGGCCAGCATTCTAACCAGCTGAACTACCGCTCCACACTCAAACTTTTACCGCGGTGCTGTGGTGGGTGCTGAGGGTTTCGAACCCCCGACCCTCTCCGTGTAAAGGAGACGCTCTACCGCTGAGCTAAGCACCCCAGCGAGCCGCTTAGTTTACAGCATCCTTCAGGGCCTTACCAGCCTTGAACGACGGATTCTTCGAAGCAGCGATCTTGATGGTGTCGCCGGTCTTCGGGTTGCGGCCGGTGCGGGCAGCACGGTCGCGGACCTGGAAGGTACCGAAGCCAACCAGGGTGACCGCATCGCCGTCCTTCAGCGCCTTGGTGACGGCAGCAACGACGGCATCGACAGCGCGGCTGGACTCGGCCTTGGTCAGGTCTGCAGCTTCAGCAACGGCATCGATCAATTCGGTCTTGTTCATTCTCTACAACTCCTTTGGCGGTGGGTTCCGCTTATTCGACAGGGAAGCAACCGCACGCGCTCTGCATGCGGCCGCCATGTGGAAACGGTTCGCCGAATTCAGCGATCGCCAGACTGCGATCACTCATTCGCGAGTGCTGCTTTTATACCAGTGGCCCTACCCCCACGCAAGCTGGAAAGCCAGCAACGACGCGGGTTTCGGGCCATTGGACAGCGCGCGTCAATGCTTGACGCGCGCGTTTCCACTCGGTTTGGCCTTGCTGCGCACCGTGACACGTTGCGCACTCTTGCGCGCCTTCTTCGGTGCCAACGGACGCTCCAGCGCCAGGTCCAGGACTTCTTCGATGTACTTCACCGGCACGATCTCCAGATCGCGGGTGACGTTGGCCGGGATGTCGGCCAGGTCCTTGCGGTTCTCCTCGGGAATGATGACCGTGCGGATTCCGCCACGCAGTGCGGCCAGCAGCTTCTCCTTCAGTCCACCGATGGCCGTGACGCGACCACGCAGGGTGATCTCGCCGGTCATCGCCACGTCGGCACGCACCGGCACCTTGGTCAGCATCGATACCAGCGAGGTGACCATCGCCGCGCCGGCACTCGGGCCGTCCTTCGGCGTAGCGCCATCGGGCACATGCAGGTGCACGTCGTGCTTCTGCAGGAAGTCGCTGTCGATGCCGAAGCCGACGGCGCGCGAACGCACCACCGACAGCGCCGCTGAAGCCGATTCCTTCATCACGTTGCCGAGCTGGCCGGTCAGGATCAGCTGGCCCTTGCCCGGCACCAGCGTCGATTCGATCTGCAGCAGATCGCCACCCACCTCGGTCCAGGCCAGGCCGGTGACCAGGCCGATCTCGTTCTCTTCCTCGGCACGGCCGAAGTCGAAGCGACGCACGCCCAGGTACTTGTCCAGGTTCTTGCTGGACACGCTCACCAGCGCCTTCTTCTTCGCGCCCTTCTTCGCCTTCACCGGCTGCGGGCCGGCCAGCGCGATCTCCTTCACCACCTTGCGGCAGATCTTGGCGATCTCGCGTTCCAGGTTGCGCACGCCCGACTCGCGCGTGTAGTAGCGCACGATGTCCTGGATGGCGTCACTGCCGATCTCCAGCTCTTCCGGCTGCAGGCCGTTGGCCTTGACCTGCTTGGGCACCAGGTAACGGGTGGCGATGTTGAGCTTCTCATCCTCGGTGTAGCCGGGGATGCGGATCACTTCCATGCGGTCCAGCAGCGGGCCGGGAATGTTGAGCGAGTTCGAGGTGGCCACGAACATCACTTCAGACAGGTCCAGGTCCACTTCCAGGTAGTGGTCGTTGAACGCGTTGTTCTGCTCAGGGTCGAGCACTTCCAGCAACGCCGAGGACGGATCGCCGCGGAAGTCCATCGACATCTTGTCGATCTCGTCGAGCACGAACAGCGGGTTCTTGCTGCCGACCTTGTTGAGGTTCTGCACGATGCGGCCCGGCATCGAACCGACGTAGGTGCGACGGTGGCCACGGATCTCGGCCTCGTCACGCACGCCGCCCAGCGACATGCGCACGAACTTGCGGTTGGTGGCCTTGGCGATGGACTGTCCCAGCGAGGTCTTGCCCACGCCCGGCGGCCCGACCAGGCACAGGATCGGGCCCTTCATCTGCTTCACGCGCGACTGCACCGCCAGGTATTCAAGGATGCGTTCCTTGACCTTCTCCAGCCCGTAGTGATCGGCATCGAGGGTGTCCTGCGCCACCTTCAGGTCCTTGCGAACCTTGCTGCGCTTCTTCCACGGCACGCCCAGCAACCACTCCAGGTAGTTGCGCACGACCGCCGCTTCGGCCGACATCGGCGACATCTGCTTGAGCTTGTTCAGCTCGTTGCGCGCCTTGGCCTCAACGGCCTTCGGCATGCCGGCCTCGGCGATCTTGCGCGCCAGCTCTTCCAGCTCGCCAGGCGCATCGTCCAGGTCACCCAGTTCCTTCTGGATGGCCTTCATCTGTTCGTTGAGGTAGTACTCGCGCTGGCTCTTCTCCATCTGCGACTTCACGCGGCCGCGGATGCGCTTCTCCATCTGCTGGACGTCGATCTCGCCGTCGACCAGGCCGACCAGCATCTCCAGGCGATCACCGACGGCCAGCGTTTCCAGCAGGCGCTGCTTGTCGGCCAGGCGCACGCTGATGTGCGCGGCGATGGTGTCGGCCAGGCGCGCCGGCTCATCGATGCCCGACAGCGTCTGCAGCAGTTCCGGCGGCAGCTTGCGGTTGGTCTTCACGTACTGCTCGAACAGCGACATCAGCGAGCGGGCGATCGCCTCGACCTCGCGCGCTTCGCGCTCGTCGCTGGCGTCGATCTCCACGGCCTGGCCGTGCAGCGAGCCGTTGCGCTCGTCAACGTGGGTGACCTGCACGCGCGACAGGCCTTCGACCAGCACCTTGATGGTGCCGTCGGGCAGCTTCAGCAGCTGCAGCACCTGCGCCAGCGTACCGACCTGGTAGAGGTCGGCCGCATGCGGGTCGTCGGTTTCGGCCGACTTCTGCGCCAGCAGCAGGATGCGCTTGTCCGCCTCCATTGCCTGTTCGAGCGCGTGCATGGACTTGTCACGGCCGACGAACAGCGGAATGACCATGTGCGGGAACACCACTACGTCGCGCAGCGGCAGGACCGGCAGGTCGAGGGTTTCACTTGGGGAACGGGCCATGGGGGCTCCAGGGAAGGGGGAAAACCGCCTCCGGGAGGGCATCTTCCGGAGACAAAAAAAGCCGATGGCCCCGTTATGGGGCCATCGGCTTTCAGATGCAAGGCATTCCTTGAAAATCCTTTCCAATCAACAACCTGGAAGGATCACTCGGCGCCTGCGGCCTTCTGTTCAGGGACCGCCGGGGTCTGGTAGATCAGGTACGGCTCGGACTTGTGCTCGATCACCGATTCGTCCACCACCACCTTGCTGACGTTTTCCTGCGACGGCAGGTCGTACATGGTGTCCAGCAGGACCGATTCGACGATGGTGCGCAGGCCACGGGCACCGGTCTTGCGCTTGAGCGCCTTCCTGGCGATGGCCGACAACGCGTCCGGACGGAACTCCAGCTCGACGTTCTCCATCTCGAACAGCTTCTTGAACTGCTTGGTGATGGCGTTCTTCGGCTCGGTCAGGATCTTGATCAGGGCCGGCTCGTCCAGCTCCTCCAGGGTCGCCACCACCGGCAGGCGGCCGACGAACTCCGGAATCAGGCCGAACTTGATCAGGTCTTCCGGCTCGACTTCGGCCAGCACCTTGCCCACTTCCTGCTTGCGCTCGCTGCTCTTCACCTTGGCGCCGAAGCCGATGCTGCCGACGTCGGTGGAACGGGCCTGGATCACCTTGTCCAGCCCGGCGAACGCGCCGCCGCAGATGAACAGGATGTTCTTGGTGTCCACCTGCAGGAATTCCTGCTGCGGATGCTTGCGCCCGCCCTGCGGCGGAACGCTGGCCACGGTGCCTTCGATCAGCTTCAGCAGGGCCTGCTGCACGCCTTCGCCGGACACATCGCGGGTGATCGACGGGTTCTCGCTCTTGCGCGAGATCTTGTCGATTTCATCGATGTAGACGATGCCCTGCTGTGCCTTCTCGACGTCGTAGTCGCACTTCTGCAGCAGCTTCTGGATGATGTTCTCCACGTCCTCGCCCACGTAACCGGCTTCGGTCAGCGTGGTGGCGTCGGCCATGGTGAACGGCACGTTGAGCAGGCGGGCCAGGGTTTCGGCCAGCAGCGTCTTGCCCGAACCGGTCGGGCCGACCAGCAGGATGTTCGACTTCGCCAGTTCGACGTCGTCGTTCTTCTGCCGGCTCTCGATGCGCTTGTAGTGGTTGTACACGGCCACGGCCAGGGTGCGCTTGGCGCGGTTCTGGCCGATCACGTACTGGTCGAGGACCTCGAGGATCTCGCGCGGCTTGGGCAGCGAACTGCGCGCCGACTGCGCCTTTTCCTCAAGTTCCTCACGGATGATGTCGTTGCACAGCTCCACGCACTCATCGCAGATGAATACGCTCGGACCCGCAATCAGCTTGCGCACTTCATGCTGGCTCTTGCCGCAGAAAGAGCAGTAGAGGATCTTGCCGGTGTCCGTGGAACGACCTTGGCGGTCTTCGCTCATGCTTCGCTTACCCAGTTACCCCACCCGCTGAACGGGGGTTCGATTCGAGAATAGCACAGGGCCGAGGGGACACCAGTCCCGCCCGACCCTGCAGGAACGGGGCCTCCCTGGCCCCGTGAAGGCCGGTCAACCGGCCTGGATCGACTCATCCGGACGACGCTCCAGGACCTGGTCGACCAGACCGTAGGCCTGCGCCTCGAAGGCGCTCTTGAAGTTGTCGCGCTCGGTGTCGCGGGCGATCGTCTCCAGCGACTGGCCGGTGTGCTTGGCCAGGATCTCGTTCAGGCGCGAACGCAGGGTCAGGATCTCACGCGCGTGGATGTCGATGTCGGTGGCCTGGCCCTGGTAGCCGCCCAGCGGCTGGTGGATCATCACGCGCGAGTTCGGCAGCGCATAGCGCTTGCCGGCTTCGCCCGCGGCCAGCAGCAGGGCGCCCATCGAGGCGGCCTGGCCGATGCAGGTGGTGCTCACATTCGGCTTGATGTACTGCATGGTGTCGTAGATCGCCATGCCGGCGGTGACCACGCCACCCGGCGAGTTGATGTAGATGTTGATGTCCTTTTCCGGGTTCTCCGATTCCAGGAACAGCAACTGCGCCACCACCACGTTGGCCATGTGATCGTCGATCGGGCCCACGAGGAAGATCAGGCGCTCCTTCAACAGGCGCGAATAGATGTCGTAGGCACGCTCGCCGCGGCTGGTCTGCTCGACCACCATCGGAACCAGGTTCAGGGCTTTGGTTCGGTTGTCCATTACGTGAGGTACCTATCTTGGGGGGCAACAACCCCGCGCCGGCAAAGGCGCGGGGCATCCGGTGATCCGCCGGCTTACTGGCGGATCGCGTCCTGGAACGACAGCTTCTCTTCGGTGTGCTGGGCACGCTCGGCGATCCAGTCGATCACCTGCTCTTCCATCACACGGTTCTGCAGGCCAGACATCAGCTGGGGGTCGTTACGGTACATCTCAATGACCTGCTCCGGCTCTTCGTAGGTCGAGGCGATCAGACGCATCGTTTCGTTCAGGCGTTTGGCTTCCAGGCGCAGGTCGTTGATGCGGGCCACTTCACCGACCAGCAGGCCGACCAGCACGCGCTTGGCGGCGGCGTCCTTGAAGCCTTCGTGGGCATCGGCCGGGATCTCGCCGACGTTCTGGCCGTTGCGGCGCAGCTGCTCGACCTGCTGGGCCAGCATGGCGCGGGCTTCGTTCTCGACCAGGCGCGGCGGCATTTCCACCGACGAGTAGGCCGCGATCAGCTGCTCGCCCACTTCGCGGCGCAGGCGGTTCATCAGCGCGCCCTTCAGCTCACGCTCCAGGTTGGCGCGGATGTCGCTGCGGAACTGCTCGACGTCGCCCCCCTTCACGCCGAAGCTCTTGATGAAGGCTTCGTCGACCGCCGGCACGACCGGCTCGGACACTTCGGCAACCTTGACGGTGACCTGCACGGTCTTGCCGGCCAGCACCGGCACGCGCCAGTCAGCCGGGAACTCGACGTCCAGGGTCTTCTCTTCGCCCTTGGCCAGGCCGACCAGGCCCTTTTCGATGGTGTCGAACATCATGCCCTGGCCGAGCACGATCGAACCCTTCTCGGTGCCCTCGGCCGGCAGGCGCTCTTCGCCGGCCTGCGACCAGGTTTCCACCGCGACCAGGTCGCCGTCCTGCGCGCCACGGCTGACCGGGGCCCAGGTGCGACGCTGGTTCTGCAGGTTCTCGATCATCTGGTCGATGTCGGCGTCGGTGATCTCGGCGGTGTGGCGCACGACGGTCAGCTTGCTGACGTCGATGTCGCCGAAGTCCGGCACCACTTCCACGGTGGCCACGAAGGAGAACTCACCCTCGTCGCCCTTGTCGATGCGCGGGCTGCCGACGACGCGCAGGTCGTGCTCGCGCACGGCCGCGTCGAAGGTCTCGCGCAGCAGGCCGTCCAGCGCCTCGCCACGGACCTGCGCGCCGAAGCGCTGCTCGATCACCTTGGCCGGCACCTTGCCCGGACGGAACCCCTTGATGCGGGTGGTACGGGCGATTTCGCCCAGGCGGCCGGCGATGTGGCTCTGCAGACGCTCTTCCGGCAGCGAGAAGCTCAGGCGGCGTTCCAGGTTGCCGGTGGATTCGATCGAAGCTTGCATGTTGACTCCTGCCACCGGTGGCCCAGGCCCCCGGCTCGATGATTGGGATGAAACGGTTGTTAGGACACGACGTCTGGGACGCGCCTGCTTGCCGCAGCCCTTTAGTTTCGCCCAATTCGGCCTGCACTGCCAGCGCGTGCCGGTCAAGGGGGCGCCGATGGCCCGATCAGGGCGGGGACAGGCCGGCACTGGTGCGAAAGGGGGGACTCGAACCCCCACGCCTTGCGGCACTGGAACCTAAATCCAGGGCGTCTACCAATTCCGCCACTTTCGCGTGGCCGGCACAGGTGTTCATTGTCGCAGGCGGCGACTGGAATCGGAAGGCCTGCACAAAGCTGAATCCACTACGCTCCGCGCCATCGCTGCATCGCGGCCAGCCCGGCGGGTGCGCGACCCGCCGGGCTGGCCGCAGCCTACTGCTGCGGTACCGTGCGGGCCGGCGCCGCGCCTGAGCCCGGGTCGACGGCCGCATCCACCTTCCGGACCTCCACGCCCCCATCGTCGGTGCGACGCAGGGCCACCGACGCCGGCGCAGCCCTGCGCACATCCACCGAACCGTCCGCATTGCGCTGTACGTCCACCGCGCCGGGCAGGACCTCCCCCTCCGCGGGCCGGGCCGGCCGCAACTGCATGGCGTCGTCGATCTGGCGCGCCGGAATGCGCTCTGCGCCCGCATCACGCTCGACAGCCTGCGCAGGATCATTGCCCGGCGTGCAGGCCGCCAGTGCCATCAACGCGAAGGGAATCCACACCGTGCCGTGCAATCGAGTGATCTCAGCCATCAACATCTTCCTTCCTGCATGCGCCATCGGCGCGGAAGATCTATTGGGTGCGATGCAGGACGCCATGCGGTGAGAAGCAGTGCACAGCATTGAAAACACTGATGACGCGTATGCCCCTGATTTCAGCACTGCTTCAGTGGATCCACGCCATGCGTGGATGAAGCGCAACCCGGCGTGCGGGCAAGAAAAAAGCCACCTGGATGACCAAGTGGCTTTCGTCTGGTGGGCTGTCAAGGATTCGAACCTTGGACCTATTGATTAAGAGTCAACTGCTCTACCAACTGAGCTAACAGCCCGAAATCGGGGCGCGAATTATGACCCGATCCGCTCGGTGAGTGCAAGCACTTTCTTCAACATCGTTGAAACCAGCACTGCGATCCCAATGCGTTGCAGATCCACGCCAGGCGGGGCCCTGCAACGTGTGGCCCATTGAAATGAAAGGGTCACACCTATAAGAAAAAAGCCACCTGGCGTACCAGGTGGCTTCCGTCTTGGTGGGCCGTCAAGGATTCGAACCTTGGACCTATTGATTAAGAGTCAACTGCTCTACCAACTGAGCTAACGGCCCGTGAAACTCAGACGCACATTGTAGCGTGCTTTCTGTTTATTGCAATACCGTTTCGGCTGCGCCGATGCGGTTGAATCAGTGGGGTGGCTGAGGGGATTCGAACCCCCGACCACCGGAATCACAATCCGGTACTCTAACCAACTGAGCTACAGCCACCACTGAAACTTTCGCTCCACCGCCGATACCGCCAGCACTGGAACCTTGAAACCTTGCCTGGAGACTGTCACCGAAGTTCCGGTCCGCCGAAGCGAGTCCGATATTCTGGTGGAGTCTTTACGCTTTTGCAAGCACTTCTTCACATCCGCCGATGCGATCCCGCTGTCCCGCCAATGGCGCGCCCGACAGGAATCGAACCTGTAACCGCCGGCTTAGAAGGCCGGTGCTCTATCCAGTTGAGCTACGGGCGCCCGAACCGGAACGGTGTCCAATCCGACGTGACGTGGGATTGGTCGGGGTAGAGGGATTCGAACCCCCGACATCCTGCTCCCAAAGCAGGCGCGCTACCAGACTGCGCTATACCCCGGTCTTGCAATCCCCTCGGGTCAGGCCCGGGGAGTTGGTCATTGTCGCCAAGCGCGTTGGGAACTGTCAACGAAGGATGCGCAGTTCCGCGGCCTGCCACAACGCCGAAAGCAGTCATCGGCTATGCTCACGCCCATCGGCCGGATGGCCGTCCTGACCCTCATTCGCACGGAGAACACGCATGCGCAGCGGCAACCCGGCTCTTTCCGAGTCGACCTTCCTCGACCTCGCCAGCGGTTCGGTGGTGACCAGCCCCGACCAGGCAATGACCCTCAACGGCACCGTCAACAAGACCGGTTTCCTGCTGCTGTTGACCGTGCTGACGGCCGCTTTCGCCTGGAACCAGACCATCGACGACTACGGCCAGGTCATGGACGCGGCCAAGCTGTACGCCTTGGGCGGCGGCATCGGCGGCCTGGTGCTGGCGCTGATCACCATCTTCAAGAAGGAATGGTCGCCGGTCACCGCGCCGATGTACGCGCTGGTGGAAGGCGTGTTCCTCGGCGCCATCTCGGCCGTGTTCAACGCCAAGTTCCCGGGCATCGTGTTCCAGGCCGTGCTGCTGACCTTCGGCACCCTGTTTGCGCTGCTGTTCGCGTACCGCAGCGGCGTGATCAAGGCCACCGAGAACTTCAAGATGGGCGTGGTCGCCGCCACCGGCGGCATCGCCCTGCTCTACCTGGCCTCGTTCGTGCTGGGCTTCTTCAACATCAACGTGCCGGTGATCCACGACTCCAGCTGGCTGGGCATCGCCTTCAGCCTGTTCGTGGTGGTCGTGGCGGCGCTGAACCTGGTGCTGGACTTCGACTTCATCGAAACCGGCGTGGCCCAGCGCGCGCCGAAGTACATGGAGTGGTATGGCGCATTCGGCCTGATGGTGACCCTGGTCTGGCTGTATGTGGAGTTCCTGCGCCTGCTGTCGAAGATCCAGCAGCGCTGAGTCCAGCCACGCCGAGAAAGACAAGCCGCGATCCGCAAGGGTCGCGGCTTTTTTGTAGAGTCGAGCAAGCCCACACGTCCCCTGCCCCCATGCCCGACACCTTCCACAGCTACCGCCCGGCAGAGGGCCACCGTCTGCCGCATGACCCGTTCAACGCCATCATCGGCCCGCGCCCGATCGGCTGGATTTCCAGCCGCGACGCACAGGGCACGTTGAACCTGGCGCCCTACAGCTTCTTCAACGCCTTCAACTACACCCCGCCGATCATCGGCTTCTCCAGCCAGGGCCGCAAAGACTCGCTGCGCAACATCGAAGCCACCGGTGAATTCGTCTGGAACCTGGCCACCTTCGACCTGGCCGAGGCGATGAACGAAAGCTGCCGTGCGGTCGCGCCGGATGTCGACGAGTTCGTCCTTGCCGGCCTGACGCCACTGGCCTCAACGCAGGTCACACCGCCCCGCGTGGCACAGAGCCCGGTAAGCATGGAATGCCGCTGCACGCAGATCGTCCGCCTGCGCGATGCCGCCGGCCAGGACACCAACGGCTGGCTGGTGCTGGGCGAAGTGGTGACGGTGCATATCGATGAACGGCTGCTGGTCGATGGCATCTACGACACCGCTGCGGCGGCGCCGATCCTGCGCGGCGGCGGGCCTGCCGACTACTTCCGCATCGGCGCCGGACAGCGCTTCCGCATGTTCCGCCCGACCTGACGTTCAACCGGTTACGACCGCGCCAGCAGCGCCGGCATCGACGACGCCAGCAATGCGATGCCCGACGCGGTCAACAGGCTCAGTACGATCTGCCGGAAGCGCGCCTCGCTGATGCCGATGTAGACGCGCGCACCCAGCAGGGTCGGCACCAGCATCGCCGGCGCCACGATGGCGAAGTACGGCAGCATCTGCCGGCTCACCAGGCCGCTGCCGACATAGGTGGCCATGGTCACTGCCAGCATCGCCAGGTTGAAGTTCTGGATGACCGCGCGCTGCTCGTCCTTGCCGAAGCCACGCAGCGTGCTCCACAGCGTCGGCACCGGTCCGGCGAAACCGCCGATGCCGCTGAGCACCCCACCTGCCATGCCGGCGATCGCGTCACCGATACGACCACCCACGCGGATCGGCGGCAATGATCGCGCCATCAGCATCACCGGGCACCACAGCGCAAGGAAGCCGCCCAGCAGCGCCTTGAACCAGTCCATGTCCAGGTGTGGCAGTACCATCACGCCGAGCGGAATGCCCACCAGGCCGCCCAGCACGAACGGCAGCAGCAGGCGCAGGTTGAAGCCACGCCGCACGGTGAACACGGCCACCAGCTGACCGACCAGCGCGCCGAACACCGACAGCGCAGCGGCCAGTCGCGGCTCCAGCCCCCATGCCCAGAACGACATCGCTACCATCCCGAAGGCGAAACCGGACAGGCCCTGTACGAATCCGGCGACGATCGCGCCAAGCGCGACCAGCAGATACACCGACTCCATCATCACCCCGGCTGCAACCGCGCGACTACCCTGCCGCGCTCACCTGTGCAGCGTAGTGCGCCGCGAGATGCTCGACCAGCGCACGCACCTTGGGCGCCAGTGCACGTGCATGCGGGTACAGCGCGAAGTAGCGTCGCTGGCCCGCATGCCAGGCCGGCAGCACGCGGATCAAACGACCGGCGCGCAGATCCTCCTGCACGGTGAAGGCGGTGAACAGGCTGATGCCCATGCCGGCCAGCGCGGCGGCGTACAGTGCGGGCGTGGCATCCACGCGCAGGCGCTGCCCGGCTTCGATGCTCGCGGTTGCGCCGCGCGGCCCCTGCAACTGCCAGGGCGGCATTGCTGGCGTGGGACTGAAACCCAGCAGCGTGTGATGAGCCAGGTCCGCTGCCTGCCGCGGCAGTCCGTGGTGTGCCAGGTAGGCCGGTGCGGCGACCAGGATGCGCGGGCAGCTGGCCAGCTCGCGCGCGACAAGCTGGCTGTCCGGCAGTGAAGCCGCGATGCGCAGGGCCAGGTCGAAACCACCACCGACCACATCGACCAGCTGGTCATCGGCCGACAGGTCCAGCGTGACCTGGGGGTAACGCTGCAGGAATGACGGCAGCCAGTGCGGCAGCTCCTGGCTGGCCACCACCTGCGGCACGCTGATCCTCACGCTTCCACTGGGCTGCGCCTGCCCGGCACGGGCACGGTCGTCGGCTTCCTGCAGGCGGTCCAGCAGCGTTGCCGCCTCACGGTAGTAGTCGCGCCCGGCCTCGGTCAACGACAGCCGGCGGCTGTTGCGATCGAGCAGGCGCACCTGCAGGTGTTCTTCCAGCTGCCGCAGTTGCCGCGACATCGCCGAGTGGGTGGTACCGAGGCGCTCGGCTGCCGCGGTGAAGCTGCCCGCATCGACGATGGCGCGCAGTGCACGCAGGGCAGCGAAGTGATCCATCGGCGGGCAGCTCCACGTGGCGGAGCCCGCGGCATGCGGGCCCCGCCAGCTTATCAAGCGCCGTCGCCGGCCTTGCGCACCGGCAGTGCCAGGATCGCGTCAGTCGTCATGACATCGCCGAAGGCGTCCTCGATCTGGGCCAGAGCGGCTTCATGCAGCGTGCGATGGCCGATGCGCCGGCCGCCAGCCAGGTCCAGGTCACGGCTGGCGCTGGCATCGGACGAGACGATCACCCGGTAACCACGGGGCGCGGCCGCCGCGTCGCGCGCGGCACCAGCCACGCAGGCATGGGTCTGCAGGCCGGTGACGATCAGGGTGTCGATGCCGGCGTTCTTCAGCAGCGGGTCGAGCACGGTGGAGGACGCGCCGGCGAACACGCTGACATTGTCCTTCTGCACCACGGTCTCGCCCTGGCGCGGCTGCAGGTCGCGATGGAAGGCAGCATTGACGCTGCCCTGTGCGAACAGCGGCGCACCCGCCGGCAGCACGTGCTGCACATGGATCACGCGGATGCCATGGGCATCGGCGAATTCGACCACCCGCTTCGCCTGCCGCAGCGCGGCCACGCCATCGGGAATGACCATGCGGCCACCGGCAAAGCCCGGTGCGGCCGTGGCATCGAAGTACTCATTCTGGAAGTCGATGACCAGCACGGCGGTCTTTGCCGCATCCAGCGAGGTCGCGACCAGCGCGCCAGCCATGTGGCGGATGGTGGGATGGGCCGGCTCGGCGGCGGCGACCGGGGCGGTGGTGGCCATGCCGATCAGGCTGGCCAGGCCGAAGGCAGTGAGGTTCATGTTCGAGCTCCAGTGCGTTGGGAAGTGGGCACAGGATGCGGAGCGCATGACGCACGAACCAGCCGCGTAGCGGCACATGATCTGTGCAATATACGCACAGACAATTCCCCTGTAGAGCCACCCCATGGGTGGCTGCGGACCAAGGCCCCGTCATTCCACGCACGGCGTGGATCTACCGGGCCGGCCCACAACGCAACGGGGCGCCCGAAGGCGCCCCGCTGTGGATCCAACCGAGGTCGGCCGGCCGCTTACAGGCGGCTGGCGATGGCCTGGGCAAAGCTCATGGTGGTGCCGGTGCCGCCCAGGTCGCCGGTCAGCGAATCCTTGGCTTCCATGGTCGCCACGATGGCCTTGCGCAGGCGCTCGGCGTTTTCCGGCTGGCCGACATGGTCCAGCATCTGCGCGGCTGCCAGCAGCAGCGCGCACGGATTGGCCTTGCCCTGGCCGGCGATGTCCGGCGCGGTGCCGTGCACGGCTTCGAAGATCGCCGCGTCCTTGCCGATGTTGGCACCCGGGGCCAGGCCCAGGCCGCCGACGAGACCGGCGCACAGGTCGGAGATGATGTCGCCGAACAGGTTGGTGGTGACGATCACATCGAACTGTTCCGGACGCATCACCAGCTGCATGCAGCAGTTGTCGACGATCATTTCCTGGAACTCGATCTCCGGGTACTGTGCGGCGACTTCACGGGCGACGTTCAGGAACAGGCCCGAGGTCGACTTGATGATGTTGGCCTTGTGCACGGCAGTGACCTTCTTGCGGCCAGTGCTCTTGGCCAGCTCGAAGGCGTAGCGCACGATGCGCTCGGAGCCCTTGCGGGTGATGCGGGTGCCGGAGAAGGCGGTTTCGCCGTCGGCCGACACTTCCTGGCCTTCGGCCAGGTAGGCACCTTCGGTGTTCTCACGGACGGTGATCAGGTCGACGTTGTCGAAACGCGACTTGGTGTTCGGGAAGGTGTGGGCCGGACGCACGTTGGCGTACAGGTCGAAGTGGCGGCGCAGGCTGACGTTGATCGAGGTGAAGCCACCACCGACCGGGGTGGTCAGCGGGCTCTTCAGCGCGACTTTGTTGCGCGCGATCGATTCCAGGGTCACTGCCGGCATCAGGTCGCCGTGCTTTTCCAGGGCCACCAGGCCGGCGTCGGCGTCTTCGTACTCCAGGCCAGTCTTGAGCTGGTCGAGCACGAACAGGGTGGCGTCCATGATTTCCGGGCCAATGCCGTCGCCGCGGATGACCGTAATTTTCTGCGTCATTGATCGATGTTCCGAACAGGGGGAAAAACGCCGTCCGGACGTGCCCGGAAACGCCGGCGCAAAGGAAGTTTCACCGGCAATTATGCCTGAGCCGGGGCCGAGGTCCCAAATAGACCATGGTCCCAGTGCCCGGCCCAGGCAGAATTGCCCGCGCATTCCGCCTTATCCCCGCGCCTGTCGGCGCGCCCCCTTGAACAACAAGGGGGCTCCTGGGCTGTTGGATCGTGGGAAGGCCCCTCGCGGGTGCGGTAGTGCCGGCCGCTGGCCGGCAACCCCGGCCATGCCGGATTCAGGGAATACCGGCCAGCGGCCGGCACGCCCCTCAGTGCTCGTGCGCTGCCGGGGCGGCGGCGCCACCTTCAAGCTGGTCGAGGAAGTCGACCGCGCGGCGCAGGTGCGGGATCACGATCGATCCGCCCACCACCAGGCCGACCGAGAAGGTCTCGAAGAACTCCTCGCGGGTCACGCCGGCGTCCTTGCACTGGGCCACGTGATAGCTGATGCAGTCGTCGCAGCGCAGCACCATCGAGGCCACCAGGCCCAGCAGCTCCTTGGTCTTCACGTCCAGCGCGCCGGCCTGGTAGGTCTGCGTGTCCAGCGCGAAGAAGCGGCGCACCACCTGGTTCGGCTCACCCAGGATCCGCTCGTTCATGCGCTTGCGGAACTCGGTGAACTCGGCGATGCGGTCCTTGCTGCCGTCGTCGGCCGCGCTCATGCCTGGCCCTGCCCGGCCAGCAGCGGCTCGAGCTTGCCTTCACGGTGCAGGGCCATCATGTCGTCGTAGCCGCCGACATGGACGTCGCCGACGAAGATCTGCGGCACGCTGGTGCGGCGGGTCAGCGCCATCATCTTCTCGCGCTCGGCCGGGTCCAGGTCGATGCGGACCTCGGTCCACTGCTGGCCCTTGCTCTTCAGGAAGTTCTTGGCGGCCACGCAGTACGGGCAGACGGCGGTGGAATAGATGGTGATGGCGGGGGCACCGCCGGCGGTCTGGGCTGTCACGGGAAACTCCACGATGGATCGACGGTCTACATATGGTACCGGTGCGCTGGAATTTCCACGCCACGGCCGCAACACTGTGGATTAACGAATGGTTGCCCCCCGCCCTGCCACGCTTGGCGCGCCCCGCCCGAGGAACTCCTGCTTGCGAGCCCTGCTGCTGACTACCGCCGTCACCCTGGCCCTGGCCATGCCGCTGGCCCAGGCCCAGGAGAAGCTGCCCGACATCGGCTCCTCGGCCGGCGAGCTGCTGACCCCGGCCCGCCAGGCCGAGTACGGCGCGATGATGCTGCGCGAGCTGCGCAACTACGGCTACCTGCTGGAAGATCCGCTGGTCAACGACTGGCTGCAGACCATGGGCACCCGGCTCGGCTCCAACAGTGACCAGCCGCGGCAGCCGTACACCTTCTTCGTGATGAACGACCGCCAGATCAACGCGTTCGCCACGCTGGGCGGCTACATCGGGGTCAATGCCGGCCTGGTGCTGACCGCCGAGCGCGAGGACGAGGTCGCTGCGGTGCTGTCCCACGAAATCGCCCACGTCACCCAGCAGCATGTGCTGCGCGGCGTCGAGCGCGCCCAGCGTGACCAGATCCCGATCCTGCTGGGCATGCTGGCAGCGGTGGTGGCCGCCCAGGCCAGCAACAGCACGTCGTCCGGCAACGCGACGATGGCCGCGATCAGCTCGGGCATGGGCTTGATGCAGCAACGGCAGATCAACTACACCCGCTCCAACGAGTCCGAGGCCGACCGCCTGGGCATCCGCACCCTGTCGCGCAGCGGCTACGACGTGGATGCCATGGCCGGCTTCTTCGAACGGATGTCGGCGGCCATGCGTGGCAACGAAGGGGGCTACAGCGTGCCCGAGTTCCTGCGCACCCACCCGGTCAACATCACCCGCATCAGCGAAGCCAAGGCCCGCGCCGAGCAGATGAAGAAGGATACAGTGCTGCTGACCACCAGCACCCCCACCGGCGAGCGCAAGGAGCGGGTGGACCCGGCCGATCCCAGCCTGGGCGAGCCGCTGCTGCGCGGCAACAACCCGCTGCTGCCCAGCAGTGTGCTGCGCCTCCCGATCGGCCAGCTCAACCGTGGCGCCAGCGGCGACTTCGACTGGGCACGTGAGCGCCTGCGCGTGCTCAGCGCGGATTCCACCCCCGAGCTGGAACGCGAGTATGCCGACCTGGCCAAGCGGCAGAAGGACGGTCTCAACGATGCGCAGCGCTATGGCCAGGCGCTGGCGGTCATGCGCGGTGGCCGTGCCGGCGCCGGCCAGGCCCGGCAGACCCTGGCCGGCCTGCTCCAGACCCATCCCGGCAACCTGTGGCTGGCGCTGGGCCTGGGCGAAGCGGAATCGCGGGCAGGCCAGGCGGCCCAGGCCAACAGCCGCTTCGAGCAGCTGCTTCGCGAACACCCCAACAGCCGCCCGGTGGCGCTGACCTATGCCGAGATCCTGAACGAACAGGGCAACCGCGAGGCCGGCCAGCGCGCGCAGGCGATGCTGCGCCCCCTGTTGTCGCAAAGCGGTAACGATCCGGTCTTCCAGCAGCGCTTTGCCCGCGCCAGCGAGCTGGCCGGCGACAGCGTGCGTGCCAGCGAGGCCTATGCCGAGGCCGCCTTCCTCAGCGGTCGGCCGGAACAGGCGCTGCTGCAGCTGCAGGCGCTCAAGCGCAACCCGGCGCTGGATTACATTGGCCGCGCGCGGGTCGATGCCCGCATCGAAGCGATCACCCCGACCGTGCTGGAGCTGCGCCGCCAGGGCGTGCAGGACCCGGACCTGGACCGGCGCTGAGCGCTGCATGACCGGCCGATGGCAATCCAGGCCGGTTCCGGCCGGGCAGTCACAAACATGTCATCAAACCGTAGTCTACTGGCACCACTCCAGTAACCGAGCCCTACGGTGTCCTCGTGCAGAAACGCATCCTGATCGTCGATGACGAGCCCGCGATCCGTGAAATGGTCGCCTTCGCCCTTCGCAAGGGCGATTACGAACCGGTCCACGCCGGCGATGCCCGGGAGGCCCAGACCGCGATCGCCGACCGCGTTCCGGACCTGATCCTGCTGGACTGGATGCTGCCCGGCACCAGCGGCCTGGACCTGGCCCGTCGCTGGCGCAAGGAAACGCTGACCCGCGAAGTGCCGATCATCATGCTGACCGCCCGCGGCGAAGAGAACGACCGCGTCGGTGGCCTGGAAGCCGGCGTCGACGACTACGTGGTCAAGCCGTTCTCGGCGCGCGAACTGCTGGCGCGCATCCGTGCGGTCATGCGCCGTGCCCGCGAGGACGACGAGGACGGCAGCGTGGCAGTCGGCCCGATCCGCATCGACGGCGCCGCCCATCGCGTGTTCGCCAACGACCAGCCGGTGCCGATCGGCCCGACCGAATACCGCCTGCTGCACTTCTTCATGACCCATCCGGAGCGCGTCTACACCCGCGCGCAGCTGCTGGACCATGTATGGGGTGGCAGCGTGTACGTGGAGGAGCGCACCATCGACGTGCATATCCGCCGCCTGCGCAAGACGCTGGAACCGTTCAACGCCGAGAACATGGTGCAGACCGTGCGCGGCGCCGGCTACCGGTTCTCCACTGCCACCTGAGTCTCGTCGTGCCGGCACCGCGCACCTGCGGGTGCCGGTGCCGGCAACTCTGCTATAACCCTTGGTTCACTCCAGTGAACCGCCGCACCTCAACGACGAGACCGCAATGCCCCGCCACATCCGCTCTGCCTGGTTGAAGACCCTGGCCACCGTTGCCGCGGTACTGCTGTTCGCCGGACTGGTGGGGTGGTTCACGGGCCATCTGTGGTTGTGCATCGCGCTGGGCGCGCTGGCCACCCTGGCCTGGCATTACTGGCGCCTGCGCAGCGTGCTGCGCCGCCTGACCGCACGCCAGCGCTGGGACACCGCCGAAGAAGGCACCGGCGTCTGGAACGAACTGGACCGCCTGCTGTATCGCAACCAGGTGGAAATGCGCGTGCGCAAGCGCCGCCTGCTGGACATGCTGCGCAGCTACCGCGCCGCCGCCGCCGCATTGCCCGACGCGGTGGTGGTGCTGGACCGCAA
Source organism: Stenotrophomonas sp. CASM114 (assembly GCF_049384325.1). Taxonomy (NCBI): domain Bacteria; kingdom Pseudomonadati; phylum Pseudomonadota; class Gammaproteobacteria; order Lysobacterales; family Lysobacteraceae; genus Stenotrophomonas; species Stenotrophomonas sp. CASM114. Next base: position 145,811 of record NZ_JBMRGJ010000002.1, on the reverse strand, counting down.
CAGCCAGCGCGTGCAGTGGTTCAACGAAGCGGCCACCGCCCTGCTCGGCCTGCACCATCCCGGCGACCTTGGCGAGGCCCTGGTCGAACGCCTGCAGCCGATGCCGCTGGCCCACTGGCTGGCCGGTGGCCGCAATGCCGAACCGATCCTGGACGTGCCCTCGCCGGTCGATCCGGCGATCCGCCTGAACCTGCGCCTGATTCCCTATTCGTCGGATTACTGGCTGCTGATCGCCCGCGACGTCAGCAAGCTGCTGCGCCTGGAACAGGTACGCCGCGACTTCGTGGCCAATGTTTCACACGAGCTGCGCACGCCGCTCACCGTGGTCCACGGCTACCTGGACATGATGGATCCGGAGGACTTCCCCGGCACCGGCCCGATGCTGGAAGAAATGCGCAAGCAGAGCCAGCGCATGGCCCAGCTGGTGGAAGACCTGCTGACCCTGTCGCGGCTGGAATCGCAGGAGCACAGCGAGGAAGAGACCGTGGCCATGCAGCCGATGCTGGCGACCCTGCGCCGCGAGGCCGAGGCGCACAGCCAGGGCCGCCACCAGATCAGCATCGATGATCTGGCCGGTGTCGACCTGCAGGGTTCGACCAAGGAACTGCACAGCGCCTTCTCCAACCTGGTCACCAACGCGGTGCGCTATACCCCGGCCGGGGGCCGCATTGCGGTGGAGTTCCGCCGCGAAGGCGACGGCGCCGTGCTGGCGGTGCGCGATTCCGGCTACGGCATTCCCGCCACCCACCTGCCGCGCCTGACCGAACGTTTCTACCGTGTGTCCAGCAGCCGCTCGCGCGAGAGCGGCGGCACCGGGCTGGGCCTGTCCATCGTCAAGCACATCCTCGGCCTGCACCACGCACGGCTGGAGATTGAAAGCGAAGTCGGCAAGGGCTCGGTGTTCTCCTGCCATTTCGATGCCGACCACGTGCGCCCGCGCGAGTCCGCCCCCCTGACCTCCATCGAAGAATGACGCCATGAGCAGCCTCGGATCCCTCCCCCTCCCCGTGAGCCCGGACAACGATCCGTTGCGCGACCCGTCGCTGTACATCAACCGCGAGCTGTCGCAGCTGGATTTCAACTTCCGCGTGCTGGCGCAGGCCATGGACCCGCAGGTGCCGCTGCTGGAGCGCCTGCGCTTCATGTGCATCTCCTGCACCAACCTCGACGAGTTCTTCGAGATCCGTGCCGCCGCCGTGCGCCACGCGCAGGAATTCGGCCTGCCGCCGGCGCCGGACGGCATGAGCCCGCAGGCCATCCTCAACGCCATCCATGACCGCGCTGCGGAGCTGGTGGACCAGCAGTACCGCTGCTGGAACGAGACGCTGCGCCCGGCGCTGATGGAGGCCGGCATCGGCGTGCTCGGTCGCCATTCCTGGACCGACCGCCAGAGGCGCTGGCTGCGCGCCTACTTCCGCAACGAGATCATGCCGGTGCTGTCGCCGCTGGGCCTGGACCCGGTGCACCCGTTCCCGAAGATCCTCAACAAGTCGCTGAACATCGTGGTGGTGCTGAAGGGCACCGATGCGTTCGGCCGCGCCGGCCACCTGGCGATCGTGCGTGCGCCGCGCTCGCTGCCGCGCATCATCCAGCTGCCGGAGAAGCTCGGCGGATCGCAGAACTTCGTGTTCCTGTCCTCGGTGCTGTCGACCTTCGTCGATGAGCTGTTCCCGGGCATGGAAGTCCAGGGTGCCTACCAGTTCCGTGTCACCCGCAACTCCGAGCTGGTGGTGGACGAGGAGGAAGTCGAGAACCTGGCGCTGGCGCTGCGCGACGAACTGGTCGACCGCGGCTACCGGCCGGCGGTGCGCCTGGAGATCGCCCACGACATGCCGCGCGAGATCGTGCGCACGCTGCTGCAGAATTTCGGCCTGACCGAGAACGCGGTGTACCGCATCGACGGCCCGGTCAACCTCAACCGCATCATCCAGCTGTACGACCTGATCGCGCAGCCAGACCTGAAGTACCCGCCGATGACCCCGCGCACGCTGCGCGACAGCGACGGCATCTTCGAGACCACGGCGCGCCAGGACCTGCTGCTGCACCACCCGTTCGATGCCTTCACCGCGGTGCTGGACCTGATCCGGCAGGCGGCGATCGATCCCAACGTGCTGGCGATCAAGCAGACGCTGTACCGCACCGGCAAGGATTCGCTGATCGTCGACGCACTGATCCAGGCCGCGCGCAACGGCAAGGACGTGACTGTAGTGGTCGAACTGCGTGCGCGCTTCGACGAAGAGGCCAACCTGGGCCTGGCCGATCGCCTGCAGGAGGCCGGGGTGCAGGTGGTGTACGGCGTGGTCGGCTACAAGACCCACGCCAAGATGCTGCTGATCGTGCGCCGCGAAGGCCGCAAGCTGCGCCGCTACGTGCACCTGGGCACCGGCAACTACCACAGCGGCACTGCCCGCGCGTACACCGACATCAGCCTGATCACCGCCGATCCGGACATCGGCAATGACGTGCACCTGTTGTTCCAGCAGCTGTCCGGGCTGGCCTCGAAGATGAAGCTCAAGCGCCTGCTGCAGTCGCCCTTCACCCTGCACACCGGCATCCTCGGCCGTATCGAGCGCGAGACGCGCATCGCCGCCGCCGGCCGCCCAGCGCGGATCATCGCCAAGATGAACGCGTTGAACGAACCGCAGGTGGTGCGCGCGCTGTACGCCGCGTCGCAGGCCGGCGTGCAGATCGACCTGATCATCCGTGGCGCCTGCACCCTGCGTCCGGGCGTTCCGGGTGTCTCGGACAACATCCGCGTGCGCTCGATCGTCGGCCGCTTCCTGGAGCACAGCCGCGTCTACTGGTTCGGCAACGACGGCGCGCCGGAGATGTACTGCGCCAGCGCCGACTGGCTGGAACGCAACCTGCTGCGCCGGGTCGAGACCTGCTTCCCGATCCTCGATCCGGAACTGGCCAAGCGGGTGTACCGCGAGGTCCTGCAGAACTACCTGGACGACAACCTCAACGCCTGGGAACTGGACGCCGACGGCGTCTACCACAAGCGTGCGCCGGCGCACGACGAAGCCCCGCATTCTGCGCAGATGGCATTGATGCAGGGGCTGTAGTCCTGCCCCGGTGGATCCCGACCGCTGGTCGGGATTCGATCAGCGGTCGCCCGGGGTCAGATCCCTTTCCTGCGGGAAAGGGATCTGACCCCTTGCAATCCTGCTGCACGCCTCCTTCCAGAATGTGAAGGCCGCGCGGTGACGAGCACACCGCCGCTTCGGCTAACATTCGCCCATGCCGCATACCTCCACGACTCCGCCCGCATTGCAGGATGGCGACCTGCTGGCCGCCATCGACCTTGGCTCCAACAGTTTCCACATGGTCATCGCGCGCTACACGCTCGGCCAGCTGCGGGTGATCGACCGCCTGCGCGAGACGGTGCGCATGGCCGACGGGCTGGATGGCAAAGGCGGACTGTCTTCCGCCGCACGGCAGCGCGCGCTGGAATGCCTGGCCCGTTTCGGCCAGCGCATCCGCAATGTGCCGCCGCATCGGGTGCGCGCGCTGGCCACCAACACGGTGCGCCAGCTGCGTTCTCCCCAGTCGTTCCTGGTCCCGGCCGAAACTGCACTGGGACACGCCATCGAAGTGGTCAGCGGCCGCGAAGAAGCCCGCCTGATCTACCTGGGCGTGGCCCACGCGCAACCCCCCAAGCCCGGCCAGCGCCGGCTGGTGATCGACATCGGTGGCGGCTCCACTGAATTCATCATCGGCATGGGCATGCAGACCCTGGAGCGCGAAAGCCTGCAGGCCGGTTGCATCGCCAGCACCCGGCGCTTCTTCCCCGGCGGCAAGCTCAGCAAGAAGCGCTGGAAGGACGCGCTGGCCGAGATCGGCCGCGAGTTCCAGCCCTTCGCCAGCAAGTACCGCGCGCTGGGCTGGCAGGAGGCGCTGGGTTCTTCGGGCACGCACAAGGCGATCAGCGAGATCTGCGCGACGATGAAGCTGAGCAAGGGTGCGATCACCGCCGAGGCCCTGCCGCAACTGCGCGATGAGCTGCTGAAGGCCAAGAAGATCGACGACATCCAGTTGCCGGGCCTGTCCAGCGACCGCCGCCCGATCATCGCCGGCGGCATCCTGGTGCTGGAAGCGGCGTTCCAGGCACTTGGCCTGCAGAAGCTGCTGGTCAGCAAGGCCGCGATGCGCGAGGGCATCCTCTACGACATCGTCGGCCGTGCCGGCGAGAACGACCTGCGCGATGAATCGGTGGCCGCGCTCAGCCAGCGCTACGGTATCGATACGGTACAGGCCGACCGCGTGCAGGACACCGCTCTGTCACTGCTGGAGCAGGTGCAGGAACGCTGGAAGCTCGATGCCGATGATGCGCGCATGCTCGGCTGGGCCGCACGCCTGCACGAACTGGGCCTGATGATTGCCCACAGCGGCTACCACGTGCATGGCAGCTACGTGCTGGAGCACTCGGACATCGCCGGCTTCTCCCGCCAGGAACAGCAGATGCTGGCCGCGCTGGTGCGCAGCCATCGCCGCAGCGTGACCAAGACCGCCTTCGACGCCCTGCCCGAGCGACTGCTGCTGACCGCGCGCCGGTTGGCGGCCCTGCTGCGGCTGGCGGTGCTGCTCAACCGCGCGCATGAGGACGACCCGCTGCCGGCGCTGGAGCTGACCGCCGACGACAACCGGCTGTCGCTGATCGTGCCGCAGGCATTCATCGATGCCCGTCCGCTGCTGCGCGCCGACCTGATCGGCGAGACCGACGGGATCGCCGGGCTGGGCATCCAGTTCCGTCCGTTCGTAGCCTGAATACGCCGTCGCCTGTTGTCCACAGGACAGCAGGAGTGACGCACTTCGCACCCCCACTTTGCGCAGTCTGGCGGTTTTTTGTGCTGCTTCGCAACACAGCGGCGGGGTACGGGGCGTCCCGACCATCACGTAAGCGCCTGCTTTTGTTCACGTTTTGTGAAGGGTGAGGGTGTCCCGTGACATAAATCGATACGAACTCTTTACAGAGCATTAACTAACGAGACTACTATCGGGTCACCGGCTCGGTCATCAACCCAGCTGGCTCCTTCGACGCCCACTTTGGCGTCTTGTGCACGACCTGAGAGAGAGAGCTCGCCATGACTTCACGCACCACCGCACTGGGGCAGGCCATCCGCTATGCCCTGGCTACCACCGCAACGTTGGCCGCCCTGCCCGCGTTTGCCCAGGACGGCAGCAGCGCCACTCCCACCAACCTCGACCGCATCGAGATCACCGGCTCGCGCATCCGCCAAGTGGACGTGGAAACCGCCCAGCCGGTGTTCGCGATCACCCGTACGGCCATCGAGCAGCAGGGCTTCAGCTCGGTCGCCGACATCCTGCAGAACGTCACTGCGATGGGCAGCCCGGCGATCAGCCGCGCCAACGCGCTGACCGCCGGTGAGAACGCGGGTGGTTCGTATATCGACATGCGCAACCTGGGCACCCAGCGCACGCTGGTGCTGATCAACGGCAAGCGCCTGGGCATCAGCACCTCCGGTTACCAGGACATCTCCACGATTCCGGTCTCGGCGGTGGAGCGCATCGAAGTGCTGAAGGACGGCGCGTCGGCCATCTACGGTTCCGATGCCATGTCCGGCGTGGTGAACATCATCACCCGTTCCAATGTCACCGGTGTGACCGCCAACGTCTACCACGGCCAGTTCAGCCAGGGCGACGGCGCGCGTGACCGCTTCGACGTGGTGGCGGGCTGGAGCAATGACCGCATCTCGCTGACCGTCGCGGCCGAACATGCCGAAGAGAAGGCGGTGTGGGCCAAGGACCGTGGCTTCAGCGCCTACGGCCTGACCGACCGCCATGCCGACAACCTGACCAACTGGACCACCATCAGCCAGTGGGGCCAGTTCACCGGCCTGAAGGGTCGCCCGGGCTGCACCACTGCCAGCGGCTGCAACTACTCGCTCAACCGCGGTGCTGACCCGACCAACCCGGCCAACTACCACATCACCGATCCGTCGGCGTTCACCGGCGACGTCAGCAACGCCAACGAGCAGATGCACCTGAACTTCCCGCTCAAGCGCGATTCGGTGTACTTCGACGGCCGCTTCAAGATCACCGACAACGTCAACTTCCGCACCGAGCTGGGCTACAACAAGCGCAAGGCCGTGCGCCAGATTGCCGGCTACCCGCTGCAGTCCAGCACCGCTGGCGTGGGCTCGATGTCGATCGACAGCTACTTCAACCCGTTCGGCCGCCAGCACGGCTACGCCACCCCGACCGCCGTGGCCTGGAACCGCCGCACCTGGGAAGTGCCGCGCGTGACCACCAGCGAGCTGAAGACCTACCGCGCAGTGGCGTCGTTCGACGGTTCGTTCGAGATCGGCAGCCGCTACTTCGATTGGGAAGCGGGCTACCAGTACAACCGCAACGAGCTGGAAACCATCGCCACCGGCAACCTGCACAAGGCGCGCGTCGCCGGCGGCGTCGGCCCGTCGTTCTACAATGCGGCCACCGGCAAGGTCCAGTGCGGCACCGCTGCCGCGCCGATCTCCTATGACGTGTGCAAGCCGTGGAACCCGCTGGTGCCGTACGGCACGATCGATCCGAACGGCATCGATGGCAACGCCGACCTGCAGGCCTGGCTGTTCCCACCGGAAGTCACCACCGGCAAGACCACCAGCAAGAACTTCTTCGCCAACATCGCCGGTTCCATCGTGACCCTGCCGGCCGGCGACCTGGGCTTCGCGTTCGGTGTGGAAAGCCGCAAGGAGACCGGTGAGTACCGTCCGGATCCGCTGGCGCAGGCCGGCGCCACCACCAACCTGGCCGCAGGCCCGACCGGTGGCGGCTACAAGGTCAACGAGGCGTACCTGGAAATCAACGTGCCGGTGCTGGCGGACCTGCCGGGTGCCAAGGAACTGACCTTCAACGGCGCCACCCGCTTCTCGGACTACGACACCTTCGGCAACACGCTCAACAGCAAGTTCGGCTTCAAGTGGAAGCCGTTCGACCAGCTGCTGGTCCGTGGTACCTGGGCTGAAGGCTTCCGCGCCCCGACCATCAGCGATCTGTACGGTGGCGGCTCGCAGACCTTCGCCCAGTTCAGCGATCCGTGCGACGTGCAGTTCGGCTCCTCGCGCACCAGCGCCGAGGTGCGTGCCCGCTGCGCCCGTGACATTGCCAACGCCGCGACGTTCCGCCAGTTGCGCCAGGGCAACCAGCCGGTCGCCACCTCGGTCGACGCGACGCCGGTGCCGTTCGTGTCCGGCTCCAACCCGGACCTGACCCCGGAAACCTCGACCAGCAAGACGCTGGGCCTGGTCTGGAGTCCGAGCTTCATCAAGAACTTCAACGCCTCGCTGGACTGGTGGAAGATCCGCATCGACAACACCATCGTTGCCGACAGCCCGACCCAGATCCTGATCGACTGCTACGAGCAGGGCATCGACGCACGTTGCCAGCGCTTCACCCGTGACAAGTCGACCGGCCCGACCGCCGGCATCGTCGATACCCTGCAGTTCGGCAGCCGCAATGCCGGCTTCATGGAAACCGAAGGCTACGACCTGGACCTGAACTACCGCCTGGATACCAGCGTCGGCAAGTTCAACGCCGGCTGGGCCACCACCTATGTCAGCAAGAGCGAGTTCCGCTCGACCAACGACAGCACGGTGGTGCCGACCGTCTCCAACGGCATCGGCAGCAACTTCCGCGTCCGTTCGAACCTGGTGCTGGGCTGGGACCTGGGCAACTTCGGCGTCAGCTGGACCGCGCGTTACTACTCCGGCGTGAAGGAGCAGTGCGTGGACATCCGTGCCTATCCGGACGAGTGCTCCGATCCGGGCGTGTACGCCCCGTGGTACAAGGGTGCCCGCAACTACAACGAGCGTGGTTCGGTCACCTTCCACGACGTGCAGTTCCGCTACTCGCTGCCGTGGGATGCCACCGTCTCGGTCGGTGCCAACAACGTGTTCGAGAAGACCGGCCCGATCATGTACACCAAGCCGAACTCGGCCTTCTCGTACTACGGTGGCTACGATATCGGCCGCTTCATCTACATGAAGTACCAGCAGCGCTTCTGATCCATCGCGCTGTGACGGAAGCATGACGACCACGGCCCTTCGGGGCCGTGGTTTTTTTGTGGGCGCCGGCCTTCATGCGGTGGCTGGCGCCGCCGTCATCTGATGGTCGCAAAGCGGTCATTTCGGCTACATCGCCAGGCCCGAGCATGCCGGAAACCCGGAGGCCCGCCATGCGCTATGCTATCGTCACCGAGACCTATCCACCGGAAGTGAACGGCGTCGCCCTCACCGTGCAGGGGCTGGAACAAGGTCTGCGCGCAGCCGGGCACGAGATCGACCTGGTCCGCCCCCGCCAGTCCAGCGAAGCGCTGGATTCGGCACCCGGCACCTTGCTGGTTCCCGGCGCCGCCCTGCCCCGCTACCCCGGCCTGCGTTTCGGACTGCCGGCACCGATCCTGCTGGGCCGCCATTGGCAGAAACAACGCCCGGATGCGGTCTACATCGCCACCGAAGGTCCGCTCGGCTGGTCGGCACTGCGCACTGCGCGCCGCCTCGGCATTCCGGTCGCCAGCGGCTTCCACACCCGCTTCGACGAGTACCTGCCCGACTACGGCGTGGCGTGGCTGCAGGCCGCAGCCATGCGCTGGATGCGCCGTTTCCACAACCAGGCCGATGCCACCCTGGTGCCGACCCGCGAGCTGCAGCAGTTCCTCGGCGAACAGGGCTTCGAGCGCGTGCGCCTGCTGGCCCGCGCGGTGGACAGCCAGCAGTTCGATCCGGGACGGCGCGATCCCGCGCTGCGCGAGGAATGGGGCGTGGATGGCAACGGCCTGGTGGCGATCTATGTCGGCCGCATCGCTGCTGAAAAGAACCTCGGCCTGGCAGTGAAGGCATTCCGCCGGCTGCAGCAGATCCGGCCCAAGGCACGCTTCGTGTGGGTCGGTGATGGCCCAGCCCGCGAGAAGCTGGCACATGAAAACCCCGACTTCATCTTCTGTGGCATCCAGCGCGGCGATGCGCTGGCCCGGCACTTCGCCAGCGGCGATCTGTTCCTGTTCCCCAGCCGCAGCGAGACGTTCGGCAACGTGACCCTGGAAAGCATGGCCAGCGGTGTGGCCACCGTGGCCTTCGACTACGGCGCCGCGCGCGAGTACCTGCGCAATGGCGAGAACGGCGCAGCCGTGGACAGCGACGATCAGTTCATCGATGCCGCCGTGCGACTGGCCGCCGATGACGCGCAGCGCCGCGAACTGGGCGGCAATGCCGCACGCGCGATGAAGCGCCTGCATCCACAACAGGTGGTGGCCGAGTTCGATGCACTGCTGGCCGAACTGGCACAGTCGCGGAGGAACGGCCATGCGCACTACGCCGCTTGAGCTGCTGGCCGGGCGCGAAGCACGCTGGTGCCGGCGCGCAAACCACTACTGCCGGCGGCGCCGCGTGCGTCGCCTGTTCGCGGTCATCAGCCGGCTCGGCGATGGCGTGTTCTGGTACGTGCTGATGGCCGCGCTGGTGGTGCTGGACGGCTTCGACGGCCTGCGCGCCTCGGTGCACATGGCCGCCACGGGCCTGGCCGCGCTGCTGCTGTACAAGGTCCTCAAGCGCTGGACCCGGCGCCCGCGGCCCTACGCGGCCGACCTGCGCATCCGCGCCTGGGTGGCGCCGCTGGACGAGTTCAGTTTCCCCTCCGGACACACCCTGCATGCGGTGTCGTTCACCATCGTGGCACTGGCCTACTACCCGTGGCTGGCGCCGCTGCTGGTGCCGTTCACCTGTGGCGTTGCACTGTCGCGGGTGGTCCTGGGCCTGCACTATCCTTCCGATGTGCTGGCAGCCACCGCCATCGCCATCGTGCTGGCTTCGGCCAGCCTGACCTGGCTGCCGCTGCCGGTATAGCCCCGGGGTCAGATCCTTTTCCTTCGGAAAAGAGATCTGACCCCCACAATACCGGCGGCGCTACCGTCATCATTGATGGCCTAGAATGCGGGCATGACCACGCTGTTCATTTCCGACCTGCACCTGGACCCCAGCCGTCCGGAGATCACCGACCTGTTCCTGCGCTTCCTGCGCGAGCAGGCGCCCGGCGCCGATGCGCTGTACATCCTCGGCGACCTGTTCGAGGCCTGGATCGGCGACGACACGCCCTCGCCCGCCGCCGACACGGTGGCCGATGCGTTGAAGGTGCTGTCCGACAGCGGCGTGCCGGTGTACTTCATCCGCGGCAACCGCGACTTCCTGCTCGGTGAGGACTACGCGCGTCGTGCCGGCCTGCGCATCCTGCCCGACCCGTGCATGATCGAACTGTACGGCCGCGCGGTGCTGCTGCAGCACGGTGACCTGCTGTGCACCGATGACATTCCCTACCAGCAGTTCCGTGCACAGACGCGCGACCCGGTATTCCAGGCGCAGTTCCTGTCGCAGCCGCTGGCCGCACGCATCGCGTTCGCGCAGAAGGCGCGCGAAGCCAGCCAGGCGCGCCAGTCCGAGATGAAGCAGGACGATCGTGCGCAGTTCGAGTCGGTGACCGACGTGGCCCCGGCCGAAGTCGATGCCACCTTCGTGCGCCATGGCGTGGACATCATGATCCATGGCCATACCCATCGGCCGGCGATCCACACGCTGCAGGCCGGTGGTCGCGAGCGCACCCGCATCGTGCTGGGTGACTGGTACGAACAGGGTTCGGTGCTGCGCGTGGATGCCAGCGGCTGGACGCTGGATACGCTGGCGCGCGAATAACGGATCGCAAGGTGCCAACCAAGGTTGGCATCTACCAGAGCAGGTGCATGCGCCCGGGTAGACGCCGGCCTTGGTCGGCGCCTGGACAGTCAGCGGAAGGCTGCGATGGTGGCCTTGGTGTTGACCAGCACGCGCTGGTTGTCGGCGGTGCTGGCGTTGCCCATCGGGATGCCGTTGTAGCTGATGTTGGGGTTGGACCAGTAGTTCAGGCGCGGGCAGCTGCGGGTGCAGTTGTAGGCCATGATCGTGCGCCAGCCGGTGCCGGTGGCCGGCTCGTAGCGGTAGCCGTGGCCATAGGCATAGGGCGAGGTGCTCGAGTCGGTGGCGATGTCATGCCGCGCACTCTGCAGATGGCCGATCTCGTGCGCGAACGAGTAATAGCCGGTCGCGCAATCCCAGTACACGGCCGCGAACGCGGTCGACGCCGTCGAGCCGATGCCCGAGGCCAGGCCGCAGTAGGCGGTGTTGTTGATCAGCAGCACGCCCACATCAGCCGTGTAGGTATTCCGGCTGGTGTGGATGCTGTCCATGTAGCCATCGCTGGTGCCACGGAAACGCGCCAGGTCGGTATCGAAGCTGCCCGATTCGGTGTAACTGGTGGTTTCGTAGCGGGCCAGTTCCATGGTGATGCCGACGTTGCTGTTGACATAGCCCTGGTTCGATTCGGCCACGGCCAGCTGCACCAGTGACTGCATGTTGCCGCCATAGGCGGCGACGGCGGCATTGGTCGCCACCACCAGCACGCGGATGGTGGCCGGCGTGCCGGACGACGCCTGCGCGATGCCGAGGCGATCGTTGTTGCCCATCGGGATCTTCGGCAGCTGGTTGTAATCGGCCGGATGGTCGGCCGGCATCCGCGACTCGTCCACTTCCACAAGCACGTGGCGGTTGCCCAGCGGGCGCAGGCGGTACAGCTTTCCATCCTTGCGGATCGAGCCGGTGATGGTATCGCCCGAGCGCACCAGGATCAGCGAATTGCCGGGGTCGTCCTGGCCGTTGGAGGTGGCCGCGGTCAGCTTGTCCGAGGGCGAACGGAACTGGCCATACCAGATGCTGCCGCCATCGGGCAGCGCTTCAACCTTGCTGCGCACGGCCTGCACGCGCTGGCCGAGCAGTTCGAATTCCAGCTGCGGCTGTGCAGTCGCGGCTGCATCAACGCGCACTTCCTGTACCGTAGCGGTGGACGGAGTGGCCAGCAGCTTGCCCAGCGCGGGCTCACTGTTTGCCGATGCGCGGCTGATGACCGTCACCGGCTCGAACAACGGTGCCGCATGCGCGGCCGCCGCCACCGACAAACCCAACACCAGGCCACCTGCCGCTTTGCCAATCGATCTGGACAACATTGCGTCGCTCCTTGAATGATGTGAACAGCGTTGATGCAGCACGACCCGGTTTGCCGGGTTTGGCCATATGGCCTGCGCGGCTCGTGTGAATTCAATAGGCGAGTGGAATGAAAGTCAGGATTTGTGATCCACCGCATCTGCGTTCAGTCAGGTCAAAAGCGTCACTACACTTCGCCAACACACCACTTTCGCGCTACCGTGACGCAGCCACGACGGGGAATGCACATGGCACCATCGCAGGGCACGGACGAAGATGTCGGCTTGCTGCGGATCGGCCTGTTCTTCGATGGCACCCGCAACAACGCGCACAACCTCGCGCGTGGTCGACCACAGCAGCCGCGACCGCGCCCGGCGCAGCTGCGTGCGGATGATGATTCGACCTACCAGAGCCGGCTGACCAGCAGCTACGACAACGGCCTGACCAACATCGCACGCCTGCAGCAGCTGTACCCGGACAGCCGCCGCGATGCGATGGCCACGCCTTCGCTGTCGATCTACGTGGAAGGTGTCGGTACCCGCGATGACGCCGACGACGACCTGATAGGACTGGCGTTCGGTATCGGCGCCAGCGGCGTCCGCGCAAAGGTGCAGCGCGCGCTGCAGGTGGTGCTCCCAGCTGCGCTTGCAGAACTGTCCACGCGTTGGCGGCAACCGCTGCGTCGCGTGCAGCTGGATCTGTTCGGGTTCTCTCGAGGCGCTGCCGCCGCACGTGATATCGCCAACCAGCTGCAGGGCTGGGATACCACGCGTTGGCGGCAACTGCTGCAATCGTCCGGCCTGGTCTGTACGTCGGACTTCGCCCCTGCCCTTCCGGTGCTGCGATTCATCGGCCTGTTCGATACCGTGGCTGCGGTCAGCGGTGGCCGCGCCGACGAACAACCGCAGCTTGCCCTGTCCAGTGGCATCGCTGCACGCGTAGTGCAGTTGACCGCGCGCGACGAGCATCGCCAGCACTATCCGCTGACCACGGTGGCACCGCCGTTCACCGAGATCGCTTTGCCCGGCGTGCACGCCAACATCGGCGGAGGCTACAACCAGCTGGAGGAAGGCCCCAAGCTGCTCAGCCGCCCACGTCGCCAGCAGCTGCGCCGCCCCGCCGTTGCCGACTACCAGATTCCCCCGCTGGCGATGCTGCAGGCCACCACGGCCTACGCTGAAACGCAGGCCGATGCCGAACGCTGGCGGCAGCAGCTGGGCGTGGACGAAAAGGAAGTGTGGGTGGATGTCTGGCACCAGTGGCAGCAGCAGCGCCGCGCCGGCAGCCGCAGCGTGCTGCTGTCACCGGTGCTGTACGTGACTGCCGCCGTGGTACTGCGGCGGCGCATCGACTGGCGCTACCAGTTGATCGCGCTGCAGGTGATGCAGCAGCATGCCATCGATGCCGGCGTGACCTGGCGCGCCAGCGCTGCCGAGATTCCCGGCTGGGAACTGCCGTCGGCCCTGCAACCGATCGCACGGCGGCTGGTGGCAGGGCAGGCGTTGACCCAGACCCAGGAGGCGCTGCTGCGCCGACGCTACCTGATGCAGTCGGCGCACTGGAATTTCGACGCGCTGGGCGACACCGCCCTGACCTATGCCGCCGATGCCGGCGTCAGCGAACTGCCCTACCGGCCCGGTCCCGGCCTGTTCTACATCAACCGGCCCACCGTGGATGGCAAGCGCGTGGTGCTGCCCAACGCATGAAAAAGGGGACGGAGGGGATTAAGTCGTTTGTGCCACAAACGACTTAATCCCCTCCGTCCCCTTTTGTTCAACCGGCCTGTTCGACCAGGTTGGCGAGCTCGTCGGCGTCGAAGCCGGCCAGCAGGCGCGCTTCGATGTTGAACGGCCCGTGCAGGTAGCCGCCGGCGTATTCCACCAGCAGCGCCTTGAAGCGCGCACGCGGCTCGACGCCGGCGCGATCGCAGTACCAGCGGTACCAGCGCGAACCGGCGGCAACGTGCGCCACTTCCTCGCGCAGGATCACTTCCAGTACGTCGGCGGTTTCACCATCACCGACATTGCGCAGCTTCTCGATCATGCCCGGTGTCACGTCCAGGCCGCGCGCTTCCAGCACGCGCGGTACCAGGGCCATGCGCGCCAGGCCGTCATGCGCGGTCTTTTCGCACATGTCCCACAGGCCGTTGTGCGCGGGGAAATCGGCGTAGTCGTGGCCATGCGCCTGCAGGCGCTCGCGCAGCAGCATGAAGTGCCGCGATTCGTCGTCGGCACAGCTGACCCAGTCGGCATGGAACGCTGGCGGCGGGCCGCGGAAGCGGTACACCGCATCCCAGGCCAGGTCGATCGCGTTGAGTTCGATGTGGGCGATGGCGTGGATGAAGGCGGCGCGTCCTTCCACGCCGCCCAGCCCGCGCCGGGGCACTTCGCGCGGATGCACCAGCACCAGCCGTGCCGGCCGGCCAGGCATGCGGATCGGTTCCGGCGGCGGCGCATCGGCAGCCACCTTCAGGCGGCCGGCACGGAACGCGGCGGCATACGCCTGGGTCAACGCGACCTTGCGCAGCGGGTCGGCTTCGGCCAGGCACTGCTGCGCTGCGCGCAGCAGGTCGCCACCAACGTCGGGTACATCGACCACGCCTGGACCTCAGGCGCGGCGCTTGTGCTTGGCGTCGTCCGAACGCAGCTGCTGGATGCGCTCGAAGTAGCCCGGCTCGATACCCGTCGGGTAGTGGCCGTTGAAGCAGGACGAATCGAAGTTGCGCAGCGCCGGGTTGCCCTCGCTCACCGCCGCTTCCATGTCTTCCAGGTCCTGGTAGATCAGCCAGTCGCAGCCCAGGTGGGCCTCGATCTCTTCCACGGTGCGGTTGTGCGCGACCAGCTCTTCGGCCGCCGGCATGTCGATGCCGTAGATGTTCGGGTAGCGCACCGGCGGTGCCGCGCTGGCCAGGTAGACCTTGCGCGCGCCCGCATCACGGGCCATCTGCACGATCTGCTGGCTGGTGGTGCCACGCACGATCGAGTCGTCCACCAGCAGCACCACGCGGTTGCGGAACTCCAGGTGGATCGGGTTGAGCTTGCGGCGCACCGACTTCACGCGTTCGCCCTGGCCCGGCATGATGAAGGTGCGGCCGATGTAGCGGTTCTTGATGAAGCCTTCGCGGTACTTCACCCCGAGCACGTTGGAGATCTCCAGCGCGGCATCACGCGAGGTATCCGGGATCGGGATGATGGTGTCGATATCGTGGTCCGGGCGCAGGCGCAGGATCTTCTCGCCCAGCTTGATGCCCATGCGCATGCGCGCCTTGTGCACCGAGACGTTGTCGATCATCGAGTCCGGACGCGCGAAGTACACGTACTCGAAGATGCACGGGGTGTGCTCGGCCGGCTCGGCGCAGATTTCCGAGAACAGCTCGCCGCGGGCGGTGATCACCAGGGCTTCGCCCGGCTGCACATCGCGCACGCGCTGGAAGCCCAGCACGTCCAGCGCAGCCGACTCGGAGGCCACGATGTACTCGTCGCCCTCGGCATGGCTGCGCTTGCCCAGCACCAGCGGACGGATGCCGTGCGGGTCGCGGAAGGCCACCAGGCCCAGGCCCAGCACCACGCTGACCACCGCATAGCCGCCCTTGCAGCGGCGGTGCACGCCAGCCACCGCGCGGATCGCGGCTTCCGGGCTCAGCTGGCGCTGCTGTTCCAGCTCATAGGCGAACACGTTCAACAGCACTTCGCTGTCCGAATCGGTGTTGACGTTGCGGCGGTCCTGCTCGAACACCTGCTGGCGCAGCGCCTCGGTGTTGATCAGGTTGCCGTTGTGGGCCAGCGCGATGCCGTACGGCGAGTTGACGTAGAACGGCTGCGCCTCGTCCATGCCTTCCGAGCCGGCCGTCGGGTAGCGCACATGGGCGATGCCGACGCTGCCTTCCAGGGTGGACATGGTGCGTGCATCGAACACATCGCGGACCAGGCCGGTGGCCTTCTGCACCCGCAGGCGGCTGCCATTGGCCGTGGCGATGCCCGCCGCATCCTGGCCGCGATGCTGGAGAACGGTCAAGCCGTCATACAACTGCCCGGCGACGTTCTGGTTGCCGACGATTCCGACGATGCCACACATGGTGCGAAGTCTCCGCTGGGCTGTGCCCAGTTACAAGGAAGGTGGCCGTACCTGGCCGCGGTGGTCGCCGCGCCTGCGGTCGACATTGGCCGGATCGCCCGGCTCGATACTGTCTGGCAGTGCTGGGGCGTCCGGGCGCACTTCGGCCGGATCGTATGCGTCGCCCTGTTCCGCTTTCGCGGGCCGCAGCCATCCGCTGCCCGCCACTACCTGGTTGAGGATGCCATTATCGCCTGCCGCGCCCGGCTTTCCCAGATCGGCGCCTGCGCTCTTCCCCAGCTCCATCAATGCAGATGGGGACAGCATGTCGGTCGGCAAGGTCTTGGGCAGCAGATCGGCGCCGGGCACCTGCCAGTGCGGCAGCTTCCCGTTCATCCAGGCCACGGCCGGGTTCAGCACCGGGCGGACCGCCGAGCGCTTCCAGGAGGGTTCGGCGGTCAGCGGGGTGAAGCCGGCCAGCAGCACCAGGATCGCCGCGATCAGGCCGCCACGCACGGCGCCCAGCACGCCGCCCAGCAACCGGTCCAGGCTGGTCAGCATGCTGCGATGGATCATCGCCTTGATGACCATGCCGATCACCGCGACCACGATCATCACGCCAATGCCCACGCCCAGGTAGCCGCCAACGAAATGCTCGCCGCCGGGTGCGGCCGGGGCCGCCCACCAGCGTGCCGCATCGTTGCCGAAGGCGAAGGCCGCCCACGCGGCCAGCAGCCACGACAGCGTGCCGATGACGATTCCAACAAAGCCACGCAGCATCCCGAGCAGGGTCGAGGCGGCGATCACGATCAGCAGCACCACGTCGATCATGGCGCCCCGCTCCTTCGGCGGCGCTGGCAACGGGCCTGCGCGTGGATCATGGGTGCGGTCGGACCATGCCGGCCACGCCGACCTTGGCGGCGACCTGCGCCTTCAGCTGCTCGGCGTCAGCGCGGTTGGCCACCGGTCCGACGCGGACGCGATGCAGCGTGCCCTTTTCAGTGCGTACCTGCTCGACGAAAGCACTGAAGCCGGCGGCGCGGACCTTGTCGCGCAGCGCGTTGGCATCGTTGGCCTGGCCGAACGCGCCCAACTGCACGGCGAAGCCGACGCCACTGGCTGCCGGTGCTGTCGGCGTGGCAGGCGCCGGCTTGTTGGCGGCGGCCTCCGGCTTCGGCTCGGGCTTGGCGTCCGGCTTCGGAGCCTCGGGCTTCGGTGCCGGCTTGGGCGGCTCTGGTTTGGTGGTCGCCGTCGGC
This sequence comes from Stenotrophomonas sp. CASM114, assembly GCF_049384325.1. Taxonomy (NCBI): domain Bacteria; kingdom Pseudomonadati; phylum Pseudomonadota; class Gammaproteobacteria; order Lysobacterales; family Lysobacteraceae; genus Stenotrophomonas; species Stenotrophomonas sp. CASM114. The sequence goes on along the minus strand of NZ_JBMRGJ010000002.1, from coordinate 128,482 downwards.
GTGCTTGGCGGCAGGCTTTCGCTGCGCACCGGGTTGCTGGTGGCCGACGGCGTGGTGGCCGCGGCCGGGGTGCTGGTGGTCGGCGCCGGCGTGGTGGCAACCGCCGCACTGCTGCCTGCCGCCGCATCCAGGGTGATGACTTCTGCCTTCACATCGGCGCGGATCTTGACCGCCTGCAGGCGCGCGGCTTCGGCCTGGGCACGGTCGGCATACGGCCCGACACGCACACGCCACGCCTGGCGCCCGCTGATGGTGGTGGTTTCGGCGAAGCCTGGCAGCTGCGAGCGCTGCAGGTAGGCGATCACCGCATCGGCGTCGGCCTTGCTGCCGTAGGCGCCAAACGTGACGGCGAAGTTGCCGGCGGCAACCGCCGGAGACGTGTCCACGGTCGGCGGCGTAGCCGGCGCGGCCGTCTCCTGCAGCGGCTTGGCCTGCCCGGTCTGCAGGCCGGTGGCTCCACCGGCCGGAGCAACCAGCGGCAGCTCACGGGTTTCGAACTGGCCATCGGCCGGTGCGTCCGGCGCGGCGATCGGCACCGAGGCCACACCGCTGTCCGGCGCCGGTCCCTTGACCAGCATCGGCAGGAAAATCACGGCCAGCGCCACCAGCACGATGGCACCAATCAGACGCTGTTTCAGAGGCGTATCCACGTGAGGCGGCAACTGTCCGGAGGTTGCGGTCGATTATACGGGTGCCGGACCGGACGGCGTCGGCGTTGGCTGAACGCGGATCAGGCGGCGCCCTGCAACCATTGCAGCGCGGCAGCGGCGGTATGGAAGGAGCCGAACACCAGTACGCGGTCACCGCGCCCGGCCTGGGCCAGTACCTGTGCCAGCGCCTGCTCGACAGTATCAGCGCGCTGGGCCTTGGCCGCCGCCGTACCGGCCAGGCGGGCCTGCAACTGGGCAGCACTCTGCCCGCGCGGGCCGTCCAGTCCGGCCAGGGTCCACTCGCCGACCACGTCCTGCAGCGCCTGCACAACGCCCGCCGCGTCCTTGTCCTGCAGCGCGGCGTACACCGCCAGGGTGCGCCCGGCCGACGCTTCGGCCTTCAGCGCGCGCGCCAGCTGGCCCGCCGCCTGCGGGTTGTGCCCGACATCGACACGGACCTGCACGCCGTCACGCTCGAACGCCTGCAGGCGGCCAGAGATGCGCGCCGCCGCGACACCAGCAGCCCACGCCGCACGCGGCACCGGCTTGTCCAGCGCGCGCAGCGCAGCGATGGCGGCACCCGCGTTGGCCAGCTGGATCGGGCCGGCCATCGCCGGGGTCGGCAGTTCCATGCGCAGGCCGACATCGCGCCAGCGCCAGCGCTGGGCATCGATTGGTTCGTAGAAATAATCGCTGCCGCCGCGGATCGCGTTGGCGCCGACCAGGTAGGCACGTGCGAGCACGCTCGACGGCGGGTCGGTCTCGCCCAGGATCACCGGCTTCCAGCCACGGATGATGCCGGCCTTCTCGGTGCCGATCGCTTCGCGGTCCCCGCCCAGCCATTCGGCATGGTCGATGTCCACGGTGGTGATCACCGCCACGTCAGCGTCGACGATGTTGACCGCATCCAGGCGACCGCCCAGGCCCACTTCCAGCACCGCCAGGTCCAGCCCGGCGTCGGCGAACAGCTGCAGCGCGGCCAGCGTGCCGTACTCGAAATAGGTCAGCGTGATATCGCCACGCGCGGCCTCGATGGTGTTGAAGGCGGCGACCAGCGCCGCATCCTCCACATCGTGGCCGTCGATGCGCACGCGCTCGTTGTAGCGCAGCAGGTGCGGCGAGGTGTACGCGCCGACCTTCCAGCCGGCAGCACGCGCGATGGCTTCGATGAAGGCCACGGTGGAGCCCTTGCCGTTGGTGCCACCGACCACGATGGTGCGCTGGGCCGGCGCCCCCAGGCCCATCGCCGTGGCCACGGCGCGCACGCGCTCCAGGCCCATGTCGATGGTCGCCGGGTGCTGGCGTTCAATGTAGTCCAGCCAGTCGGCCAGGGTGGTCGGGGTGTTCGTCACGGCAGCGGTTCCAGCAGAAGCAGTTGATGCGAGGGGATGGATCAGAGTGCGCGGTGCTTGGCTTCGCCAAAGAACGGCGTGTGGTGGGCACAGTCGTTCAGGCGCACCACTTCCAGGCTGTCCAGGTCGGCGCCTTCGAGCAGGTTGAGCGTGGTCGGCGCCTGGCGGAAGGTCCACAGGCGGGAGATCGGCAGGCCCAGCACCCTGCACAGGATCACGCGGTTGACCGCGTCATGGGCGACCACCAGCAGGGTGTCGTGCTCGCCGAGGCCTTCGGTGGCGCGGGCCAGGCCCCGCCAACTGCGCTCCAGCACCAGGCGCAGCGATTCACCGCCGGGCATCAGCACGGTGTCCGGCTCCTCGCGCCACGCCTTCAGGCGCGACGGGTCCTTTTCGTTGATTTCGCTGGCCAGCAGGCCTTCCCACTCGCCGTGGGCGATTTCCTGCAGCTCCGGCTCGGTCAGCAACATGTCGGCACGGGCGGCACCGAGTGCCAGCTGCGCGGTGCGCTGCGCGCGCGACAGCGGCGAGGCGACGGCACGGGTGATGTCCACCGAGGCCAGGCGGGCGCCCAGGGCCTGGGCCTGGGCTTCACCGATCGGCGAAAGCGGGATGTCGATCTGGCCCTGGTAGCGGCCTTCGGCGTTCCACGGCGTTTCGCCGTGGCGGGCAAGCAGGATGCGCATGCGTGCAAGGGGTCCTGGGGGGAGGAGGTTTCCGCGTTTCGTTCACATCCTGTGAAGTACGCGGAACAGGGATGATACCCGTTCGGCGCACCGGGCCGTGCCGGGCATGAAAAAACCCCGCGACGTGGATCGCGGGGTTTTGGAAACTCCGGCTATCTGGTCGGGGTTGCCGGCCAGCGGCCGGCACTACCGCAACGGGTTTATTTCGCCAGGTTCAGTTCCTTCAGCAGCGCCGGCGCCGGCGCCACTTCCTGCATGATCCACTGCATGTAGCGGCTGTCGACCGCGATCATGCGGGTCATCACCGGGTCGAACACCCAGTTGGAGCTGACCGATTCCCAGTTGCCGTCGAAGGCCAGGCCGACCAGCTTGCCGTTGGCGTCCAGCACCGGCGAACCCGAGTTGCCACCGGTGATGTCCAGGTTGGACAGGAAGTTCACCGGCACCGAGCCCACGCGCTTGTCTTCCAGGCCGCCGTAGCGCTTGGCCTTGACCGCGTCGAGCAGGGCCTTGGGCGCATCGAACGGATCGACGCCGGTGTCCTTGGCGACGATGCCCTCCAGCGTGGTGAACGGGGTGTAGGCCACGCCGTCCCTGGGCTCATAGCCCATCACGTTGCCGAAAGTGATGCGCAGCGACAGGTTGGCATCCGGGTACACGAACTCGCCCTGGCTCTTCTTGTAGTCAGCCAGTGCCTGCAGGTACAGCGGACGTGCGGTCAGCGACTCGCCTTCGCGGATCTTCTTCTGCTCTTCCTGCTTCAGCAGCGACGGCATGATCGCCACCGCGTACTGGATGGCCGGATCGGTGCTGGCTTCGAACGCGGCGCGGTCGGCCTTGAACCACTTCAGGCGTGCATCCAGGCTGCCCAGCTCAGTGCCCGACAGCTTGCTCACCAGTGCCTTGACCGCGCTGGCATCGCTGCCGCCCAGCCAGGTGTTCAGCACGTCGTTGTTGCGCTGCGCGGCCGGCAGGGCGACGTACTGGTCCAGCCAGTAGGTCTGCAGCTGCTGGTCCATCTTCGCCACATAGCGGCGATCCATCTGCTTCAGGCCGCCTTCCAGGGTCGGCAGGTCGCGCTGCTGGTAGCCGACCTCGCGCTCGGCGTCCGGCTTGGTGCGCTCGATCGACAGGCGGTACAGGCCGATGGCGGCGTTGACCGCCGAGGTGTTGTTGAACTGGCCGACGAACAGATCGCGCTCGCGGGTCGCCTTGCTGGTATCCAGGTGCTTGACCAGCTGCGCGTGCGCTGCCAAGGCCGGCTTGCCGGCGGCGCCCTGCTTCTTCAGCCAGGCCAGCACGGCGGCTTCTTCAGCCTGCTTCTGGCCAGCAGCGTCGATGCGCTTGAAGCCTTCCAGCTGGCCGGCGTAGTTCTTGGCCACGTTGTTCATGCTGGCCGCGGTGGCGGCGTACTTCACCTTGACGTCGGCGTCGGCCTTGCCCGCCTCATCGATCATCTTCAACACTGCGTTGTAGTGCCTGGCGATGGTCGGGTAGGTCCAGCTGGCGGTTTCGTTGAACTCACCGGCCAGCGCGTAGCGGTTGGTGCGGCCCGGATAGCCTGCCACCATCACGAAGTCACCGGCGCCCAGCGGCTGGTCGGTGAACTTCAGGAAGTGCTTGGGCTGGTACGGCACGTTGTCGGCCGAGAATGCGGCCGGCTTGCCGTCCTTGCCGACGTAGGCGCGGTAGAACGAGAAGTCGCCGGTGTGGCGCGGCCACATCCAGTTGTCGACGTCGCCGCCGTACTTGCCGACGCTGCCCGGGGGCGCGTAGACCAGGCGCACGTCCTTGATTTCCATGTTGCGGAACAGTCGGTAGGTGTTGCCGCCGGAGAAGGTGTACAGGCGGCAGCGGAAGCCGTCCTCGGCTTCACACGCGGCGACCTGGGCCTTGTCGAAGGCGTCCAGCGCACGGCTGCGGGCCAGCGGGTCGTTGCCGGCGGCGGCAATGGCGGCCTTGGCCTGGGCGGTGACGTCGGTGATCTGGTCGAGCACGTAGACGCGGGCGTTCGGGCCGGCGCTCAGTTCATCGCTGTGCTTCGGCGCGTTGAAGCCGTCCTTGATCAGGTTCTTCTCGGCGGTCGAATTCAGCTGGATCGCACCGTAGGCGCAGTGGTGGTTGGTGACCACCAGGCCCTGCGGCGACACGAAGCTGGCGGTGCAGCCGCCGAGGGCGACGACCGCGCCCATCGGGTCGCCGGTGAGGTTGGACAGCTGCTCCGGGGACAGCTTCAGGCCGGCCTTCTGCAACGGACCGGCGATTTCCGGCAGCTGCTGCGGCACCCACATGCCTTCAGCGGCATGGGCGACCTGGGCCAGCCCGAGGCTGGCGACGATGGAGAATGCAAGCAGGTTCGAGCGCATGGAGCAGCCCCTGGTAGTGGAACCCTCGATTGTAGCCCGCCGCCCTGCCCCGGCCCGAACCCCGGAAGTCATGGGCCTACTTCTTGCTCTGCCATGCGCACATCGGCCGCGCACATGGAATCGTCCAGAGGGGGCGTGGTCACCCTGGCCGGGACCGTTGGCGCCATGGGCCGGGCGCATGCGACTGGCGGGTTGGGCAGGACGCCCAACCCCGGTCTTGCCGTGTGCGCAGGATAGCGCGCACGAGCAAGGCGCCGTCGAGCACCATGGATGGGCTTTTGCGTGTCCCGGCCAGGGTGACCGCGCGCCCTCCCCAGGAATCAAGGAGGCGCTGCTGTTTGCAGCACGTTCGAAACGCCCGTCGGCGCACGCCTTTCGTTCCGCCATTGCACCCGCAGCGCAACATGGGAAATCCGCGCGGCACCCTATAATCCGCGCTTTCCCCCTGATGAGTTCCACCCCGATGGCGCAGCAAACGATGAAGGCCCTGGTCAAGCGCGAAGCGGCCAAGGGCATCTGGCTGGAAGAAGTTCCGGTTCCGACCCCGGGCCCGAACGAGGTCCTGATCAAGCTGGAAAAGACCGCGATCTGCGGCACCGACCTGCACATCTACCTGTGGGACGAGTGGAGCCAGCGCACCATCAAGCCGGGCCTGACCATCGGCCATGAGTTCGTCGGCCGCATTGCCGCGCTCGGCTCGGCGGTGACCGGCTATGAGATCGGCCAGCGCGTCTCGGCCGAAGGTCACATCGTCTGTGGCCATTGCCGCAACTGCCGTGGCGGCCGCCCGCACCTGTGCCCGAACACCGTCGGCATCGGCGTCAACGTCAACGGCGCCTTCGCCGAATACATGGTGATGCCGGCCAGCAACCTGTGGCCGATTCCGGACCAGATCCCGTCGGAACTGGCCGCGTTCTTCGACCCGTACGGCAATGCCGCACACTGCGCGCTGGAATTCGACGTGATCGGCGAAGACGTGCTGATCACCGGCGCCGGTCCGATCGGCATCATCGCCGCCGGCATCTGCAAGCACATCGGTGCGCGCAACGTGGTGGTGACCGACGTCAACGACTTCCGCCTGAAGCTGGCCGCCGACATGGGCGCCACCCGCGTGGTCAACGTCGCCAACCAGTCGCTGAAGGACGTGATGAAGGAGCTGCACATGGAGGGCTTCGACGTGGGCCTGGAAATGAGCGGCAACCCGCGCGCGTTCAACGACATGCTCGACTGCATGTACCACGGCGGCAAGATCGCCATGCTCGGCATCATGCCCAAGGGCGCCGGCTGCGACTGGGACAAGATCATCTTCAAGGGCCTGACCGTGCAGGGCATCTACGGCCGCAAGATGTACGAGACCTGGTACAAGATGACCCAGCTGGTGCTGTCCGGCTTCCCGCTCGGCAAGGTGATGACCCACCAGCTGCCGATCGACGAGTTCCAGAAGGGCTTCGACCTGATGGAAGAAGGCAAGGCCGGCAAGGTTGTTTTGAGCTGGAATTGACCCTTCGCCGTGCGCGATGGGTGGGTGCCGAGCTTGCTCGGCACACCTTGAAATTGAAAAAGGCGCCCGATGGGCGCCTTTTTCTTTGGTGTTGCCGGCCAGCGGCCGGCACTACCCGTAACGCCTTCGGCGTTACTTGCCGACGGCGACGCTCAGCATCACCCGGCTGTGGGCCAGCTTGCCGGAATTGTCACGGCCGTTGCCGTCGGTGCCGTAGTAGCCCAGGCCGACGTTGAACAGGCCGAACTGGCGCGCGACGCCGACGTTCCAGTCGGTGTAGTCCTTGGCGATGCCGTCCTCGAAGGTGCTGCGACCGACGTTGGCATTCAGGGTGAAGTCCTTCGGCAGGCCCCAGCTGCCGCCCAGGCCGAAGTACCAGCCATCGGTGCTGCTGTTCCAGACATCGTTGGTGTAGGCCACCGTCAGCTTGTAGGTGTCATCCAGCGTGGTGGTGGTGATCAGCTCGTTGTAGTTCTGGTGGCTGGACTTCAGGTAGGTGTAGCGGTTCAGCAGCACGTCGAAGTTGACGCGCTCGGTGACGTCCACGCCGTAGCCGATCAGGTAGTCGACCTCGGTCTTCGGGTCACCCGCACCAAAATCCACGCCCGAGCCCCACACGCCTGCGTACAGGCCAACCGGGCTGGTGTAGGTGAAACCGGCCTGCAGGGTCGGATCCTCGTCGGTCTGCGACACACCACGGAACAGGTAATCGGAAACAGCGGTGACGTTCCAGCTGTACGGCGATTCGTTTTCCTGGGCGCTGGCGGCGAACGGGGCGGCCAGGGTCAGGGCAGCGGCAATGGCGAGGCAGGCACGGGCGTGCTTCATGGGCGTCTCCGAGGGTGGCGGGGGCGGGAAGGGGGAGCGGGCAACCGGCGCCAGACAGGCGCAGTTCACGAATTTTTAACCCGTTTGCTATTGCGATGCAACATGTGCCACCCGTGGCGGTGCCCTGCCCGGCCCGGTCGAAGGCCGTCGTAGCCCGGTAGAATCAACGGTTTCCCCGTTCAGAGCCGTGCCCACGCCATGACCGACGCCTCCTCCGCCCTGACCCGCCACTACGCCGAGGAACTGGACGCCATCCGCGCCCAGGGCCTGTTCAAGTCCGAGCGGATCATCACCAGCCCGCAGTCGGCCGAGATCACCCTCGAGGATGGCCGCAAGGTGCTGAACTTCTGTGCCAACAACTACCTGGGCCTGGCCGACCATCCGGACCTGATCCAGGCCGCCAAGGATGCGCTGGATACCCACGGCTTCGGCATGGCCTCGGTGCGCTTCATCTGCGGTACCCAAGACCTGCACAAGCAGCTGGAGAAGCAGATCGCCGACTTCTTCGGCAAGCAGGACACCATTCTGTACGCGGCCTGTTTCGACGCCAACGGCGGCCTGTTCGAACCGCTGCTCGGTGAGAACGACGCGATCATTTCCGATGCACTGAACCACGCCTCGATCATCGACGGCGTGCGCCTGTGCAAGGCCAAGCGCTTCCGCTACGCCAACTGCGACATGGCCGACCTGGAAGCCCAGCTGCAGGCCGCCGATGCCGCCGGCTGCAAGACCAAGCTGATCACCACCGACGGCGTGTTCTCGATGGACGGCTTCATTGCCCCGCTGGACGAGATCACCGCGCTGGCGAAGAAGTACAACGCGCTGGTGCACATCGACGAATGCCACGCCACCGGCTTCCTCGGTGCCACCGGCCGCGGCTCTGCCGAAGTGAAGGGCGTGCTGGAGAAGATCGACATCATCACCGGCACCCTGGGCAAGGCCATGGGCGGCGCACTGGGCGGCTTCACCTGCGCCAGCGCCGAGGTGATCGAGCTGCTGCGCCAGCGTTCGCGGCCGTACCTGTTCTCCAACTCGCTGCCGCCGCATGTGGTGGCCGCCGGCATCAAGGCGTTCGAGATGCTGGCCGCCGCTGACGACCTGCGCGACACCCTGGTGGAGAACACCCGCTACTTCCGCGAAAAGATGGTCGCCGCCGGTTTCGACGTGAAGCCGGGCGTGCACCCGATCAGCCCGGTGATGCTGTACGACGCGCCGCTGGCGCAGAAGTTCGCCGAGCGCCTGCTGGAAGAAGGCATCTACGCGATCGGCTTCTTCTTCCCGGTGGTGCCCAAGGGCCAGGCGCGCATCCGCACCCAGATCAGCGCTGCGCACAGCCGCGAGCACCTGGACCGCGCGATCGATGCGTTCACCCGCATTGGCGTCGAGCTGGGCGTGATCAAGAGTTGATCCCAGCGGTCAAAGCGTGCCGACCAAGGTCGGCACCTACCAGAGCTTGAGGGCGTGCCGACCGAGGTCGGCACCTTCCCGGCATCACTTCTTTTTCTTCTTGCCCTTCGGCTCTTCCTTGCTGGCCACCACTACCGGCTTGGCGGCGGCGTCCTGGCCGTTGCCCTTGGCAACGCGGATGCCGTTGGCCTTCATCCAGGCATCGAACTCATCGGCGGTCATCTTCTTGTCGCCGTTGCTCATCAGGAAGCGGTAACTGCCGCGACCATCCAGCTCCGGGGTCTTCACTTCCACCACCGGGGTCTCGGCAGGCGTTTCCGCCTTGGCCACCTTCTTGTGGCCGCCACAGGCGGCCAGCAGCACCATCGGCAGCAGCAGGCCTGCGCAGCGCAGGGTTTGGTTGAGGGTCGGGTGGTACATGGGCAGGCTCCGTTCGGGAAATTCAGCAACCAGGCGCCCCCTACGCCTGGAACGGTGGCCGGCGACTGCCGGCCGCGGGCGATGATCAGCCCGGTGCAGCGGCCCCCAGCCGCTGCTGGTCGCTGACCTCCAGCACCCGCCATTGCCCCTTGCCGAGATCGCCGAGCAGCAGCCCACCGATCGCGACCCGGACCAGGCGCAGCACCTGCAGGTCGAAGGCCGCCAACAGGCGGCGGATATGGCGGTTGCGTCCCTCGTCGAGGACCACCTCCAGCCATGCGGTCTTGTCGCCACTGCGCAGTACGCGCACGGCCTGGGCGACGAGGAACTCGCCCTCGTCCTCGACACCGGCGCGCAGCGCGGCCAGGGTGTCCTCATTGGGAAGACGATCCACCTGCACGTGATAGGTCTTCTGCGGGCCGGTCTCCGGATCGGTCAGGCGCGCCGCCCACTGCGGATCGTTGCTGAACAACAACAGTCCTTCGCTGGCCTTGTCCAGGCGCCCGACCGGCGCGATCCACGGCAGGCCGGCACCATCGAAGCAGCGATACACCGTGTCGCGACCACGCTCGTCCTGCGCCGTGGTCACCACGCCGCGCGGCTTGTTGAGCACCAGGTACAGGCGCTGCGGCGCATCCATCGGCCGGCCATCGACTTCGATCGGCGGGTGCGGACTGGCAATCGGGAACTCGGGATCACGGATGATGCGGCCGGACACGCGCACGCGGCCCTCGGCAATCCAGCGCGCGGCCTCGCTGCGTGAGCACACGCCGGCCTTGGACAGCACGCGCGCCAGGCCATGGCGCACGCCATTGGAGACATCCGGAACCGCACGCCCACGCGGTGCGTGGGAGCGGGCAGCGGGGGCAGCAGGTGGGCGGCGCGTGCGCAAGCCTCTGCTCCCCGCCGCGCTTACTTCTTGTCGACCGGCTTGGTCTCAGCCGGTGCTTCGGCCGCAGCCGGAGTGGCGGCCGGAGCCGGACGCGCCTTGACCACACGCACGCCACGCGCCTTCATCCAGGCGTCGAACTCTTCGGCGGTCATGCGCTTGCCGTTCTGGCTCATGTCGAAGCGCCAGGGCGTGTTGTCGAATTCGGTCTGCGGCTTGTAGGCCGCCGGATCGTTCGGCTTCACCGCCGGTGCGCTCGGAATGGCCTTGGCGATGTTCTGGCACCCATCGATGCGCAGGCGCTGCAGCACCTGGTCCAGCGACTGCGACGGATCGTAGTTGCTGCTCAGCACGCCGGCCGGCATGCCCAGCTGGTTGCCACGGATGTAGAGCTCGTCGGCCACCGGCGCGATGGTCGTGGCCGGCAACGGCAGCGGCGAGGCGCTGGTGTTGACCGAGCAATCGACCGCAGCGTGGGCGGCGGGAACCAGGGCCAGCGCCAGGAAGGCGGCCGATGCAGAGCGCAGCATGAAGGGCATCCAGGAAAGGAAGTGACGCGGCGAGTTTAGCAATGCCGCGACAGCTTTCAAGCGCCACTTTCAATGAATACGGCAACTCATTGGTTTTATGGGCAAAATCCCGACGAACGGTTACTCCCGCGCCTGAAACGCCGGGTTCCGGACCGCAGAAACAACAAGACCCGGCCGAAGCCGGGTCCTGCTGTGTCCTACTGGCAGAGCGTCAGAACTTAGTTCTGGACGTTCAGCTCGGTACGACGGTTCTTGGCGCGACCTTCCGGGTTGTCCGAACCATCCGGGTTGGTGTTCGGAGCAATCGGACGGCTCTCGCCGTAGCCGATCGGGCCGACCAGGCGACCGGCGTCGACGCCGTTCTTGGTCAGGTAGTTGTACACGGCGGTGGCGCGACGCTCCGACAGCTTCTGGTTGTAAGCGTCGGTACCCTTCGAGTCGGTGTGACCGGCAACTTCAACGCGCAGATCCGGGTAACGCTTCAGGATCTCGGTGGCTTCGCTCAGGATCGCCACGGCGTCCGGACGCAGGTTCGACTTGTCGAAGTCGAAGTTGACGCCCTTCAGGTCGATGGAGACCGGAACCGGGCAACCGTCCGGACCGATGGTCTGACCCGGCTGCGAGTTCGGGCACTTGTCGTCGCAGTTGTTGACGCCGTCACCGTCGTCATCCAGGTCGGCGCAGCTCGGGGCAACCGGAGCCGGAGCCGGAGCAGCCGCGACCGGAGCCGGGCCCAGCGGGATCACGACGCCGACCGAAGCCAGCACGTCGCCGAACCAGCTCTCGTCCTTGGCGGCGATGCTCTGGTCGTCGAAGTCAGCGCGGTAGGCCACTTCGGCGCGGACAGCAACACGCTTCTCGAAGGTGGTCTGCAGGCCGACGCCCAGCTTGGCGGCAACGTTGCCGTCCTTACGCTGGCGCGGACCGTTGTTGTCGATTGCAGCGTACTCTTCTTCCGACTTCTGGTAGCCCAGGCCACCGACGATGTACGGGTTCCAGCCGCGGCCTTCCTTGATGAAGTGGCGACGCAGGTCCAGCGAGACGCCGTACTGCGACCAGTTCAGGTCCTGGTTGCTGTCGAAGTTCGGGTTCTGGTAGTTCAGTTCACCGTCCAGCGACCAGTTCGGGCTGATGAACTTACCCAGGCCCAGGGTCACGAACGGAGCGTCATTGGTCAGACGGTCGCTGTCCTGGAAGTTGAAGCCGGCCGAACCGGTCAGGTACCAGCGGTCATCGAACTCCTGCGCCGAAGCTGCCTGGGCGAAAGCCAGGCCGCCCAGCAGCGCGGCAGTAAGGATCTTCTTGTTCATTGAGTACAGCTCCTATTTCGGGGGTATGAAACCGGTAGAGGCATGGGCCAGCACTAGTGCGTCGATGTACGACAGCCGATTCAGCACGCCACCGCCGCGAACATTATGCTCAGGCGGGTGAAGGCCATGTTAACAGTCCCGTAACATGTGAAGTGTTGCGCCCGACCGTCGACCGGTCCGACGTTGAAACCCTATACAGGATGATGAAAATCCGCAAGACCCACACGCTGCAAGGGTTTGACGGGGTTTAAGCGCGAAAACCGACATACTGCGCAGCACATTGCATCGCACGGTTCAGCAGGTTTGCGGAAACGTGAGGAACCTTATGATGGGATCACGAACCCAGCCGGAGCCGTGATGAAAGCCGTCGCCCTGAGTCGTGAATACGCACCTGCCCTGCGTGATGTCCTGCTGCCGCCGCCGCTGCCTCCTCGCGGCCGCGATCTGCTGGTGCGGATCGAAGCGGTATCGGTCAACCCCGTCGATGGCAAGCAGCGGGCCGCTACCGATCCGGCCACCCTTGAGGTTCCCCGGGTGCTCGGCTGGGACGCCGCCGGTGTGGTCGAAGCCATCGGTGACGAGGCCAGCCTGTTCGCCTCTGGTGACGAGGTCTACTTCGCCGGTGACGTTACCCGGCCGGGCTGCAACGCCCAGTACCAGTGGGTGGACGAGCGCCTGGTCGCCCGCAAGCCGACCACGCTCGATTTCGCCGAAGCCGCCGCACTACCCCTGACCACGCTGACCGCCTGGGAGCTGTTGTTCCAGCGCATGCCGCTGCATCTGGATGATCGCCGCCATGGCGGCCAGCACCTGCTGGTGATCGGCGGTGCGGGAGGCGTGGGCTCGATGGCGATCCAGCTGGCCCGCCATGCCGGCTTCGAGGTGATCGCCACCGCCTCGCGCGAGGCCTCGATCGACTGGTGCCGGCAGATGGGGGCCACGCATGTGATCGACCATCGGCAGCCGCTGCAGCCCCAGCTGCAGGCACTGGGCATCGACGCAGTGCAGGTGGCGCTCAACCTGGCCGACACCGATCACTACTGGGACGAACTGGGCCAGCTGCTGGCACCACAGGGCCATGTCGGCCTGATCGTGGAGCCGCGTGGCGCACTGCGCATCGGCGATCCGTACAAGGCCAAATGCATCGGCATCCATTGGGAGTTCATGTTCGCGCGCTCGCGCTTCGCCACCGCCGACTGCATCGAACAGCATCGCATCCTCAGCCGCGCCGCCAGCATGATCGATGCCGGCCAGCTGCGTGGCACGCTCAGTGAAACGCTGGGCACGATCAATGCGGCCAACCTGGACATCGCGCATCAGCGCCTGGCCAGCGGGCACACGGTGGGCAAGCTGGCGCTGGTGGGCTGGGACGACTGACGCCGTGATGTAGGCCGAGCCCACGCCAGGCTGCTACGCCTGCCGCCACCAGCAGAGCACGGGCGCGGCCCTGCACAACCGCCCGCATGCAGGATCGGCGCTGCCTGTACCAGCGGATTGGCTGGGATCTGTATCTATGGCCTCAAGGAAATCAGGGATACGGTGGAAACAGATATCCTCTCCCCCGAGCCCACCATGCCTACCGCCCTGCCCCTGCGCCTGCTGCAACTGATCACCGGCCTGTTCCTGTATGGCTTCGGTGCCTCGCTGATGATCCGTGCCGCCATCGGCGTGGCGCCCTGGGACGTGCTGTCGCAGGGCATCGCCGCACAGACGCCGCTGTCCTTCGGGCTGGCGACCAATGTCATCGGCGCACTGGTGCTGTTGCTGTGGTGGCCACTGCGCCAGAAGCCGGGCGTCGGCACGGTGCTCAACGTGATGCTGATCGGTCCCTCCGCACAGTTCGGGTTGTGGCTGCTGCCACCGGCCATCGGCGTGGGCTGGCAGCTGGCGATGTTCTGTGCAGGCATGCTGCTGGTCGCGCTGGCCACCGGCCTGTACATCGGCGCCCGCCTCGGCCCGGGACCGCGCGATGGCTTGATGACTGGCCTGCATGCCCGCACCGGTTGGCCGATCTGGAAGGTGCGCAGCCTGATCGAAGGCAGCGTATTGCTGCTGGGCTGGTGGCTGGGCGGCAATGTCGGCCTCGGCACCCTCGCCTTCGCCCTGCTGATCGGCCCGCTGTGCGGCGTCACGCTGGGCTGGTTCGGGATCGGCCGCCCCCCGGTCGTACCCGCCGCTGCCCGGCAGCCGCAATCACCCTGAGCTGCCCCGAATGCCGGCCAGCGGCCGGCACTACCGCCCCCGGAGTTCGGGGGCAGCGCCGCAGGCGCGGGGGGGTGGAGGCCGGTAAGTGGGGCCCGCGATTCGCGCAGCGAAACGCGGGAGCGACAGCACGCATGTGCCGAGCGTACCCGGCCAGCGGCCGGCACTACCGCCCCCGGAGTTCGGGGGCAGCGCCGCAGGCGCGGGGGGTGGAGGCCGGTAAGTGGGGCCCGCGATTCGCGCAGCGAAACGCGGGAGCGACAGCACGCATGTGCCGAGCGTACCCGGCCAGCGGCCCTTGCCCCGGCCGCCGTTTCGCGGCACGCTTCGCGCTTCCGTACGCAAGCGTATCGACCATGTCGCCAGCCAACGAAAGCGCCTATCCCCATCTGTTCGCCCCGCTGGACCTGGGCTTCACCCAACTGCGCAACCGCGTATTGATGGGCTCGATGCACACCGGCCTGGAGGATCGCGCCCGCGACTTCCCGCGGCTGGCGGCCTACTTCGCCGAGCGCGCCGAGGGCGGCGTCGGCCTGATCGTCACCGGCGGCTTCGCACCGAATGTGGTCGGCTGGCTGAAGCCGTTCGGCGGCAAGCTGTCCTGGCCCTGGGAAGTGCGGCCGCACCGCCAGCTCACCGCCGCCGCGCACCAGCACGGCGCGAAGATCTGCCTGCAGCTGCTGCATGCAGGCCGTTACGCCTATCACCCGTTGTCGGTGGCACCGTCGAAGCTGAAGGCACCGATCAACCCGTTCACCCCGCGCGCGTTGTCGGCCAGCGGCGTCGACCGGCATATCGCCGATTACGCACGCAGCGCCAAGCTGGCCCGCGAGGCCGGCTACGACGGCGTGGAAGTGATGGGTTCGGAGGGCTACCTCATCAACGAATTCATCGCCCCGCGCACCAACAAGCGCACCGATGCCTGGGGCGGCGACGCGCGCCAACGCATGCGCTTCGCGGTCGAGATCGTACGCCGCATCCGCGAGGCCTGCGGCCCGGACTTCATCATCATCTATCGCCTGTCGCTGGTGGATCTGGTCGACGACGGCAGCAGCTGGGAAGAAATCGTGCAGCAGGCGCAGGCCATCGAGGCGGCCGGCGCAACGATCATCAATTCCGGCATCGGCTGGCACGAAGCGCGCATTCCGACCATCGCCACCTCGGTGCCGCGTGCTGCTTTCGCCGGGGTCACCGCCAAGCTCAAGCCGCATGTGAAGGTGCCGCTGGTGGCGACCAACCGCATCAACATGCCCGACGTCGCCGAGCGCATCCTCGCCGCTGGCGGCGCCGACATGGTGTCGCTGGCACGCCCGCTGCTGGCCGACCCGCAGTGGCCGAACAAGGCCCGTGCCGGCCGCGCGGAGGCGATCAACACCTGCATCGCCTGCAACCAGGCCTGCCTGGACCACGTGTTCGAGAACAAGCTGGCCAGCTGCCTGGTCAATCCGCGCGCCGCGCACGAGACCGAGCTGGTCTATCGCCCCACCGCTGCGCCGAAGAAGGTTGCGGTGGTCGGTGCCGGCCCCGCCGGCCTGGCCTGTGCCACCGTCGCTGCCCAGCGTGGCCACCAGGTCACCCTGTTCGACGCCAATGATGAGATCGGCGGCCAGTTCAACGTGGCCAAGCGCATCCCCGGCAAGGAAGAGTTCCACGAGACCCTGCGCTACTTCCGCCACAAACTGGCCGAAACCGGTGTGCAGCTGCGCCTCGGCACCCGCGCCGATGCCGCCCAGCTGACCGGCTTCGACGAGGTGGTGCTGGCCACCGGCATCACCCCGCGCAAGGTCGATTTCCCCGGTGCCGACCACGCCAGGGTGGTCAGCTACCTGGACGTGCTGCTGGGCCGGGTCGAAGTGGGCGCCAGTGCGGCGATCATCGGCGCCGGCGGCATCGGCTTCGATGTCGGCGAATTCCTCAGCCACGCCGGCGAGTCCCCCTCCCTCGACCCGCAGCGCTGGATGGCCGAATGGGGCGTGGACAGCACCTTCGAGGCCCGCGGCTCACTGGCCAGGCCGGAGGTTGAAACCTCGCCGCGACGGCTGTGGCTGCTGCAGCGCAGCCCGGGCAAGCCCGGCGCGCGCCTGGGCAAGACCACCGGCTGGATCCATCGCGCCACGCTGAAGGCCAAGGGCGTGCGCATGCTCGGTGGCGTCGAGTACCTCGGCGTGGACGACGCGGGCCTGCGCATCCGCGTGGACGGCAGCGAACAGCTGCTGCCGGTCGACCATGTGGTGATCTGCGCCGGGCAGGAACCCAACCGCGCGCTGCAGGCCGAACTGCAGGCGGCCGGCATCAACGCGCAGCTGATCGGCGGTGCCGACGTGGCCGCAGAACTCGACGCCAAGCGCGCCATCGACCAGGGCAGCCGGGTTGCCGCCGGGCTCTGATGAGCGCCTGAATGGGGGGCGGAATGTGATTTCCGTCACCCTCATTGAACCTGAATGTCAAGCCGAGCGGTTCACGATGCGTTCGGCTACGCCCCCCTACCTTGCGCCATCTTTCCGCTCACCAGCCAGTTTCCGGTGAGCCGGCGCAGCCCCACGATCGGTACTGGTCGTTTCTTTTGGGGCTGCCCAACGGGGCGGCCCCGATGGCCGCCTCCCCATGACGCCAAGTCGTACCCCGCCTCCTGTCGCCCTGCGGCCGGAACCGGAGGGTGCGGCCCATACGGAGCAAGGAGTTATATGAAACTGGCCTGGATTCTCTGGCTGTCGCAGTTGTTGCCGCAGCCGGCCGCTGATTCACTGTGTTTGAGCACCACCGTTTACCTGGAAGCCCGCGACCAGACCCTGCGCGGCCAGCAGGCCGTCGCCGAGGTCGCACTGCGCCGTCTCGACAGTGGCCTGTGGGGCGACTCGATGTGCCAGGTGGTCACCGCGCGCAAGCAGTTCGCACCGACCATCGTCTCCCCCGGCACCCAGTTGGGCAACGACGCGGCCTGGAGCGAGGCAATGAACGTGGCCTTCGACGCCGAGCGCAACTGGGCGCTGCCGGCCGGCGAGCGCCGCGAGATCGTGCCCGGTGCCAGCCACTTCGCCGCGCTGTCCATCGCCAGCCCGAACTGGCGCAATGCCTACCAGGTGGCCACCATCGGCGATCACACCTTCTATAAGGTGCAGAACCTCAAGCCGCGGCAGTCGTAACGATCCGTGCCGGCGGCAGCGTTGCCGCCTGCCGGCAGGCTCTGGGATAGTGGGCGTTTCCCGCCCGCATCACCTGGAGTTCCCATGAAGCTGTACAGCAAGCCCGGTGCCTGTTCCACCGCCGACCACATCGCCCTGCAGTGGACCGGCCAGCCGTTCGAGGTTGAACTGCTGAACAAGGACACCCTGAAGGGTCCGGAATTCCTCAAGATCAATCCGGCCGGTGCGGTGCCCGCGCTGGTCGACGGCGACTTCGTGCTGCTGCAGAACGCCGCGATCATGGGCTACATCGCCGACAGCTTCCCGCAGGCCGGCCTCGGCGGTGACGGCAGCCCGCGCCAGCGCGCCGAAGCCACCCGCTGGCTGGCGTTCGTCAATTCCGACGTGCACCCGGCCTTCTCGCCGCTGTTCGCGCCGGGCAAGTTCATTGCCGACGAAGGCCAGTACGACGCGATCCGCGCCGCCGCGCACAAGCGCCTGCGTGGCCTGTTCGAGACCGCCGACAGGCAGCTGGCCGACAAGCCCTGGCTGGCCGGCTTCCGCAGCTTCGCCGACCCGTACTTCTACATCACCCTGCGCTGGGCCGCCGGCACCAAGGTCGACCTGTCGGGCCTGGACAATCTGGCCGCCTACAAGGCACGCATGGATGCCGATGCCGGCGTGCAGGCCGCGCTGAAGGCCGAAGGCCTGGCCTGACCTTGGTCAGGGGTCAGAGCCGTTCGCGTGGCGGACGGATCTGACCCCACCGGCCACCAGACGGGGTCGGATCCGCCTGCGCAGCAGGCGGCTCCGACCCCTCGATATCATTCGCGCGATCAGCCGATCTGGCGGATCACTTCCCCCTTGGCATCGCGCAGGTAGGTCGGCACCACTTCGATGCGCAGCGCCCCCGCCACCGGGTAAACCCCGCGCTCGGCGCGCACCCCTGCCAGGGCCTGCAGGCCCGCCTCGTCCAGTGACCAGCGCGCGCTGTCGGCGGATACGTCCGCCGCTTCACCGCCCCCGTGCGCGATGAACTCCCACTGCCGCTCGCGGCTGGCCAGTTCCAGCGATTTGCCGTGGCGCAGGCGCAGCGGCAACAGTTCGCACACGCTGGCGACCTGACCGGCGCCGAGCACCAGCGTGGTGACGCCCGCCTCCTGCCGCCAGTCCAGGGTCTCGATGAACAGCATGCCGGTGCTGGAACCCTCGCGTTCGCTGCCGGCCTGCACCCGCTGTGCCAGCGCCGGGTCCTCCAGCAGGTTGCCGCGATGCAGATCGCTGATCCACAGCGGCATCGCCGGCAGCAGCGCCTGCAGCACGCCACGCGTCGACCAGCGCTTGACCGCCTCCATCTCCTCATCGGTCAATCCGACCAGCTGCAGGAACTGCAGATGGCCGTTGGCCGTGTCCCGCGCCGGCAACTGCGGGTCCGCAATGAAGGCCAGATGGCACAGCCGCGTGCCGGTCTCCAGCGCGATCGGACCGTTGGCGTTGAGGTGATGGCCATCCTCGAACACGTTGCCACTGCCGAACACGTAGCGCGCCAGGTTCTGCAGCAGGTTCATCGGCCACACCGGCGGGGTGCTGCCGGCGTTCTCACCGGCCTCGGCAGCCAGACGGAAGGTCAGCTCGAAGCCATAACCGCTGGCATCTGCATCACTGCTCTCCTTGGCGTACAGCTCGGAGAAGCCGTAGGTGATGTAATGCCAGTGCGGTACCGGCGCATCCGCCCAGTACACGCTGATGCCATCCAGTGGATCCTGGCCACCGAGCGTGTACGGAAGCGCGGTGCCGAAGTGACGCGGCTCCTGGCCGGCATACAGCGGCGCCAGCGCCGCATTGATCGCGTCCCAGCCTGGGGTGTCGGTGTCGTCGTGGTCGTCCTGCACGCGGGACTCCTTGTAGGGAAGTGAACCGATCACTTTACGCGGTGGCTCAGGCCTGCACGACCTCACTGCCAGCGTTCAGCACCGCCGCCTGGGTTTCCTGCCACCAGCGCTGCGCCAATGCCGGGCTGCGCGCCTTGCCCACCGCCGCCAGCAACTCCGGGCACAAGCGCTCCAGCGCCAGCGCATCGGTGCAGCGTTCGATCTTCAACTGCATGAAGTAGCCCTTCAGGCCCAGGTGGCGGCGCACCGCCTCGCTCATCGCGTCGTACAACTGCTGGTACAGCGCCGGGTCCTGTTCGCGCCCGGTGCTGATGCCGCGCGCCGGCGCCACCTCTGCGCTTCCGCCGATCACTTCGATCAGGCCCTGTGCTGACAATTGCTCCAGCGCGTCCGGTGGTGCCCGCAGGCCTTCGAACAGGCCACGCAGTTCGGTGTCGTTGCGATGGCCATCGACCATCAGCAGGATCGAACGCAGTGCCGCCGGCAGGCGCCGGCTACGGTCTTCGATTTCCTGACGGCCAGCAGCCGTCTTGGCGTGCAGCAATGCCATTGCCTCCCCCTCGCTCGATGCGCAATGCCGGCGCGCCCTCGCGGGCACGCCCCCCTGTGTTGCCATCTCCGGACGGCACGCGCGTTCCCCGGCGCGAGCCGCGTATTGCAGGTCGATGACAGGCCGAGCTTAGCGCAAGTACTGCGGGTAGTGCCGGCCGCTGGCCGGCAACCTCGGGGTGGATGGGGGGGGCCGGCCAGTAGCCGGCACGACCGGATCAACGGCCCAGCGCCCGGCGGATCTCCTCCAGCGCGCCGGGATCGTCCAGCGTCGACAGGTCACCCGGGTCGCGCTGCTCGGCCAGCGCCTGCAACGAGCGCCGCAGCAGCTTGCCCGAACGGGTCTTGGGCAGCGCGTTGACCACGTGCACGTGCGCCGGGCGGGCCACTGCGCCGAGCGAGGTGGTCACCGTGGCCATCATCTCGGCCACCACTTGCGCCGGATCCTCGCCATCCAGGCCCTGCTTGAGGGTGACGAACACCAGCGGCACCTGCCCCTTCAATTCGTCCTTGACCCCGATCACGGCAGCCTCGGCCACGCGCGGGTGGCTCGAAATGGCCTCTTCGATCTCGCGCGTGCCCAGCCGGTGCCCGGCCACGTTGATCACATCATCGGTACGGCCGAGGATGAAGGTGTAGCCATCGTCGTCGCGGATTGCCCAGTCCAGCGAGCTGTACAGCAGTTCCTTGAAGTGGCTGAAGTAGCTCTGCAGGAAACGGTTGTCGTCGTTCCACACCGTGCTCATGCAGCCCGGCGGCAACGGTGGCGACACCACCAGCACCCCCTTCTGCCCCGGTGCGACTTCCTCGCCGGTGTTCTCGTCGATCACCTTCATCCGGTAGCCGAGGTTGGGCAAGCCCGGCGAACCGAAGCGCACCGGCTTCATCTCCAGGCCCGGCAGCAGGGTCAGCGCCGGCCAGCCGGTCTCGGTCTGCCAGTAGTTGTCGATGATCGGCTTGCCGAGCGCTTCGCTGATCCAGTGCGCGGTCGGTTCGTCCAGCGGCTCGCCGGCCAGGAACAGGTATTTCAGCGCGCGCAGGTCGTGGCGATGGATGAAGTCCGCATCGTGCTTCTTCAGCACGCGGATGGCAGTGGGGGACGAGAACATCGTGCGCACGTTGTACTGCTCGCACAGCGCCCACCAGATGCCCGGGTCCGGGTTGGTCGGCAGCCCTTCGTACAGCAGCGAGGTGCAGCCGCCGATCAGCGGGCCGTACACATTGTAGGAATGGCCTACCGCCCAGCCGACATCGGAAGTGGAGAACATCACCTGCCCCGGCCTGCAGTCGAACACGGTTTCCATCGACTGTGCCATCGCCACCGCGTAGCCGCCGACATCGCGCTGCACGCCCTTCGGCTTGCCGGTGGTGCCCGAGGTATACAACAGGTAGCTCGGCTCGCTCGATTCCAGCCACTGCACCGGCACGTCGACCTCACCGATCTGCGCACGCAGCGCGGCGTACTCCACATCGCGGCCCGGCACGCGTGGTTCGGCGGCATCCAGTCCGCGCGACACGATCAGCACGTGCGGCGGTGGCGACGTGGCTTCGGCGCAGGCTGCATCGACCATCGGCTTGTACGGAATCAGCTTGCCACCGCGCATGCCGGCATCGGCGGCGATCAGCAGCTTCGGCTTGGCATCGTCGATGCGCAGCGCCAGGTTGTGCGCGGCGAAGCCACCGAACACCACCGAATGCACCGCACCGATGCGCGCGCAGGCCAGCATCGCGAACACGGCTTCGGCCATGTTCGGCATGTAGATCACCACACGGTCACCGTGACCGACGCCGAGGTGCTTGAGCACGGCAGCGAAGTCGTTCACTTCCCGATACAGCTGGCGATAGGTGATCTCGCGGGTGCTGCTGGTCTCGGTGGAAATGGCAACCAGCGCGAGCTGGTCGGCGCGCTCGGCCAGATGGCGGTCGACGGCGTTGTAGCAGAGATTGGTTTCACCGCCGACAAACCAGCGCCGGAACGGCGGGTTGCTGTAGTCGAGTACCTGCTGCGGCGGTTTGTGCCAATGGATGCGCTTGGCTTCCTCGCCCCAGAAGGCCTCCGGCTCGTCGATCGAGCGACGGTAGGTTTCCTCGTAGTTCATGACGCAGCCCTCCCAGACAAAGTCATGGGTTCGAGGATAGTCCGGCGCTGCCGCGCGGGCCGCCCTACCTTGGTAGGGGGTGGGGTTTTCATGCAGGGCTGCGCCCTGCACCCGCGGTAGTGCCGGCCGCTGGCCGGCAACCTCAGAAGCAACAGCCGAAGCAACAGCGGGTTTCCCGTGGGATGGCGAGGTGGGTCCGGTTGCGGGGGACACCGTGAATCCGTCCATGGAGGCTCGGTCGCCGCATCCATGCGGCTCACGCCCCCGCAACCGGACCCACCCCGCCTTCGACAGACTTCCGCGATCTGTCGGAGCACGGGGTCGGATCCCCAGATTCAATATTCAATTCGATATCTGACAGAAAAATCGTGTCGACCAAGGTCGACACCTACCAACACCAACAGCGACAGCCGTTACCAACCGCCGCAGGAATCTGTCGGGGGTAGGGCGGTGTGGGTTGGCAGGACCGTTGGCGCCATGGATGGCGCCATCGAGCCCCCTTGGGTGAGGGCGCTTTGCTTGCGAAGCACTGCTTTGCAAGCGCCCGAACGCACAGCCGCGAGCGGCTGGGCCGGACCCCGGAGGGGGGTTTACGGCGTGTCCTGCCAACCCCCACCGCCCCGCCCAGCAAGCAGAAGACCAGAGCCGCCTTGGCCTTTGACGTTGCTCCGGTTCGTAGCAGGTGCAGGGCTGCAAGCCCTGCCGAACCCCTAGAACGGAGTGGCGGACTCGAACGCGAGCGCCTCGCCCGTCACCGGGTGGGTGAACCGCAGGCTGCGCGCATGCAGATGCACGCGCTGCGCAGGCGCGGCGTCATACAGCACATCGCCAACGATGGGATGGCCGAGACTGGCCATGTGCAGGCGCAGTTGATGGCTGCGGCCAGTAACCGGCTCCAGCGCCACGCGCGTGCGCTGCGCTTCGGCATCACGCGCCATTACGCGCCAGCGCGTCAGCGCCGGCTTGCCGCGTTCGTGATCGATCATCTGCTTCGGCCGGTTTGGCCAGTCCACGATCAGTGGCAGGTCCACGTCGCCGGCATCGCCTTCAAGCAGCCCCTCCACGATCGCTTCATAACGCTTGCCGACCTGGCGCTGCTCGAACTGCATCGACAACGCCACCTGCATGTCCTTGCCGCGCGCATGCAGCAGCAGGCCGGAGGTCACCTGGTCCAGGCGGTGCACGGTCAACGCATCCGGGTACAGCGCCTGCAGGCGCGCGACCACGCAATCCTGGTTCTCGGCGCCGCGGCCGGGCACGGACAGCAGGCCGGCCGGCTTCTCGGCCACCAGCAGCGCGTCGTCGATGTAATGCAGGTGGATCATGCGGCTCCGTATCCGTCCAAACAGAAACGGGGAAGCCGAAGCTTCCCCGTTCTGCGTACCGACCAACGGTCGGTACCTACCTTGATGGAAATGTACCGACCAACGGTCGGTACCTACCTCGATGGGAATGTACCGACCAGCGGTCGACACCTACCTTGATGAAAGAGGTACCGGCTCGAGCCGGTACCGCCTGCATCAGCCCAGCAGGTGGGCAACGCCGGCGCGCTCTTCTTCCAGCTCGGCCAGGGTCTTGTCGATGTACTTCTGGCTGAAGTCGTCGATCGGCAGATCCTTCACCAGGGTGTACTTGCCGTTCTCGGTGGTCACTGCGAAGCCGAAGATCACGCCTTCCGGAATGCCGTAGGAACCGTCGGACGGCACGCCCATGGTGACCCACTTGCCGTTGCTGCCCAGCACCCAGTCACGCACGTGGTCGATGGCAGCGTTGGCGGCCGAAGCGGCCGAGGACGAGCCACGGGCTTCGATGATCGCCGCGCCGCGCTTGCCCACGGTCGGGATGAAGGTGTTGGCGTTCCATTCCTGGTCGTTGATCGCATCGGCGATCGACGCGCCATCGGCGGTGGCGAAACGGTAGTCCGGGTACATGGTCGGGCTGTGGTTGCCCCACACGACCAGCTTCTCCATGCCACCGACCGGCTTGCCGAGCTTGGTCGACAGCTGGCTCAGCGCGCGGTTGTGGTCCAGGCGCAGCATGGCGGTGAAGTTTTCCGGCTTCAGGTCCGGGGCCGACTTCATGGCGATGTAGGCATTGGTGTTGGCCGGGTTGCCGACCACCAGCACCTTCACGTCACGGCTGGCGACCTTGTTCAGCGCCGCGCCCTGGGCGGTGAAGATCTTGGCGTTTTCCAGCAGCAGGTCCTTGCGCTCCATGCCCGGGCCACGCGGACGTGCGCCAACCAGCAGGGCGATGTCGGCGTCCTTGAACGCGACTTCGGCATCATCGGTGCCGACCATGCCGGCCAGCAGCGGGAAGGCGCAGTCTTCCAGCTCCATCATCACGCCCTTCAGGGCGGCCTGGGCCTTGTCGACCGGCAGTTCCAGCAGCTGCAGGATGACCGGCTGGTCCTTGCCCAGCATTTCGCCGGAGGCGATGCGGAACAGCAGGGCATAACCGATCTGGCCGGCGGCGCCGGTCACGGCAACACGAACGGGTGCTTTCATGGGGGTTTCCTCTTGCTTGCAAGCGTTTGATGGGACGCCGCGGGCAGAGCCACGCAGGCCTGGCGGGCGGCGGGGAACAGGGAAACGGCCACCCGTGGGTGGCCGTTTCGAAGGGGGATCAGGCGGCGAGGTGCTTGTTCCACTCCGCGACGCGGTCGGCCTGGGCGGCCAGCACGGCGTCGACGTCGCCTTCCAGGGTAATCGAATGGATCACGTCGCCCTGCTTGACCGAATCGACGATCGCCTGGCCTTCCAGGACCTTGCCGAAGACGGTGTGGCGGCCGTCCAGCCAATCGGTCTTGATGTGGGTGATGAAGAACTGGCTGCCGTTGGTGTTCGGGCCGGCGTTGGCCATCGACAGCGAGCCGACCTCGTGCTTCACGCCATTCTTCTCGTCTTCGAACTTGTAGCCCGGGCCGCCGGTGCCACGACCCTGCGGGCAGCCGCCCTGGATCATGAAGTCGGCGATAACGCGGTGGAAGATCAGGCCGTCATAGAAGCCGTGCTTGACCAGGTTCACGAAGTTGGCCACGGTCAGCGGTGCCTTGTCGGCGAACAGCTCGACCTTGATCGGGCCCTGGGTGGTGTCGAAAGTGGCGATGAGGGACATGAAGATCCTTGATGCAAAGGGGAATGCGTCTAGCCACCTAGTTTACACCCGCCTCGTGTCGGCGGCGGCTTCGACCATTGGTGAAGCGCCCCGCTTCAGCCCCCGGACGGGGAGCCGCGCAGCCGGGTCCTGGCGGCCCCGCCCGGGGCGGCGGATGCCCAGCTGAATGGGTCCCGTGACAGGCGTGAAATCCACCTTTTCGCGAATCGTCAAGTTCGACGTATAATGTTGGACTTCTTTTTCCAAATCCGGCGCCGACTGGCCCCCTTTCGTATGTCCATCGAAAATCTTCGCAACATCGCCATCGTCGCCCACGTCGACCATGGCAAGACCACCCTGGTCGACCAGCTGCTGAAGCAGTCCGGCACCCTGTCCGAGCGTACCGTCCTCGCCGAGCGCGTGATGGACAGCAACGACCAGGAAAAGGAACGCGGCATTACCATCCTGGCCAAGAACACCGCCATCACCTGGGAAGACAAGAAGACCGGCATCAAGAACCGGATCAACATCGTCGACACCCCCGGCCACGCCGACTTCGGTGGTGAGGTCGAGCGCGTGCTGTCGATGGTCGACACCGTGCTGATCCTGGTCGATGCGATGGACGGCCCGATGCCGCAGACCCGCTTCGTCACCCAGAAGGCCTTCGCGATGGGCTTCAAGCCGATCGTCGTGGTCAACAAGATCGACCGTCCGGGCGCGCGTCCGGAATGGGTGATCGACCAGGTCTTCGACCTGTTCGACAAGCTCGGCGCCACCAATGAGCAGCTGGACTTCCCGATCGTCTACGCCTCGGCCCTGAACGGCTATGCCGGCCTGGAAGACACCGTGCGCGACGGCGACATGACCCCGCTGTACGAAGCAATCATGCAGCACGCCCCGCGTCCGGAAGTGGACCCGGAAGGCCCGTTCCAGATGCGCATCAGCCAGCTGGACTACAACAACTTCGTGGGCGTGATCGGCATCGGTCGTATCCAGCGCGGCACCCTGAAGAAGAACATGCAGGTCGCCGTCATCGACCGTGAAGGCAAGAAGCGCAACGGCAAGGTCGCCCAGGTGCTGGGCTTCCTGGGCCTGGAGCGCATCGAGCAGGAGACGGCCGAGGCCGGTGACATCGTGGCCATCTCCGGCATTCCGGAGCTGACCATCTCCGACACCCTGTGCCACCCGGATACCCCCGAAGCCCTGCCGGCGCTGACCGTCGACGAGCCGACCATCTCGATGACCTTCCAGGTCAACAACTCGCCGTTCGCCGGCAACAAGGACCTGTCCGGTGGCAAGTTCCTGACCAGCCGCCAGATCAAGGACCGCCTGGACCGCGAGCAGGTCCACAACGTGGCACTGAAGGTCGAACAGCTGGAAGACGCCGACAAGTTCCTGGTCTCCGGCCGCGGCGAACTGCACCTGTCGGTGCTGATCGAGAACATGCGCCGTGAAGGCTACGAGCTGGCGGTGTCGCGCCCGGAAGTGATCATCAAGGAAATCGACGGCCAGATGATGGAGCCGATCGAGCAGCTGGTGGTGGACATCGAAGAAATCCACCAGGGCGGCGTGATGGAAAAGCTGGGTACCCGCAAGGGCCAGCTGAAGAACATGGAACCGGACGGCAAGGGCCGTGTGCGCCTGGAATACCAGATCCCGGCCCGTGGCCTGATCGGTTTCCAGAACGAGTTCAAGACCCTGACCCAGGGTTCGGGCCTGCTGTTCCACGTGTTCGACCATTACGGTCCGAAGGAACAGGGCGCGATCGCCAAGCGCATCAACGGCGTGATGATCGCCAATGCGCCGGGCGTCACTCCCGCCTACTCGCTGGGTCCGCTGCAGGAGCGCGGCAAGCTCTTCGCTGCCGAAGGCGACAACGTGTATGAAGGCCAGCTGGTCGGCATCCACTCCAAGGACAACGACCTGACCGTCAACGCGATCAAGACCAAGCCGCTGACCAACATGCGCGCTTCGGGCAAGGACGACGCGATCCAGCTGACCCCGGCGATCAAGTACTCGCTGGAACAGGCCCTGGACTTCATCGAAGACGACGAGCTGGTCGAGATCACCCCCAAGGAGATCCGTCTGCGCAAGAAGTTCCTGACCGAAAGCGACCGCAAGAAGGCTTCGCGCGGCGGCTGAGCCAGCACCCCGTGGACCAGAGCGGCTACAACCCGGATCCGCACCGGCATCCGGGCCTCCACGTCATCGCCCTGCTCGAAGCGAGCAAGGCGATGCTGGCGCTGTTGGCCGCCACCGGGCTGGAAGTGCTCGGACCGCAGCCGCTGCGGCACGGCATCATGGTCCTGATCCGGCGTTTCAGCCTGGATCCGGACCATGGCACCCTGCCCTCGCTGCTGCACATGATCAGCCCCGACGCGGTGCACCTGGCCGCGGCGGGGATGATCGGCTACGGCCTGCTGCACCTGGTCGAAGCCTGGGGCCTGTGGCGGGCCAAGGCCTGGGCCTCCTGGCTGGGCTGCCTGACCGCCTCCCTGTACCTGCCTTTCGACATCTTCGCGATCATCCGCCATCCCGGCTGGCCATCGTGGACGATCCTGGCGATCAACCTGATCGTGGTCTACGTCCTCGCCCGCGACCTGCGCAAGCGCCACCGCTGAGCACCGGCTACACTGGGGATTGGAGCCGACCAAGCCGCCCCATGCGCCCGTCCTTGCCGCCTCTGCTGACCTGCCTGCTTGCCGCGCTGCCTGCGCTGCTTTCGGCTGGCTGCAGCCCGGCCGCGTCCAGCGCGCATGCGGCCGAACCCGCGAGCCGCAACGTGCCGTTCCCGTACGCCGAAACCGATGTCACCGACCTGCAGGCGCGGATGAGCGCCGGTGAGCTGGACAGCACCACCCTGACCCAGGCCTACCTGCAGCGCATCGCCACCCTGGACCGCACCGGGCCGCGCCTGCGCGCGGTGATCGAGCTCAACCCGGATGCACTGAAGGAAGCCGCTGCGCGCGACCGCGAGCGCCGTGATGGACGCCTGCGCGGCCCGCTGCACGGCATTCCGGTACTGCTGAAGGACAACATCAACGCCGCCCCGATGGCCACCAGCGCCGGCTCGCTGGCCCTGCAGGGGTTCCGCCCGGACGACGCCTACCTGGTGCGCCGGCTGCGCGACGCCGGCGCGGTGGTGCTGGGCAAGACCAATCTCAGCGAGTGGGCCAATTTCCGCGGCAACGATTCGGTGTCCGGCTGGAGCGCACGCGGCGGCCAGACCCGCAATCCCTATCGCCTCAGCCACTCGCCCTGCGGCTCCAGCAGCGGCAGCGCGGTGGCGGTCGCCGCCAACCTGGCCAGCGTGGCGATCGGCACCGAAACCGACGGCAGCATCGTCTGCCCTGCGGCGGTCAATGGCATCGTCGGCCTCAAGCCGACCGTCGGCCTGGTCAGCCGCGAGGGCATCATCCCGATTTCCTTCAGCCAGGACACCGCAGGGCCGATGACCCGCAGCGTCGCCGACGCTGCAGCCGTGCTGACCGCTATCGCCGGCCGCGACGATGCCGACCCGGCCACGGCGACCATGCCTGGCCGCGCGGTGTACGACTACACCGCGCGCCTGGACCCGCAGGGCCTGCGTGGCAAGCGCATCGGCCTGCTGCAGACACCGCTGCTGAAATACCGCGGCATGCCGCCGCTGATCGAACAGGCGGCCACCGAGCTGCGTCGGGCGGGTGCCTTCGTGGTGCCGGTGGAGCTGCCCAACCAGGGCGCCTGGGCCGAGGCGGAACGCACGGTGCTGCTGTACGAATTCAAGGCCGGGCTGGAGCGCTACTTCAGCACCCATCGCGCGCCACTACGCAGCCTGGCCGACCTGATCGCCTTCAACCAGGCGCACAGCAAGCAGGAGCTGGGCCTGTTCGGCCAGGAACTGCTGGTGGCGGCCGACGCTACCGCCGGCCTGGCCGACCCCGCCTATATCCGTGCACGCAGCGATGCGCGCCGGCTGGCCGGCGCGGAAGGCATCGACGCCGCCCTCGCCGCCCACCAGCTCGATGCCCTGGTGGCGCCGACCACCGGTGTGGCGTGGCCGATCCGCAGCGAAGGCGACGACTTCCCTGGCGAGAGCTACAGCGCCGCCGCCGTCGCCGGCTATCCCAGCCTCAGCGTGCCGATGGGCCAGATCAATGGCCTGCCGGTCGGCCTGCTGTTCATGGGCACCGCCTGGAGCGAACCGAAGCTGATCGAAATGGCCTACGCCTACGAACAGCGCACCCGCGCGCGACGCCCGCCGCACTTCGACACCGACACCCTGATCGACGCCGGCGAGCCGTGAGCTCCGGTAACGCCGCGAAATCCTGCTTGCGGTAGTGCCGGCCGCTGGCCGGCAGAACCGAGCTCGCCGGCCAGCGGCCGGCGCTACCGCTCGGGCTCCAGCTCTACCGGCACGATCGCCGCTTCACCGTCTTCAGCCCCCGGCGAACGCACATCCGCAGTGCGCGCACGTGGACCGCGCGGCATGTCCAGTTCGTCTGCATGCTGCAGCCGCGCACGCACCTGCGGCAGCGACTGCGGATGCTCGCGCGCGAGGAAATCGAGCATGCGTTCGCGCACCAGGCAGCGCAGATCGAAGGCATCACCGGAGCTGCGCGCACTGACCAGCAGGCGCACTTGGATCGCGCGCTCGCTGGTCTCGGTCACCTGGGTCACGCAGACCCTGCCATCCCACAGCGCTTCACCGCGGCAGATGCGTTCCAGCTCGGCACGGATCGCTGCCACCGGGGCACGATAGTCCAGCCACAGGAACGCGGTGCCGAGCAGGTCGGCGCTGCGCCGCGTCCAGTTCTGGAAGGGGTTCTCGATGAACCAGGTCAGCGGCACCACCATTCGCCGCTCATCCCAGATGCGCACCACCACATAGCTGCTGCCGATCTCCTCGATGCGCCCCCACTCGCCTTCGACGATCACCACATCATCCAGCCGGATCGGCTGCGTCACTGCGATCTGCAGGCCGGCGATCAGATTGCCGAACACGGGCTTTGCGGCGATACCGGCCACCAGGCCGATCAGGCCCGCCGAGGCCAGCAGCGCGGTGCCGATCTTCTGCACCATCGGGAAGGTCAGCAGCACCAGCGATGCGCCCAGCACGATGATGCCGCCCATCAGCACACGGCTGAGCACCCGCGTCTGGGTCTGGATGCGGCGCGCTTCCAGGTTGTCGGAGACATCGATGGGATGGCTGCGCAGGATGGCACGTTCGCCCGCCGCCACCGCCCGCACCAGCAGCCAGATGAAGCACGCGGTCAGCGCGATATGCAGCACCCGTTGCAGGTTGCCCAGAACGGGATCCTGCAGCGGCGTGGCCTGCAATGCAGGGATCAACAGCAGCAGCGGCCATGCGGTGGCCATCGGCAGCCCGAGCACACGCCCGATACGCGCGCGCCGACGATCGCGCCCCTTCAGCCGATGGTAGATCCACAGGATCAGCCACGCGCCGATGCCGCCCACCAGTACGGCCAATCCCAACGGCCATGCGTATGCCTGTGCGCTTTGCCAGTGCACCGTTGCCACCTCCACTCGAACAGCCAAGTGGACAGACTCGCGCATGGCGCATGAGCGCCACGTCAGTCGTTCGTAAGCGGGGCGTGGGTCGGCAGGGCTTGCAGCCCTGCACCTGCGGTAGTGCCGGCCGCTGGCCGGCAACCTCAACAGCAACAGCAACAGCGTGCATTCCGAGGGATGGCGGGGTCGGTCCGGTTGCGGGAGACGCCGTGAATCCCGCTCCGCGGTCCGGCCCAGCCGCTGGCTGCTGTGCGTTCGGGCGCTTGCGAAGCAGTGCTTCGCGAGCAAAGCGCCCTCGCCCATGGAGGCTCGGTCGCCGCTTGCTCGTGTGCGCTTTCCTGCGCACACGGCAAGACCGGGGTTGGGCGTCCTGCCCAACCCGCCCGAGGCATGCCTCGGGCCCATGCGGCTCACGCCCCGTAACCGGATCTGTCGGAACCTGCTGCTGATGGTGGGTGCCGACCGTTGGTCGGCACGGAGTCGGAGCCCATTTTGAATACTGCTATCTGACAGAAAAATCGTGTCGACCAACGGTCGACACCTACCACCAGCCGCGCATGCCAATCGCCGCAGTTGCCAGTAGATCCACGCCATGCGTGGATGACTCATTCGACATCTGACAGATGTGCCGACCAAGGTCGACACCTACCAACAGCTGCCGGAATCTGTCAAAGGTGGGGCGATGTGGGCAGGCAGGACCGTTGGCGCCATGGATGGCGCCATCGAGCCCCCATGGGTGAGGGCGCTTTGCTTGCGAAGCACTGCTTCGCATGCGCCCGAACGCCCAGCCGCCAGCGGCTGGGCCGGACCCCGGAGGGGGGTTCACGGCGTGTCCTGCCTGCCCACATCGCCCCGCCATCCCACGGAATGCCCGCTTCTGCCGTTGCTGTTGCTTCGGCTTCTGGCAGGTGCAGGGCTGCAAGCCCTGCCGAAAAAACCCTTACCGCACCTGCTCCTGCTTGCGCACGATCGCCATCGCGATCTCCAGCGACTGCTCGTAGTTCAACCGCGGGTCCACCGTCGAACGATACGCGCGTTCCAGGTCGCGCTCGGTCAGTTCGCGCGCGCCACCGGTGCATTCGGTCACGTCTTCGCCGGTCAGTTCCAGGTGCACACCGCCCAGTCGCGTGCCTGCGGCCGCATGCAGATCGAACGACATCTCCACTTCGCCACGCACGTTGTCGAAGCGGCGCGTCTTGAAGCCATTGGCGGTGCTTTCGGTGTTGCCATGCATCGCATCGCACACCCACAGCACGCGACGGCCATCGCGCTTGACCGCGTCCAGCAGCGGCGGCAGCTTATCGGCAATCTGCGCTGCCCCCATGCGGTGGATGAAGCTCAGTCGCCCTGGCTCGTCATGCGGGTTGAGCACATCGATCAGGCGCAGCAGCTGGTCCGGCGTCACCGACGGGCCGACCTTGATCGCAATCGGATTGCGCACGCCACGCAGGTATTCCACGTGCGCGCCGTCAAGCGCGGCGGTGCGCATGCCGATCCACGGGTAATGCGTGCTCAGGTTCAACCAGCCCTGCTGGCGCGGCACCTGCCGGGTCAGCGCCTGCTCGTAGGGCAGCAGCAGCGCTTCATGCGAGGTGTAGAAGTCGATGCGGTTGAGGTTGTGCACGCGGGCCCCGGCCAGGGTTTCCATGAAGTGCACCGCATCACCGATCGACGCCACCATCTTCTGGTACTCGGCGGCCAGCGGCGAATGCCGCACCCACTCCAGGTTCCAGTACTCCGGATGATGCAGGTCGGCGAAGCCGCCATCGATGAGCGCACGCACGAAGTTCATGGTCATCGCCGAATGCGCATGCGCCTGCAGCATCCGCTTCGGATCCGGCAGGCGCGCCGCCTCGGTGAACGCCGGCGCATTGATCACATCGCCGCGGTAGCTGGGCAAGGTCACGCCGTCGCGGGTCTCGGTATCGGCCGAACGCGGCTTGGCGTACTGGCCGGCAAAGCGCCCGACGCGGATCACCGGCTGGCGAAGGCCATGCACCAGCACCAGGCTCATCTGCAGCAGCACTTTCAACCGGTTGGAAATCGTGCCCGATTCGCAGTCGCTGAAGTTCTCGGCGCAGTCGCCGCCCTGCAGCAGGAAACGCTTGCCTTCCTGGGCCTCGGCCAACTGCTGCTTCAGCGCCAGGATCTCCCACGAGGTGACCAGCGGCGGTAGCCGCTTCAGTTCGTGCAGGGCGGCGTCCAGCGCCACCGGGTCAGGGTAGGTCGGCATCTGCAGCGCGGTCTTGCCGCGCCAGCTCTCCGGCGACCAGGCAGCGCCAGCGGCGGTCGCGGCAGGATCGAGGACGGGCGGAACGGCGGACAGGCTCATTGCAGACTTCCGGGGAGGGGGGCGGTCATGGTCGCAGAGCCAGCCGCTGGCGCAAAGGGTTGGGCACGCCCTGCACATGACTGAACGCCGGGGAAAGGGCATCGCGATCGGCCAGAAACCGCATGGCCACGGCCGCCCGGACAGGCGCATGATTCGCCACGCACTGTTACGAAGTAACACTTCGTCCCCGTCGGCCCCTTCCACAGCCTATCTGCCATGAAGCCCTCCCTGCTCGCTACCGGCATTACCTTCGCCCTGACCCTGGCCAGTCTGCCCACCCTCGCTATGGCCGCCGATGCCGCCGCTCCCGTGAAGGACCTCGACACGGTCACTGTCAGCGCCCAGCTCGACCAGGCCCGCAATGCGCTGTCGCCGGACATCGGCAGCAGCCAGTACCAGATCACCGCCGAGGACATCCAGAAGCAACCGCTGGGTGCCTCCGCGCCGCTCAGCCAGGTGCTGCTGCAGGCTCCGGGCGTGGTCCAGGATTCGTACGGTGGCGTGCACGTGCGCGGCGACCACGCGAACCTGCAGTACCGCATCAACGGCGTACTGCTGCCCGAATCGATCTCCGGCTTCGGCCAGACCCTGGATGCCCGCACCATCAAGAGCATCCGCCTGATGGACGGGGCGCTGCCGGCGCAGTTCGGCGAGCGCACCGCTGCGGTGGTCGACATCACCACCCGCAGCGGCGCCGAGCTCGGCAATGGCGGCAGCGCCGGTCTGACCGCAGGCTCGTTCGGCAAGATCAATCCGAATGCCTCCTGGTGGGGCAATCAAGGACGCTGGAGCTGGTTCCTGACCGGCAACTACGACCAGAACGAGGTCGGCCTGGAGAACCCGACCCGCTCGCGCAAGCCGCTGCACGACGACACGCACCAGGGCAAAGCCTTCGCCGACCTGACCTACCTGGTCAACGAGAACACCCGTCTGAGCGTGTTCGCCGGTTTCGCCAACAATCGCTTCCAGATCCCGGTCAATCCCGGGCAGACCCCGCAGTTCGGTTACCTGGACACGAGCACCTTCGACTCCAGCCAGCTGGATGAAACCCAGCGCGAGACCACCCGCTTCGGCATGCTGGTGCTGCAGGGCACGCTGGGCGGCACCGCCTACCAGCTGTCCGCCGGGCAGCGCTACAGCGACGTGGCGTTCAACCCGGATGTCATCGGCGATCTGGTATTCAGTGGCGTCGCCTCGCAGGTCCAGCGCAGCAACCGCGCCAACACGCTGCAGGCCGACTTCTCCACCCCGCTGGGCAACGACCACACGCTGCGCTACGGCCTGTACGGCAACTACGAGAATGCGCGCGCCAGCAACAACAGCTGGGTGTTCCCGGTCGATGGCGCCGGCCAGCAATCCAGCACCACGCCACTGCTGATTCCAGACCGCAGCGCCTTCCACGCCAGCACGCTGGCGGTGTACGTGCAGGATGAGTGGAAGATCGGCGACGACTGGACAGTGAACTACGGCCTGCGCGGTGATCGCTACAAGGCCTTCGGCCGTACCGAGGGCCAGCTCAGCCCCCGCGTGGGCGCGGTCTGGAATGCCAGCGACAGCACCACCGTGCATGCCGGCTATTCGCGTTACTTCACGCCACCGGCCAGTGAGCTGATCGCCAGCAGCGATATCGCCCTGTACGACGGCACCACCAACCAGCAGCCGGGCGGCGGCAACAACATTCCGCTGGCCGAACGCAGCGACTACTACGACATCGGCGTCTCGCAGCAGCTGGGTGAACACCTGACCCTGGGCCTGGACGCGTACGACCGCCGCGTCGCGCGCCTGCAGGATGAAGGCCAGTTCGGCGCCGCCTACATCTACTCGACGTTCAACTACCGCCGCGGCCATATCCGTGGGCTGGAGTTCAGTGCCGACTACAGCAACGGTCCGTTCAGCGCCTACTTCAACGCGGCGTACAACAAGGCCATCGGCACCCAGGTCATCACCAGCCAGTACAACCTCGATCCGGACGCGCTGGCCTATGTGGCCGACCACTGGATCCACCTGGACCACGACCAGAAGCTGACGTCGTCGGGGGGCTTCAGCTACGCCTTCGCCGGGCACAACCGGGTCGGTGCCAACTACGTGTTCGGCAGCGGCCTGCGTTCGGATATCGAGGGCGTGCCCAACGGCGGCGAGCTGCCGTCCTACCTGCAGGTGAACCTCAGCGCCGGGCATGATTTCAATGCCGACAGCGGCCATCCGCTGCACGTGCAGCTGGCCGTGATCAACGCATTGGATCGCAGCTACC
Organism: Stenotrophomonas sp. CASM114; assembly: GCF_049384325.1. NCBI lineage: Bacteria > Pseudomonadati > Pseudomonadota > Gammaproteobacteria > Lysobacterales > Lysobacteraceae > Stenotrophomonas > Stenotrophomonas sp. CASM114. The sequence continues at coordinate 93,489 of NZ_JBMRGJ010000002.1, read as the reverse complement.
AGCTGCGCGATGGCGGCGGTGTCGGCGTGTTCGCCCCGCAATGGGGACCGCGCCGCGGCGCCTACCTGAGCCTGCAGCAGGACTTCTGAGGAGACAGGGGTCGGATCCCTTTCCGCAGGAAAGGGCTCTGACCCCGCACCGGGAATGGGGTCAGAGCCCTTTGCGATGCAAAGGGCTCCGACCCCATCCTGCTTCAGCGCTTGACCTTGCGCAGCGACACCACCAGTGCCCACAGCGCCAGCAGCACGAACCACACGCCCGACCACATCGGCATGGTCAGGCCCAGGAACGTCCAGTCGATGTTGCCGCAGTTGCCGGTACCGGTCAGCACCGTGCGGAACACTTCCAGCGGCCCCATGGTCTCGCGCAGGAAGCTCAGCGGCGGGCCACAGGTCGCGCCCATCTCCGGCGGCAGCATCTGCACGTAGACGTGGCGCGCAGCGATGCCCACGCCGACGGCCGCCGCGATGAAGGCGAGCACGCCGTAGGTGGCGCGGCCGGGACGGTTGGACGGCCCGTGCAGCGCACCGATCAGGAACAACAGACCCAGCGCGGCAAAAGCCAGGCGCTGGAAGATGCACAGCGGGCACGGCTCCAGGCCCATCTTCAGCTGCAGGAAGATCGCGTAGCCGAGCAGGCCCGCGCAGATCAGGAAGCCCAGGAAGAACTGGGCGCGGAAGGGCCAGCGCAGTGGATTCATCGTCAACGCTCGAATGGATCAAGGCGCCAAGCGTAACCGAGAGCGCGCCCCATTCGAACCGCCACAGGTGACGCCTGTCGGAACGGTGCGGGTCGGATCCCTTTGCGAATGCAAAGGGATCTGACCTGCGGTGCTGCCTGCTTGGGGTCAGAGCCCTTTCCTGCGGAAAGGAATCCGCCCCCTGGAAACGCAAAAGCCCGGCAGGCGCCGGGCTTTCGCTGTGTCGCGTTGGAGCGGTCCGATTACTCGGCCACTTCCTCGGCCACGACCGGACGGTCAACCAGCTCGACGTAGGCCATCGGTGCGTTGTCGCCGGCGCGGAAACCGCACTTCAGCAGGCGCAGGTAGCCGCCCGGACGGTTCGCGTAGCGCGGGCCCAGGATGGTGAACAGGTTGCCCACGGCTTCGTTGTCGCGCAGGCGGGCGAAGGCCAGACGGCGGTTGGCGACCGAGTCGACCTTGGCCAGGGTGATCAGCGGCTCGGCAACGCGGCGCAGTTCCTTGGCCTTCGGCAGGGTGGTCTTGATCAGCTCGTGCTTGAACAGCGAGGCGGCCATGTTCTTGAACATCGCTTCGCGGTGCGCGCTGGTGCGGCTGAACTTACGGCCAGACTTCTGGTGACGCATGGTGATATTCCTTGGTTAATGATGCGGCTGTGTGGATCGTTGTCGCCATCCTGGCGTTACTGCGCGGACTGCGGTTGGTCCTGGCCGCCCGTCCTGGACGACCTGCCCGCGAACCTGTGGTTCGTCGTGGCATGGTGTGTTGCGTTGAAGGCTCCACCGCAAGCGGTGGAGCCTCCAGGCATTACCGATATCAGCCCAGCATGCCGTGGCTGGCGACGCCGGCCGGCGGCCAGTTCTCCAGCTTCATGCCGAGGGACAGGCCGCGCTGAGCCAGCACTTCCTTGATCTCGGTGAGCGACTTCTTGCCCAGGTTCGGGGTCTTCAGCAGCTCCACTTCGGTCTTCTGGATCAGATCGCCGATGTAGTAGATGCTTTCAGCCTTCAGGCAGTTGGCCGAACGCACGGTCAGCTCCAGATCGTCGATCGGGCGCAGCAGCACCGGATCCACGCCGTTGTTGGCCGGCTTGGCCGCACCGCGGTCGCGGTGGGTGAAGTCACCGAACACCGACAGCTGGTCGCTGAGGATGTCGGCGGCGGTGCGCACGGCTTCCTCGGCATCGATGGTGCCGTTGGTCTCGATATCGATGACCAGCTTGTCCAGGTCGGTACGCTGTTCGACACGCGCCGCTTCCACGGCGTAGGCGACACGGCGGACCGGCGAGAACGAGGCATCCAGGACCAGGCGGCCGATGGCACGGGTTTCTTCGTCCGGACGACGACGCGCGGCAGCCGGCTGGTAGCCGAAACCACGTTCGATCTTCAGACGCATGTTGATCGCCGTATCCTTGGTCAGGTGGCAGATCACATGGTCGCCGTTCAGGATCTCCACATTGTGGTCGACCTTGATGTCGGCAGCGGTGACAACGCCCGGGCCCTGCTTGGACAGGGACAGGGTGGCGCTGTCGCCGGAGTGCATACGGATGGCCACGTCCTTCAGGTTCAGCAGGACTTCGAGCACGTCCTCCTGCAGACCTTCGACCGTGGTGTACTCATGCAACACGCCGTCGATTTCGACTTCCGTGATGGCGAAGCCCGGGATGGACGACAGCAGCACGCGACGCAGGGCATTACCCAGCGTATGCCCGTAACCCCGCTCCAAAGGTTCGATAACGACCTTTGCACGGGTGTCGGTAAGGCGTTCGATCTGCGGACCGCGAGGACGCAGAACCTGGTTGGCGGTAACCGTCATGTTGCGGGTTCTCCTAGTGAACCCCCGGCCGTCGCCGGGGGCTCTCCAATGTGAATTACTTCGAATACAGCTCGACGATCAGCGCTTCGTTGATGTCCGCAGGCAGATCCGAACGATCCGGAACAGCCTTGAAGATGCCGGTGAACTTCCCGGAATCCACTTCAACCCACGACGGGCTCAGGTCATGCTGGGCGGCGACGGTCAGGGCTTCCTGGACGCGCAGCTGCTTGGCAGCCTTTTCAGACAGGGCGATGGCGTCGCCAGCCTTGACCTGGTACGAAGCCAGGTTGACCGACTTGCCATTCACGGTGACGCCGCGGTGCGACACCAGCTGACGGGCAGCCGGACGGGTCACGGCGAAGCCCATGCGGTAGACGACGTTGTCCAGGCGGGTTTCCAGCAGCTGCAGCAGGTTCTCGCCGGTGTTGCCCTTCTTGGTCGAGGCCTTCTTGTAGTAGTTGCGGAACTGACGCTCCAGCAGGCCGTAGATACGCTTGACCTTCTGCTTTTCACGCAGCTGGGTGGCGTAGTCGGACAGCTTGCCCTTGCGGGCAGTGGCGCCGTGCTGGCCGGGCTTCTGCTCCAGCTTGCACTTCGAGTCCAGCGCACGCGCCGGGCTCTTCAGGGACAGGTCGGCGCCTTCGCGGCGGGCGAGCTTACAGGTAGGACCGATATAACGAGCCATTTCTTATCGCTCCCTTTAGACGCGACGCTTCTTCGGCGGACGGCACCCGTTGTGCGGGATAGGCGTCACGTCGATGATGTTGGTGATCTTGTAGCCGACGTTGTTCAACGAACGCACGGCCGACTCACGGCCCGGACCCGGGCCCTTGATGCGGACTTCCAGCGACTTCACGCCGTAGTCCAGCGCAGCACGACCGGCCTTTTCAGCAGCCACCTGGGCAGCGAACGGGGTCGACTTGCGCGAACCGCGGAAGCCAGCGCCACCGGAGGTCGCCCACGACAGAGCATTGCCCTGGCGGTCGGTGATGGTGACGATGGTGTTGTTGAACGAAGCGTGGACGTGGGCAACGCCGTCGGTGACGACGCGCTTGATCTTCTTCTTGGTCTTAGCAGCGGGCTTAGCCATTTCTCAGTCCCTTACTTCTTGATCGCCTTGCGCGGACCCTTGCGGGTGCGGGCGTTGGTACGGGTGCGCTGGCCACGCAGCGGGAGGCCACGACGGTGACGCAGGCCGCGGTAGCAGCCCAGGTCCATCAGGCGCTTGATCGCGATACCGATTTCACGGCGCAGATCGCCTTCCACGATGTACTTGCCGACTTCGGCGCGCAGGCGCTCGATTTCCGGCTCCGACAGATCGCGGATCTTGGTGGTCGAAGCAACGCCTGCGACTTCGCAGACCTTCTTCGAACGGGTACGGCCGATGCCGTAAATGCTTTGCAACCCGACCCAGACATGCTTCTGGGCTGGCAGGTTGACGCCTGCAATACGCGCCATGACGCGGTTCTCCAGCTGAGTGATGGCCGACAGCGCGCCTCGGGCACGCCAATCCGGCAGGATGGATCAAAAAAGTAAACTAGCGATACTAACAAGGTTCCGGTTTACATGGAAGCCCGTGAAACCATTGGTTTCATGAACCCGGCCTGGGGAGTGTGCCCAGGCTCCGGCGCCGGATGGGGTTGGACCTGGGGTTTCCCCCGGGGCCGCCCGCGCTACTCCAGCGCGGGACCACCTCATCACACCCCCACCCGGAACCGCTGCGGGGGCCGCCCTTCGTTTGTGTGGCCGGAGTCCGCGAAGCGGAGGGACCATCACGTCAGGAAGACGAAAGTATAACAGGCCTATCAGCCGCGGGCAAAACCGCCGCGGTTGCCACCCTTCAGGTTGGCCTTCTTCAGCAGGCTCTCGTACTGGTGGGACATCAGGTGCGCCTGCACCTGGGCGATGAAGTCCATCACCACCACCACCACGATCAGCAGCGAAGTACCACCGAAGTAGAACGAGGCGTTCAGCTGCGTGCGCATCAGTTCCGGCAGCAGGCAGACGATCACCAGGTACGCCGAGCCGGCCGCGGTCAGGCGGGTCAGCACGCCGTCGATGTAGTCGGCGGTCGCCTTGCCCGGACGGATGCCCGGAATCAGCGCACCGGACTTCTTCAGGTTGTCGGCGGTTTCCTGCGAGTTGAACACCAGCGCGGTATAGAAGAACGCGAAACCGGTGATCAGCGCAGCGAACACGATCATGTGCAGCGGCTCGCCCGGGCCCAGGGCGTTGGCGACCTTCTGCAGGACCTGGCCGAAGCTGCTCTGGTTGGCGGCCTGGCCGGACCACATGGCCAGGGTGGCCGGGAAGGCCAGCAGGCTCGAGGCGAAGATCGCCGGGATGACGCCGGCCATGTTGAGCTTCAGCGGCAGGAACGAGGTCTGGTTCATGTACGCGTTGCGACCACCCTGGCGGCGCGCGTAATTGACCGTGATCCGGCGCTGGCCACGCTCGACGAACACCACGAAGAAGGTGAAGGCGAGCACGACGATGGCGATCAGCAGCAGCTGGATGAACTGGATGTTGCCGTCGCGGTAGGCGTCGAAGGTGTGGATGACCGCACCCGGCAGGCCCGCCACGATACCGGCGAAGATGATAAGCGACACGCCGTTGCCGATGCCGCGCTCGGTGACCTGCTCACCGACCCACATCAGGAACATGGTGCCGGCGGTCAGTGCGACCACGGCAGTGAGCACGAAGCCCATGCCCGGCGCATACACGACCGGAGCGCCCGACGGCGAGACCTGGCCCTGCAGGGCCAGCGCGATCGAGCCGCCCTGCACCACTGCCAGCAGCACGGCGCCGATGCGCGAATACTGGGTGATCTTGCGGCGGCCGGACTCACCTTCCTTCTGCATCGCCTTCAGGGCGGGGAAGATGTGCACGGCCAGCTGCATCACGATCGATGCCGAGATGTACGGCATCACGTTCAGCGCGAAGATGCTGAAACGGTGCAGGGCGCCGCCCGAGAACATGTTGAACATGTCCACGATGCCGCCGCCCTGCTGTTGCATCATGGCAAGCATGGCATCGGGATTGACGCCCGGCACCGGCACGTAGCAGCCGATGCGATAGACGATCAAAGCCCCGACGACGAACAGCAAACGTTGGCGAAGTTCAGTGAACTTGCCCATTCCGCCCGCGAGGTTACCGATGCCAGCTTGCGCCATGATTTTCTTACTCCGTTACGCTGCCGCCGGCAGCTTCGATTGCAGCCTTGGCACCCGCCGTGGCAGCAATACCCTTCAGGGTGAACGCCTTGGTCACTTCGCCCTTGACGACGACCTTGGCCTTCTTTGCGGTGCTCGGGACCAGCTTGGCAGCACGCAGGGCGGCGAAATCGATCTCACCGGCCGGCAGCTTGTCCAGCGCGTACAGCAGCACTTCAGCGGTGTCCTTGGCGATCGGCGAACGGAAGCCGATCTTCGGCAGACGGCGCTGCATGGGGGTCTGGCCGCCTTCGAAGCCAGCCTTGATCTTGCCGCCACCCTTACGGGCGAACGAACCCTTGTGGCCGCGGCCGGCAGTCTTGCCCAGGCCCGAGCCGATACCGCGGCCGACGCGGGTGCGCTCGGTGCGGGCGCCCGGTGCCGGGCTCAGTTCATTGAGACGCAGAGTCATGGTCGATTACTCCTCAACCTGGACGAGGTACTGAACCTTGTTGATCAGGCCGCGTACCTGCGGGCTGTCCTTCAGTTCACGCACATCGTTGAGCTTGTTCAGGCCCAGGGCACGCACCGACAGGCGGTGACGCGACTGGGTACCACGCAGGCCACGCACCAGGCGGACCTTCACAGTCTTGTTGGACTCATTAGCCATGGTTGAGTTCCTCCACCTTCTTGCCGCGCTTGGCCGCGATGCGAGCCGGCGACTGCGCAGCAGACAGGCCCTTCACGGTGGCACGCACCAGGTTGATCGGGTTGCGCGAACCGGTGGCCTTGGCCAGCACGTTCTTCACGCCAACGGCTTCCAGCACGGCGCGCATGGCACCGCCGGCGATCACGCCGGTACCTTCCGAAGCCGGCTGCATGAACACGCGGGCTGCGCCGTGACCATCCTTGATGGTGTGCCACAGGGTGCCGTTGTTCAGGTCAACGCTGACCAGGTTCTTGCGGGCCTGTTCCATCGACTTCTGGATGGCGACCGGCACTTCGCGGGCCTTGCCATAACCGAAACCGACCTTGCCTTCGCCGTCGCCGACAACGGTCAGGGCGGTGAAGGTGAACTGGCGGCCACCCTTGACGGTCTTGCTGACGCGGTTGACCGCGACCAGCTTTTCGATCATGCCGTCGTCGATCTTCTCTTCGCGGTTACGGTCGCGATCGCGACCCCGCTGCTGACGCTCTTCTGCCATGTTGATTCCTTGGTTGTTTGGGTATGTACGGCTCGAGGCCGCTTATGGTTGTGGAGTGACGCGTTGTTCCGGTGGGCCACTGCAGAAGAGCGGCGCCGTCCAGCCTCGCTCAGGCTGGCGAGCAGGCAGGCAGGAGGCCATCGGCCCCCTGCCCTTGTCCCTTAGAACTGCAGGCCGGCTTCGCGGGCCGCTTCTGCCAGGGCCTTGATGCGGCCGTGGTAGCGGTAGCCCGAACGATCGAAGGCAACCTTCTCGACGCCGGCGGCCTTGGCGCGCTCGGCGACGATGCGGCCAACCTTGGCAGCGGCATCGGCGTTCTTGCCGTTCTTCAGGCCTTCCTTGACGTCGGTCTGGGTGGTGTTGGCGGCAGCCAGCACCTTCGAACCGTCAGCGGTGAAGACCTGGGCGTACAGGTGCTGGCCGGTGCGCAGCACCGACAGGCGGGCGACGCCGAGCTCACGGATGTGGGCGCGGGTCGACTTGGCGCGACGCAGGCGGGCGATGTTCTTGTTCATTTTGATTATTCCTTGAAAGCTGAAGGATGGGCTTCTCCCTGAGGAGTCCGCACATGGATGTGCGGGCTCTTGCGAGGGACTCGCACTTACGCCTTCTTGGCTTCCTTACGGATGATGACTTCGTCGGAGTACTTCACGCCCTTGCCCTTGTACGGCTCCGGCTTGCGGAACGCACGGATCTTGGCGGCGACTTCACCGACGACCTGCTTGTCAGCGCCCTGGACCAGGATCTCGGTCTGGGTCGGGGTGGTGATGGTGATGCCTTCCGGCGCCACGAACACGACCGGGTGCGAGAAGCCCAGCGACAGGCTCAGGTCCTTGCCCTGCATGGCAGCGCGGTAACCCACGCCAACCAGCTCCAGCTTGCGCTCGAAGCCTTCGGACACGCCCTTGACCATGTTGGACAGGATCGCACGCACGGTGCCGGTCAGTGCGACCAGCTCGGCGTTCTCGGTGCTCAGGGTGGCAACGCCATTGTCGACGTTGATGGCAATGCCGGCCGGCTTGGCCAGCGACAGGGTGCCCTTCGGGCCCTTGGCGGTGACGCTGTCCGACTGGACGTTCAGTTCAACCTTACCCAGGGTGATCGGCTTCTTGGCTACGCGGGACATAGTTCTACTCCTTTCGCCTTAGGCCACGAAGCACAGGACTTCGCCGCCGACGCCCAGCTGGCGCGCCTGCGCATCAGTCATGATGCCCTTGGAGGTGGAAATGATGGAGATACCCAGGCCGTTCATGACCTTCGGCAGCTCGCTCTTGCCGCGGTACTGGCGCAGGCCCGAACGCGAGAAGCGCTTCAGGGTCGCGATGACCGGCTTGCCTTCGAAATACTTCAGCACGATTTCCAGCTCGGACTTGTTGTTTTCCAGCTGGGTCACGCGCAGGTCGGTGATGTAACCCTCGTCCTTCAGGACCTGGGCGATCGCAACCTTGATCTTGGACGACGGGGCTTTCACCGTCTGCTTGCCAACTGCGGCCGCATTCTTGATGCGGACCAGCAGGTCGGCGATGGGATCAGTCATGCTCATATGAGTACCTTTGAGTGCACCGATATCCGCTTTCGCGAAAATCTGTTGTCTCCTGGAAACGGGCCAGGTCCCTTGATGCAGCGGGCCAGGCCCACTCCTACAACCCCGTCTGCACAGGGCAAGACGCGGGAGTATACGCCAAAAGAGCCCGACTTGCGTCGGGCTCTTCGGGTTTTTTCGCAGAAAGGAAGCTGAACGCCTCCCCTCCCCGGTTCAGCGGCCCCTGCAGGGGCTGCTGATCGCAGGGCCGGCTGGGATTACCAGCTGGCCTTGCGCAGGCCCGGGACGTCGCCACGCATGGTGGCTTCGCGCAGCTTGTTGCGGCCGAGGCCGAACTTGCTGTACACGCCACGCGGACGACCCGACAGCTCGCAACGGTTGCGCTGACGGCTCGGCGACGAATCGCGCGGCAGCTTGGCCAGCTTGGTTGCGGCGTCGATCTTCTCTTCGTAGGTCGCGTCCACGGAGGACACGATCTTCTTCAGAGCCGCACGCTTCTCAGCGTACTTCTTGGCCAGCTTTTCCCGCTTGATGTCGCGGTTGACCATGGAGGTCTTTGCCATTTCGGTTTCCTCGACAGATCAGTTACGGAACGGGAACTTGAACGCTGCCAGCAGCGCCTTCGCTTCCGCGTCGGTCTTCGCAGTGGTGGTGATGGCGATATCCATACCGCGGATCGCGTCGACGGCGTCGAAGTCGATTTCCGGGAAGATGATCTGTTCCTTCACACCCATGTTGAAGTTGCCGCGGCCGTCGAAGGAACGACCGGAAACACCACGGAAGTCGCGCACGCGCGGCAGCGAGATGTTGATCAGGCGGTCCAGGAACTCGTACATCTTGTGGCGACGCAGCGTGGTCTTGCAGCCGATCGGCCAACCATCACGGATCTTGAACGACGCAACCGAGATACGCGACTTGGTGACAACCGGCTTCTGGCCGGAAATCTTGGTCATGTCCGCGACGGCGTTTTCCAGGATCTTCTTGTTGGTGGCAGCCTCGCCGACACCCATGTTCAGGGTGACCTTGACGAGCTTCGGTACTTCCATCGGATTGGTGTAGCCGAACTGCTTCATCAGCGCCGGCACCACTTCTTCCTTGTAGATCTTTTCGAGACGGGAAGTCATCTTCACATTCCTCAGGCGTCGAGCGCCTCACCGCTGGAGCGGAACACACGCAGTTTGCGTCCATCCTCCAGCACCTTGAAGCCAACGCGTTCGCCCTTGCCCGAAGCCGGGTTCAGCACGTTCACGTTGGAGATATGGATCGAAGCTTCGCGCTCGACCACGCCGCCGGCAACACCTGCCTGCGGGTTCGGCTTGGTGTGGCGCTTGACGATGTTCACGTTGGCGACGACCACACGGTCGCCGTCGACGCGGACGACTTCGCCCTGCTTGCCCTTGTCCTTGCCAGCGTTGACGACAACCTGGTCGCCCTTCTTGATACGGTTAGCCATGATTATCTCCTGTCGCTCACAGCACTTCGGGAGCGAGCGAGACGATCTTCATGAACTTCTCCGAACGAAGTTCACGGGTCACCGGCCCGAAGATACGGGTACCGATCGGCTCCTGCTTGTTGTTCAGCAGGACGGCAGCGTTGCCGTCGAAGCGGATCAGCGAACCGTCGGCGCGACGCACACCCTTGCGGGTACGCACCACGACGGCGTCATACACTTCACCCTTCTTGACCTTGCCGCGCGGAATCGCATCCTTCACGGTGACCTTGATGATGTCGCCGATGCCGGCGTAACGGCGCTTGGAACCACCCAGCACCTTGAAGCACATCACCTGCTTGGCACCCGAATTGTCCGCGACGTCAAGGTAGCTCTGCATCTGGATCATGATTCAGACTCCTTATTCAGCCGCACGCGTGATGACTTCCACCACGCGCCAGTTCTTGGTCTTGGACATCGGAGCAATCTCGGTCACGCGGACGACATCGCCTTCCTTGCAGGCGTTGTCGGCATCGTGGGCGTGCAGCTTGGTCGAGCGCTTGATGTACTTGCCGTACAGCGCGTGCTTGACCTGACGCTCAACCAGGACGGTAACCGTCTTGTCCATCTTGTTGCTGACGACACGGCCTTCGACCGTGCGCAGCGTCTTCTTTTCAGTATTGTCGCTCATAGCGGCCATCCTTACTTCGTGCTGCCGAGCAGGGTCTTGACGCGAGCAATCTCGCGACGGACCCGGCGAATGTCGTGGGTCTTCGGCAGCTGGCCGGTGACCTGCTGCATACGGACAGAGAACTGTTCCTTACGCAGGTCGATCAGGTGGGCCTTGAGTTCGTCAGCCGACTTTTCACGGAGAGTTTTGATATCCATCAGCGCACCGTACGGGTCACGAAAGTGGTGGTGACCGAGAGCTTGGCGGCGGCCAGGCGGAACGCCTCGCGAGCCACTTCCTCGGAAACACCCTCGATTTCATAGATCATGCGGCCGGGCTGGATCTGGGCCACCCAGTATTCCACGTTACCCTTACCCGAACCCATTCGAACTTCGATGGGCTTCTTGGTGATGGGCTTGTCGGGGAACACGCGGATCCACATCTTGCCGCCGCGCTTGACGTAGCGGCTGATCGAGCGGCGGGCCGCTTCGATCTGACGCGCGGTCAGCTGACCGTGTGCGGTTGCCTTCAGGCCGTATTCGCCGAAGCTGACAGCGTTGGCGCTCCAGCTCAGGCCATCGTTACGGCCCTTGTGTACCTTGCGGTACTTGGTTCGCTTGGGTTGCAACATTGTCGTTACCTCGCTTCACGGGCCGGGCGCTGACGGTCACCACGGTCGCCGCGATCGTGACGATCGTTGCGCGACGGGGTGTCGTCCTGCTTTTCCTGGCCAACCTGGGAGAAATCGAAGACCTCGCCCTTGTAGATCCAGACCTTGATGCCGATGATGCCGTAGGTCGTCTTGGCTTCAGCGAAGCCATAGTCGATGTCGGCACGCAGGGTGTGCAGCGGCACGCGGCCTTCGCGGTACCACTCCGAACGGGCGATTTCAGCACCGTTGAGGCGGCCACCAACGTTGACCTTGATGCCCAGGGCACCCAGGCGCATCGCGTTGCCGACCGAGCGCTTCATTGCACGGCGGAACATGATGCGACGCTCCAGCTGCTGGGCGATCGACTCGGCAACGAGCTGCGCGTCCAGTTCCGGCTTGCGCACTTCGGTGACGTTGATGTGCGCCGGGACGCCCATCATCTCGCTCACTTCCTTGCGCAGCTTCTCGATGTCCTCACCGCGCTTGCCGATCACCACGCCCGGACGGGCGGTGTGGATCGTCACGCGAGCGGTCTTGGCCGGACGCTCGATCAGGATCTTGCTGATGCCGGCCTGGGCCAGCTTCTTGCGCAGCATTTCGCGCACTTTCAGGTCGGCTGCCAGGTAACCGGCGAACTCGGCCTTGTTGGCGTACCACTTGGAGTTCCAGTCCTTGGAAATGCCGAGGCGGATACCAATCGGATGAACTTTATGACCCATGGTCTTTTCCTTATCCGCTTACTTGGCGGCGCCCACAACCACAGTGATGTGGCTGGTGCGCTTGAGGATGCGGGTACCGCGGCCTTTCGCCCGCGCCATGAAACGCTTCAGGGTCGGACCTTCATCAACCATGATGGTCTGAACCTTCAGCTCGTCGACGTCGGCGCCCTGGTTGTTCTCGGCGTTGGCAATTGCCGACTCCACCACCTTCTTGATCAGGTGGGCAGCCTTCTTGTCCGAGAACTTCAGCAGGTTGACCGCACGTTCGGCCGGCAGACCGCGCACCTGGTCAGCGACCAGACGAGCCTTCTGCGGGGAGATGCGCGCAGTGCGCAGGATGGCTTTCGCTTCCATTGTCATCTCTCCTTACTTGCCCGACTTCTTGTCACCACCGTGACCCTTGAAGGTCCGGGTGATGGCAAATTCGCCGAGCTTGTGGCCGACCATGTTCTCGTTGACGAGAACCGGGATGTGGTTCTTGCCGTTATGCACGGCAATGGTGATGCCTACCATGTCAGGCAGGATCATCGAACGGCGCGACCAGGTCTTGATCGGCTTCTTGCTGCCCGCAGCGGCCTCCACCTTCTTGACGAGGTGGTGATCGACGAACGGGCCCTTCTTGAGTGAACGTGCCATGGTCGATTAGCCCCTACGATCGCGGACGATGAACTGCTGAGTGCGCTTGTTATGGCGCGTCTTGTAACCCTTGGTCGGAACACCCCACGGGGTGACCGGATGCGGGTTACCCTGGCCGGCCTTGGCCTCACCACCACCGTGCGGGTGGTCAACCGGGTTCATGGCAGCACCACGAACGGTCGGGCGGACGCCGCGCCAACGCTTGGCACCGGCCTTGCCCAGCTTTTCCAGGCTGTGCTCGTCGTTGCCGACTTCGCCGATGGTGGCGCAGCACTCGACCGGAACCTTGCGCATTTCACCCGAGCGCAGGCGCAGGGTGGCGTAGATGCCTTCGCGAGCCACCAGCTGCACGGCCGCACCAGCGGCGCGAGCGATCTGAGCGCCCTTGCCCGGCTTCAGCTCGATGCAGTGGATGGTGGTGCCGACCGGGATGTTGCGCAGCGGCAGGGTGTTGCCGGCCTTGATCGGGGCATCCGAACCAGCGATCACCTGATCACCGGCCTTCAGGCCCTTCGGGGCGATGATGTAGCGACGCTCACCATCGACGTAGCACAGCAGGGCGATGTGGGCGGTGCGGTTCGGATCGTATTCGATGCGTTCCACGCGCGCCGGGATGCCCAGCTTGTTGCGCTTGAAGTCGATGATGCGGTAGTGCTGCTTGGCACCACCACCGACGTGACGCACGGTGATGCGGCCGTGGTGGTTGCGGCCACCCGAGCGGCTCTGCGACTCGACCAGCGCGGCGTGCGGAGCACCCTTGTGCAGGTCGGGCGTAACCACGCGCACGGCCGAACGGCGGCCGGGGGAAGTGGGCTTGAATTTCATCAATGGCATGGGATGTACCTCAGGCCTTGGCCGTTACATCGATCGACTGGCCGTCGGCCAGGCGAACGTACGCCTTGCGCCAATCGCCGCGGCGGCCAGCACGGTTACGGAAGGACTTGTTCTTGCCCTTGACGTTGACCACGTTGACGGCTTCGACCTTGACGTCGAACAGCTGCTCAACCGCGGCCTTTACATCGGCCTTGGTGGCTTCGTTCGAAACTTCGAAGACATACTGGTTGGAGAGTTCCTGCAGGCGCGCGGTCTTTTCGGAGACACGCGGGGCACGCAGCACGCTGAAGATTTTTTCGTTGCTGTTCATGCCAGCCACTCCTCGACCTTCTTGACCGCGTCAGCGGTGATGACGACCGTGTCGGCACCCACCAGCGAGACCGGATCCAGACCCTGGACGTCACGCACCTGCACGTACGGCAGATTGCGGGCGGACAGGTACAGGTGCTCGGACGCTTCTTCGGTGACGATCAGCGGGCGCTTGCCCACTTCCAGGCCGGCCAGCTTGGCGATCAGACCCTTCGTGTTGGTCACTTCGACATCGAAGGACTCCACGATGGTCAGACGGCCCTGACGGTTCAGCTCGGACAGGATCGCGCACATGGCGGCACGGTACTGCTTACGATTGACCTTCTGCTCGAAGCTGCGCGGCTTGGCCGCGAAGGTGACACCGCCGCCGACGAAGATCGGAGCCGTCAGTGCGCCATGACGCGCGCCGCCGCCCTTCTGCTTCTTCGACTTCTTGGTGGTACCAGCCACTTCGGAGCGAGTCTTCTGTGCCTTGGTGCCGGCGCGACCGGCGTTGCGGTAGGCAACGACGACCTGGTGGACCAGATCTTCGCTGAAATCGCGACCGAACACGGCGTCGGAGACCGAGACCTTGTTGTTGCTACCCGTGATAACGAGTTCCATCGTCATCTCTCCTTATGCCTTGCTCGCCGGACGGACGATCACATCGCCACCCGCCGCGCCCGGAACGGCGCCGCGAACGGCGATCAGACCGCGCTCGACGTCGACCTTGACCACTTCCAGGTTCTGGGTGCTCTGCTGCACCGCGCCCATGTGGCCCGACATCTTCTTGCCCGGGAAAACGCGACCCGGGGTCTGGCGCTGACCCAGCGAACCCGGCGCGCGATGCGACAGCGAGTTACCGTGGGTTGCATCGCCCATACGGAAGTTGTGGCGCTTGATGGTGCCCTGGAAGCCCTTACCCTTGGTGACACCCTGGACGTCGACGATCTGGCCGACTTCGAAGATGTCCGCCTTGACTTCGCCGCCCACGGCGAAATCGCCGAGCTGCGCGTCTTCAACGCGGAATTCCCACAGGCCACGACCCGCTTCCACCTTCGCCTTGGCGAAGTGGCCGGCTTCCGGCTTGTTGACCAGGGCAGCGCGACGCGCGCCGACGGTCACCTGCACGGCGCTGTAGCCGTCGGTTTCGACGGTCTTGATCTGCGCGATGCGGTTCGGGGTTGCTTCGATCAGGGTCACCGGGATGGAACGGCCATCTTCGGTGAACACGCGGCTCATGCCGGCCTTGCGGCCCACGAAGCCCAACGAATACTTCTTCGTCATGGTCGTAGTCCTCAGGTCAGCTTGATCTGAACGTCGACGCCGGCAGCCAGTTCGAGCTTCATCAGCGCGTCCACGGTCTTGTCATTCGGGTCAACGATATCGAGCACGCGCTTGTGCGTGCGGGTCTCGTACTGGTCACGCGCGTCCTTGTCGACGTGCGGGGAGACGAGAACGGTGTAACGCTCGATCTTGGTCGGCAGCGGGATCGGGCCACGCACTTGCGCGCCGGTCCGCTTTGCCGTTTCAACGATCTCGCTGGCCGAACGGTCGATCAGACGATGATCGAACGCTTTCAGCCGGATCCGGATCTTTTGGTCCGCCATGGCGGTAGGTTCCTTCGTTAAAAGAGCGACAGACAAAGCCTCTGGGTTGCTTTGCCCCATGAAATTCCTGAATACGGACGGCCCGCAGTCCTGCAGGCCGACAAGGTCACTCCATGGACCTCAAAAACGTAGGCAGACCAGTTTCCCGGCCTGCCCAGACGTAGAAGCATAATGGCACGCAAGGCAGCTGTCAACAGTCGCCTGTTGACGCCGCCTGAATGGCATTGACCCTTCCTGGTCCGGGGAACACAAGGCACATCCTGTGCCTGCTTTCCCATTTGATACGCCCCGATGCCCTACCCAGGCAACATCGGGGCGCAGATACTACCAGATTACTCGATGATCTTCGAGACCACGCCGGCGCCGACGGTACGGCCGCCTTCGCGGATGGCGAAGCGCAGGCCTTCGTCCATTGCCACCGGGTTGATCAGGGTGACGACCATCTTGACGTTGTCACCCGGCATCACCATTTCGACGCCTTCCGGCAGCGCAGCTGCGCCGGTGATGTCGGTGGTGCGGAAGTAGAACTGCGGACGGTAGCCGTTGAAGAACGGGGTGTGGCGGCCGCCTTCGTCCTTCGACAGGACGTACACTTCGCCTTCGAACTTGGTGTGCGGCTTGATCGTGCCCGGCTTGGCCAGCACCTGGCCACGCTCGACGTCGTCACGCTTGGTGCCGCGCAGCAGCAGGCCAGCGTTGTCGCCTGCCTGACCCTGGTCCAGCAGCTTGCGGAACATTTCAACGCCGGTCACGGTGGTCTTCTGCACCGGACGGATGCCGACGATTTCGATTTCGTCGCCAACCTTGATCACGCCGCGCTCGATACGACCGGTCACCACGGTGCCGCGGCCCGAGATCGAGAACACGTCTTCCACCGGCATCAGGAACGGCTTGTCGATCGCACGCTCCGGCTCCGGAATCCAGCTGTCCAGCGCGTCGACCAGCTTCAGGATGGCCGGCACACCGATGTCGCTCTGGTCGCCTTCCAGCGCCAGGCGGGCCGAACCGGCGATGATCGGGGTGTCGTCGCCCGGGAACTCGTACTTGCTCAGCAGTTCGCGCACTTCCATCTCGACCAGCTCGAGCAGCTCGGCGTCGTCGACCATGTCGGCCTTGTTCAGGAACACGACGATGTACGGCACGCCGACCTGGCGCGACAGCAGGATGTGCTCACGGGTCTGCGGCATCGGGCCGTCAGCGGCCGAGCACACCAGGATCGCGCCGTCCATCTGGGCGGCACCGGTGATCATGTTCTTGACGTAGTCAGCGTGGCCCGGGCAGTCAACGTGGGCGTAGTGACGGATCGGGGATTCGTATTCGACGTGCGCGGTCGAGATCGTGATACCACGAGCCTTTTCTTCCGGCGCGGCGTCGATCGAGGAGTAGTCCTTGAACTCGCCACCGAAGCGCTCGGCACCGATCTTGGTCAGTGCGGCGGTCAGCGTGGTCTTGCCGTGATCGACGTGACCGATGGTGCCGACGTTGACGTGCGGCTTGGTGCGCTCGAACTTACCCTTTGCCATTGTTCTATACCTTGATTGTTCGTAAGTGGTTTCAAGAGAGGCTGAGCGAGGCTCAGCCCTTCTTCATGACGGCTTCGGCGATGTTGGTCGGAGCCGGCTCGTAGTGATCGAATTCCATGGTGAAGGTGGCGCGGCCCTGGGTCTGCGAACGCAGCGCAGTGGCGTAGCCGAACATTTCACCCAGCGGGATCATCGCGTTGATGATGCTGGCCGAACCGTCACCGGTGGTGTCGGAACCCTGCAGCACGCCGCGACGACGGCTGACGTCGCCCATCACGTCACCCTGGTAATCCTCCGGGGTCACGATCTCGACCTTCATGATCGGCTCCAGCAGCACCGGCTTGGCCTTGGCGAAGCCCTGCTTGAAGGCCATCGACGAAGCCAGCTTGAACGCCATTTCCGAGGAGTCGACGTCGTGGTACGAACCGAACACCAGCTTCACCTTGACGTCCACGACCGGGAAGCCAGCCAGCGGACCGCTGGTGATGGTTTCGCGCAGGCCCTTTTCAACCGACGGAATGAATTCCTTCGGGATCACGCCGCCGGTGATGTCGTTGATGAACAGGAAGTCGTCCTTGATGGCCGGAGCCAGCTTCGGATCGGCACGGTCTTCAGCGGTGATCGGCGACAGCTCGATCACGACGTGACCGTACTGACCCTTACCACCGGACTGCTTGGCGTGCTTGTAGTCCGACTTGACGTCGGCCAGGGTGATGGTTTCGCGGTAGGCCACCTGCGGCGCGCCGACGTTAGCTTCAACGTTGAACTCGCGCTTCAGGCGGTCGACGATGATGTCCAGGTGCAGCTCGCCCATGCCCGAGATGATGGTCTGGCCGGATTCTTCGTCGGTCTTGACGCGGAACGACGGATCTTCCTGCGCCAGACGGCCCAGGGCCAGACCCATCTTTTCCTGGTCCGACTTGGTCTTCGGCTCGACGGCCATCGAGATCACCGGCTCCGGGAACGTCATGCGCTCCAGGATGATCGGCGCGTCCACGGCGCACAGGGTGTCACCGGTGGTGGTGTCCTTCAGGCCCACGGCAGCAGCGATGTCACCAGCCAGAACTTCCTTGATTTCCTCGCGGTTGTTCGAGTGCATCTGCAGGATGCGACCGATGCGCTCCTTCTTGCCCTTCACCGAGTTCAGCACGGTGTCGCCACCGTTCAGGGTGCCCGAGTAGACGCGGAAGAAGGTCAGCGCGCCGACGAACGGGTCGGTGATGATCTTGAAGGCCAGCGACGAGAACGGCGCCTTGTCGTCCGACTTGCGGGTCATCTCGACGGTGTCGTCGTCAACGTCCACGCCCTTCACGTCCGGCACGTCGACCGGCGACGGCAGCAGCTGGATCACGCCGTCCAGCATGGCCTGCACGCCCTTGTTCTTGAAGGCCGAGCCGCAGTACATCGGCACGATCTCGGTGGCCAGGGTGCGGGTACGCAGCGCGTTGATGATTTCAGCCTCGGCCAGCTCTTCGCCGCCCAGGTACTTTTCCATCAGCTCTTCGCTGGCTTCGGCAGCGGTCTCGACCATGAACTGGCGAGCCTCTTCGGCAGCCGCCTGCAGATCGGCCGGGATGTCGCTGTATTCGAACTTCATGCCCTGCGAAGCCTCATCCCAATGGATGGCCTTCATCTTCAGCAGGTCGACAACGCCCTTGAAGTTGTCTTCAGCGCCGATCGGCAGCTGCATCGGCACGGCGACCGCGCCCAGCTTGGCCTTCAGCTGGCCGACGACCTTCTGGAAGTTGGCACCGGTGCGGTCCATCTTGTTGACGAACGCGATGCGCGGCACGTGGTACTTGTTGGCCTGGCGCCACACGGTTTCCGACTGCGGCTGCACGCCACCGACGGCACACAGGACGAAGACGGCACCGTCGAGCACGCGCAGCGAGCGCTCCACTTCGATGGTGAAGTCGACGTGCCCGGGGGTGTCGATGATGTTGAAGCGGTGCTCCGGCAGGGACTTGTCCATGCCCTTCCAGAACGCGGTGGTGGCAGCGGACTGGATCGTGATGCCACGCTCCTGCTCCTGCTCCATCCAGTCCATGGTGGCGGCGCCGTCGTGCACTTCACCGATCTTGTGGCTCTTGCCGGTGTAGAACAGGATGCGCTCGGACGTGGTGGTCTTGCCGGCATCGATGTGAGCCATGATGCCGAAGTTACGGTAACGCTCGATGGGAGTGGAACGGGCCACGGGAGCCTCTCAGATTTCTTGGATTTCGGATGGCCGAACGCCGCCTTTCGGCGGCCTTCGGATTGGCGCAGCCCTTCTGGGACCGCGAGGCAGCACGCACCGAAGTGGTGCTGCCCTGCCTGTTTTACAAGGCCGTCAAACTCACCAGCGGTAGTGGGCGAATGCCTTGTTGGCTTCGGCCATGCGGTGGGTTTCTTCGCGCTTCTTGATGGCGCCGCCACGGTTTTCCGAGGCGTCGATCAGTTCAGCAGCCAGCTTCTTCGGCATGGTGTTCTCACCACGCTTGCGCGCGGAGTCGATCAGCCAGCGCATGGCCAGGGCCATCTTGCGCGACGAACGCACTTCGACCGGCACCTGGTAGGTGGCACCACCGACGCGACGCGACTTGACTTCGACCGCCGGAGCGACGTTGTCCAGAGCCTTCTGCACCAGTTCAATGGCGTTGGCGCTGCTGTTCTTCTCGGTGATCACGTCCATGGCGCCGTACACGATCTTTTCGGCGACGGACTTCTTGCCGCTCTGCATGACCATGTTGATGAAGCGGGCGATGGTTTCGCTTCCGTGCTTCGGATCGGGCAGGACGGAACGCTGCGGAGTATTACCCTTACGCGACATAGTGCTCTCTCCTTATGCCTTCGGACGCTTGGCGCCGTACTTGGAACGGGCCTGGCGACGCTTGGCAACGCCGGCGGCGTCGAGCGAGCCACGAACGGTGTGGTAACGCACACCCGGCAGGTCCTTGACGCGACCGCCGCGGATCAGGACCACGGAGTGCTCCTGCAGGTTGTGGCCTTCACCACCGATGTAGGAAATCACTTCTTCCTGGTTGGTCAGGCGGACCTTGGCAACCTTGCGCAGAGCCGAGTTCGGCTTCTTCGGAGTGGTGGTGTAGACACGGGTGCAGACGCCACGGCGCTGCGGGCACTTGTCGAGCGCCGGCGAGGCACTCTTGTAGGTGGTCGCTTGCCGCGGCTTGCGGACCAGCTGGTTGATCGTCGCCATCAGTAGGTTCTTCTGATTGGTGGCCGGAAAATCCGACCAGAGATGCGGAAATGTTAAAGCAGGCCGAAATTCTGGCCTGCTGAGACAGACGATTGTAGCAACCTGCCAGGAAAGCAGTCAAACGCCTCCTGTCAAGCCCGTCCCTGATCCCGGGACGTTACTGGGGGGCCTCCATGTACCCCGTTCAGGTTGACAGGGTCGATCGCGGACGATCTCCCCTGCCCTTTCCCAATCCCATCGATGGACCGATGGGGTGGTCCGGCCTTGCGGCCGGACCGGCTACCTCATTCTTCGCCCGACGCCTGTTCAGCTTCGGCTTCAACCACCGGCGCCTCGACCGCGGCCGGGGTACCGGCCAGGGTCTGCATTTCCGACTCGGTGAGACCGGAAGCGCCGCGACGGCGGTTGCTGTGGTACGCCAGGCCGGTACCGGCCGGAATCAGGCGACCCACGATGACGTTTTCCTTCAGGCCACGCAGGTTGTCCGAGGTGCCGCGGACGGCCGCTTCGGTCAGCACGCGGGTGGTTTCCTGGAACGAAGCGGCCGAGATGAACGATTCGGTCGCCAGCGACGCCTTGGTGATACCCAGCAGGACCGGATCGAAGTGCGCCGGCAGCTCGTTGCGGGCCGACAGGCGCGCATTTTCCTCGATAACGCGCTGACGCTCCACCTGTTCGCCGTTCAGGAACTTGCTGCTGCCCTGATCGGTGATCTCGACCTTGCGCAGCATCTGGCGGGTGATCACCTCGATGTGCTTGTCGTTGATCTTCACGCCCTGCAGGCGGTACACGTCCTGGATTTCCTTCACCAGGTAGGCCGCCAGCGGCTCGACGCCCAGCAGGCGCAGGATGTCCTGCGGGCTCGGCTCGCCGTCCACGATGGTTTCACCCTTGGTGACATGCTCGCCTTCGAACACGATGACCTGGCGGTACTTCGGGATCAGCTCTTCGTGCTCCGAACCATCGGTGTCCTTGATGATCAGGCGCTGCTTGCCCTTGGTGTCCTTGCCGAAGCTGATGATGCCCGAACGCTCGGCCAGCACCGCCGGATCCTTCGGCTTGCGCGCTTCGAACAGGTCGGCCACGCGCGGCAGACCACCGGTGATGTCGCGGGTCTTCGACGCTTCCTGCGGGATCTTGGCGACGACGTCGCCCACGCCCACCGGGGCGCCGTCCTGCAGGTTGACGATCGAACGCGGCGGCAGCAGGTACTGCGCCGGCAGGTCGGTGCCCGGAATCGACAGGTCGTTGCCCTTGGCGTCGACGATGCGCACGATCGGGCGCAGGTCCTTGGCCTGGGTACCACGACGCTTCGGATCGGTGATTTCGCGCGAAGCCAGGCCGGTCAGCTCGTCGGTCTTCTCGATGACGGTGATGCCATCAACGAAGTCGATGAAGCGGATGAAGCCGGCCACTTCCGACACGATCGGGTGGTTATGCGGATCCCAGTTGGCCACGGTCTGGCCAGCCTTGATCGCATCACCGTCCTTGGACGTGATGGTCGCACCGTACGGCAGCTTGTAACGCTCACGCTCACGGCCGTGGGCATCGAGCACCGAGATTTCGCCCGAGCGCGACACTGCGACCAGCGAGCCGTTGGCATGCTCGACCGACTTGAGGTTGCTGAACTTGACCGAGCCGGTGGTCTTGACGGTGATGTTGTCGACCGCTGCAGCTCGCGACGCCGCACCACCGATGTGGAACGTACGCATGGTCAGCTGGGTACCCGGCTCACCGATGGACTGCGCGGCGATGACGCCGACCGCTTCACCGATGTTGACCAGGTGGCCACGGGCCAGGTCGCGGCCGTAGCAGCGCGAGCAGACACCGAACGCCGATTCGCAGGAGATGGTCGAGCGGACCTTGATGGTCTGCACGCCGGCATCTTCCAGCTTGGCGACCCAGGCTTCGTCGAGCAGGGTGTTGCGGGTGACGATCGGATCCTCGTCGTTGCCCGGCAGGAACACGTCCTCGGCAACCACGCGACCCAGCACGCGGTCCTTCAGCGGCTCGACCACGTCGCCGCCTTCCACGATCGGGGTCATGATCAGGCCTTCGGTGGTACCGCAATCCACCTCGGTGATCACCACGTCCTGCGCGACGTCGACCAGACGACGGGTCAGGT
Source organism: Stenotrophomonas sp. CASM114 (assembly GCF_049384325.1). NCBI lineage: Bacteria > Pseudomonadati > Pseudomonadota > Gammaproteobacteria > Lysobacterales > Lysobacteraceae > Stenotrophomonas > Stenotrophomonas sp. CASM114. The sequence continues at coordinate 71,392 of NZ_JBMRGJ010000002.1, read as the reverse complement.
AACCCGAGTTCGCGGTCTTCAGCGCGGTATCGGCCAGACCCTTACGGGCACCGTGGGTGGAGTTGAAGTACTCCTGCACGTTCAGGCCTTCGCGGAAGTTCGCCTTGATGGGCGTCTCGATGATCGAGCCGTCCGGGCGGGCCATCAGGCCGCGCATGCCGGCCAGCTGACGGATCTGCGCCTGCGAACCACGCGCACCGGAGTCGGCCATGATGTACAGCGAGTTCATCGACTTCTGGTCGATGGTCTCGCCCTTGGCATTGACCACCTTCTCGGTACCGATGGTGTCCATCATCGCCTTGGCGATGCGCTCGTTGGTGCGCGACCAGATGTCGACCACCTTGTTGTAGCGCTCGCCGGCGGTGACCAGGCCCGACTGGTACTGCTCCTGGATTTCCAGCACTTCGGCTTCGGCCTCGGTGAGGATGCCCTTCTTCTCGTCCGGGATCAGCATGTCGTCGATGCCGATCGAGACGCCGGCGCGGGTCGCGTAGGCGAAGCCGGTGTACATCAGCTTGTCGGCGAACACGACCGTGTCCTTCAGGCCCAGCTGGCGGTAGCTGGAGTTGATCAGGCGGCTGATGTTCTTCTTGGTCAGCTCGGTGTTGGCCAGCGCGAACGGCAGGCCTTCCGGCAGGATTTCAGCCAGCAGGGCGCGACCGATCGTGGTGTCCACGATCGAGGTCTTGTTCTGCTTGTTGCCGTCTTCGTCGGTCACCACCTCGGTGATGCGGACCTTGACCTTGGCGTGCAGTTCCACCACGCGGTTGTCGTAGGCACGCTTCACTTCGGCGATGTTGGCGAAGGCCATGCCCTCGCCCTTCTTGTTTTCCAGCGAGCGGGTCATGTAGTACAGACCCAGCACGACGTCCTGCGACGGCACGATGATCGGCTCGCCGTTGGCCGGCGACAGGATGTTGTTGGTCGACATCATCAGCGCACGCGCTTCCAGCTGGGCTTCCAGCGAGAGCGGCACGTGGACGGCCATCTGGTCACCGTCGAAGTCGGCGTTGAACGCGGTGCAGACCAGCGGGTGCAGCTGGATGGCCTTGCCTTCGATCAGCACCGGCTCGAACGCCTGGATGCCCAGACGGTGCAGGGTCGGCGCACGGTTCAGCATCACCGGATGCTCGCGGATGACCTCTTCCAGGATGTCCCAGACTTCGGCTTCTTCGCGCTCGACCAGCTTCTTGGCGGCCTTGATGGTGGTGGCCAGGCCACGACGCTGCAGCTTGGCGAAGACGAACGGCTTGAACAGCTCCAGCGCCATCTTCTTCGGCAGGCCGCACTGATGCAGGCGCAGGTACGGACCGACCACGATGACCGAACGGCCCGAGTAGTCGACGCGCTTGCCGAGCAGGTTCTGGCGGAAGCGACCCTGCTTGCCCTTGATCATGTCGGCCAGCGACTTCAGCGGGCGCTTGTTGGTGCCGGTGATGGCACGGCCGCGACGGCCGTTGTCCAGCAGCGCATCGACCGATTCCTGCAGCATGCGCTTTTCATTGCGCACGATGATGTCCGGCGCGCTCAGCTCGAGCAGGCGGCGCAGGCGGTTGTTGCGGTTGATGACGCGGCGGTACAGGTCGTTCAGGTCGGAGGTCGCGAAGCGGCCGCCATCCAGCGGGACCAGCGGGCGCAGGTCCGGCGGCAGCACCGGCAGCACGGTCATGACCATCCATTCCGGACGGTTGCCCGATTCCAGGAAGGCCTCGATCAGCTTGATGCGCTTGGTGAGACGCTTGAGCTTGGTTTCCGAGCCGGTAGCGGCGATTTCCTCGCGCAGGCGGGTCATTTCCGACTGCAGGTCGATCGTGCGCAGCAGTTCGTACACGGCCTCGGCGCCCATGGCGGCGTCGAAGTCGTCACCGTGCTCCTGGCGGGCCTGCAGGTACTGTTCTTCGGTCAGCAGCTGGCGGCGCTCCAGGGCGGTCAGGCCCGGCTCGGTCACCACGTACGCTTCGAAGTACAGCACGCGCTCGATATCGCGCAGGGTCATGTCCAGCATCAGGCCGATGCGCGACGGCAGCGACTTCAGGAACCAGATGTGCGCGACCGGCGACGCCAGGTCGATGTGGCCCATGCGCTCACGGCGCACCTTGGCCAGGGTCACTTCGGTGCCGCACTTTTCGCAGACCACGCCGCGGTGCTTCATGCGCTTGTACTTGCCGCACAGGCACTCGTAGTCCTTCACCGGGCCGAAGATGGCGGCGCAGAACAGGCCGTCGCGTTCCGGCTTGAAGGTACGGTAGTTGATGGTTTCCGGCTTCTTCACTTCGCCGAAGGACCACGAACGGATCAGGTCCGGCGAGGCCAGCGCGATCTTGATCGCGTCGAAGTCCAGCGTCTGGCGCTGCTGGTTGAAGAGGTTGAGCAGGTCTTTCATGGTGTTCTCCAGAAGGAGGAATGCTGTGTCGATGGGCTTTCAGTTGACTGCCAGCGGCGCGGCGGCGGAGGCCGCCGCGCCGGCATGGATCAGTTGTCTTCCAGTTCCATGTTGATGGCCAGCGAGCGGATTTCCTTCACGAGCACGTTGAAGGATTCCGGCATGCCCGCGACCATCTCGTGCTCACCGTCGACAATGTTCTTGTACATCTGGTTGCGGCCCTGCACGTCATCGGACTTCACCGTCAGCATTTCCTGCAGGGTGTAGGCCGCGCCGTAGGCTTCCAGCGCCCAGACTTCCATTTCACCGAAGCGCTGGCCGCCGAACTGCGCCTTGCCGCCCAGCGGCTGCTGGGTGACGAGCGAGTACGGACCGGTCGAACGGGCGTGCATCTTGTCGTCGACCAGGTGGTTCAGCTTCAGGTAGTGCATGTAGCCAACGGTGGTGTGGCGATCGAAGGCTTCACCGGTGCGGCCGTCGTACAGCTGGGTCTGGCCGCTGCTCGGCAGGTCGGCCAGTTCCAGCATGCGCTTGATTTCCGCTTCGGTGGCGCCGTCGAACACCGGGGTAGCCATCGGCACGCCGTCGGTCAGGTTGCGGGCCAGGCGCAGCAGTTCCTCGTCGCTGAACTGCGACAGGTCGACACGGTTGGCCACGTTGGTGTCGTCGTGGTTGTAGATGTCGTCCAGGAACTTGCGCAGGTCGGCGACCGCCGCCTGGGCTTCCATCATCGCCTGGATCTTGCGACCCAGACCCTTGGCGGCCCAGCCCAGGTGCACTTCCAGGATCTGGCCGATGTTCATGCGCGACGGCACGCCCAGCGGGTTCAGCACGATGTCCACGGTTTCGCCCGAGGCCATGTACGGCATGTCCTCGACCGGCACCACGTTGGAGACCACACCCTTGTTGCCGTGGCGGCCAGCCATCTTGTCGCCCGGCTGGATGCGGCGCTTCACGGCCAGGAACACCTTGACCATCTTCAGAACGCCCGGAGCGAGGTCGTCACCGGCGGTGATCTTGCCGCGCTTGTCGGCGAAGCGACGCTCGAACTCCTTCTCGTGCGCCTGGATCTGCTTCTGCGCGCGCTCGATGGCTTCCGAAGCGTCCTCGTCCTTCATGCGCAGGGCGAACCAGTCAGCCTTCTTCAGGCCGTCCAGGAAGGCGTCGGTGATCACGTCACCCTTCTTCAGGCCAGCGCCACCGTTGACCACCTTGCCCACGATCTGCGAACGCAGACGCATGTAGATGGCGGCTTCCAGGATGCGGAACTGGTCGTCGAAGTCCTTCTTGACGCGCTTGATTTCAGACTCTTCGATCTGGCGGGCGCGCTTGTCCTTCTCGATGCCGTCGCGGGTGAAGACCTGCACGTCGATGACGGTGCCGTCCATGCCCGGCGGAACGCGCAGCGAGCTGTCCTTCACGTCCGAAGCCTTCTCGCCGAAGATCGCGCGCAGCAGCTTCTCTTCCGGGGTCAGCTGGCTTTCGCCCTTCGGGGTGACCTTGCCGACCAGGATGTCGCCGGCACGGACTTCCGCGCCGATGTACACCACGCCGCTCTCGTCCAGGCGGTTCAGCGCCTGCTCGGAGACGTTCGGGATGTCGGCGGAGATTTCCTCCGGCCCCAGCTTGGTGTCACGCGCGACGCAGGTCAGCTCTTCGATGTGGATCGTGGTGTAACGATCCTCTTCCACCACGCGCTCGGAGAGCAGGATGGAGTCTTCGAAGTTGTAGCCGTTCCACGGCATGAACGCGATCAGCATGTTCTGGCCCAGGGCCAGTTCGCCGATGTCGGTGGACGGACCGTCGGCCAGCACGTCGCCGCGGGCGATGACGTCACCGACCTGGACCAGCGGGCGCTGGTTGATGCAGGTGTTCTGGTTCGAACGGGTGTACTTGACCAGGTTGTAGATGTCCACGCCTGCGTCGGTGGCGCCAACGATCTCTTCCTCGTTGACCTTGACCACGATGCGGGCCGCGTCGATCTGCACGATCTCGCCACCACGACGGGCGTTCACGGTCACACCGGAGTCACGCGCCACGGCGCGCTCGATGCCGGTACCGACCAGCGGCTTCTGCGCACGCAGGGTCGGCACGGCCTGACGCTGCATGTTGGCGCCCATCAGTGCGCGGTTGGCGTCATCGTGCTCCAGGAACGGAACCAGCGCGGCCGCGATCGACACGGTCTGCATCGGCGAGACGTCCATGAAGTGGACTTCCGCCGGCGGCTTCAGCAGCGATTCGCCCTGGAAGCGGCACGGAACGAACTGCTCGGTCAGCACGCTGTCGGCATTGGTCAGGGCGTTGGCCTGCGCAATGACGTACTCGTTTTCTTCGATCGCCGACAGGAACTCGACTTCGTCATAGACCTTGCCGTCCACGACCTTGCGGTACGGGGTCTCGAGGAAACCGTACTGGTTGGTGCGGGCATACACGGCGAGCGAGTTGATCAGGCCGATGTTCGGGCCTTCCGGGGTTTCGATGGTGCAGACGCGGCCGTAATGGGTCGGGTGCACGTCGCGCACTTCGAAGCCGGCGCGCTCACGGGTCAGACCGCCCGGGCCCAGGGCCGAGACGCGACGCTTGTGAGTCACTTCCGACAGCGGGTTGTTCTGGTCCATGAACTGCGACAGCTGCGAGGAGCCGAAGAACTCCTTGATGGCAGCGGCGACCGGCTTGGCGTTGATCAGTTCCTGCGGGGTCAGGCCTTCCGACTCGGCCATCGACAGGCGCTCCTTGACCGCGCGCTCGACGCGGACCAGGCCGACGCGGAACACGTTCTCGGCCATTTCACCGACCGAACGCACGCGACGGTTGCCCAGGTGATCGATGTCATCGACCACGCCGCGACCGTTGCGGATCTCGGTCAGGACCTTGATCACGTCCAGGATGTCGGAGCTGTCGCCGTGGGCAGCGACCAGGCGCTTGGACTCTTCGTCGTTGCGCTCACCGAAGTACTTGCTGTCGTACAGCACGGCTTCGCCGGTGGTTTCCTTGCGGCCCACGCGACGGTTGAACTTCATGCGGCCGACCGCGGACAGGTCGTAGCGCTCGAAGGTGAAGAACAGGTTGTGGAACAGGTTCTGCGCGGCATCCTTGGTCGGCGGCTCGCCCGGACGCATCATGCGGTAGATCTCGACCAGGGCTTCCAGCTGGGTCTTGGTCGGATCGATGCGCAGGGTGTTGGACAGGTACGGGCCACGATCCAGGTCGTTCACCCACAGGGTGCCGACCGCATCGACGCCGGCCTTGCGGAAGGCCTGCAGCTGCTCGTCGGTGATCTCGTCGTTGGCCTGGGCCAGCAGTTCGCCGGTCGAGGCATCGACCACGTCGTGCGACAGGATGCGGCCGACGATGTAGTCGTCCGGCACGGCCAGGGCGGCGATGCCCGAGGCTTCCAGCTGCTTGATGTGGCGCGCGGTGATGCGCTTGCCGGCTTCCACGATGACCTTGTCGCCGTCGGCGAGGTCGAAGCCCAGGGTTTCGCCACGCAGGCGCTCCGGCACCAGCTCCAGCTGGACGCCTTCATCCGGGTTGATGTGGAAGGTGTTGATCTCGAAGAACTCGGCCAGCATCTCTTCGTTGCTGTAGCCGAGCGCGCGCAGCAGGATCGACACCGGCAGCTTGCGGCGACGGTCGATACGGGTGAACAGCGCGTCCTTCGGGTCGAACTCGAAGTCCAGCCAGGAGCCGCGGTAAGGAATGATGCGGGCGCTGTACAGCAGCTTGCCCGAGCTGTGGGTCTTGCCACGGTCGTGGTCGAAGAACACGCCCGGCGAGCGGTGCAGCTGCGAGACGATGACGCGCTCGGTGCCGTTGACGATGAAGGTGCCGTTCTCGGTCATCAGCGGGATTTCGCCCAGATAGACCTCCTGCTCCTTCACGTACTTGATGGCCTTGGTCGACGACTCACGGTCGTAGATCACCAGGCGCACGGTCACGCGCAGCGGGGCGCCGTAGCTCATGCCGCGCTGGCGGCACTCACGCTCGTCGAAGACCGGTTCGCCCAGCTTGTAGCCGACGTATTCCAGGGCAGCATTGCCGCTGTAGCTGGCGATCGGGAAGACCGACTTCAGCGCAGCGTGCAGGCCGTGGTCCGTGCGCTTGGCCGGATCGACGTTTTCCTGCAGGAATTCACGATAGGAATCCACCTGGATGGCGAGCAGGAACGGCACTTCGAGAATCGAGCGCTGCTTGCCGAAATCCTTGCGGATACGCTTTTTTTCGGTGAACGAATAGGACGTCATGAGGTCTTCCACCTTGTTGTGCGGATCGTGCGCCCACGATCCGAAGGGAACTTGAAATTGTCAGTTGGAAGTCGCTGGTATTGCCGGCACCAGCACGCCTTCTCCCGCTACTTCCAACTGCCAACTCGTCTGCTACCACTCCCCCGCTGCCGCGCCGTGCGCTGGCCTGCCGGGGTTTGACTGCAGCCCGTGTTGGGCTTTTTCCTGCTTTTGAAACAGTCGACTAACAGTCGACCCTACCGGTACCGCAACAACGACCAAAGGCCGGGGGCTTACGCCCCCAGCCTTGGCTGCATCGCCGTGAATCGGTGACGATGCAAGGTAACTGCTTACTTGACTTCGACAGTCGCGCCAGCAGCTTCCAGGTCCTTCTTCATCTTCTCGGCGTCTTCCTTCGAAGCGCCTTCCTTCAGGACGCCACCGGCTTCGGCCAGGTCCTTCGCTTCCTTCAGGCCCAGGCCGGTGATGGCGCGGACGGCCTTGATGACCTCGACCTTCTTCTCGCCGGCGGTCTTCAGGGTGACGGTGAACTCGGTCTGCTCTTCAACAGCAGCGGCCGGGCCAGCGGCAGCAGCCACGGCAACCGGAGCAGCGGCGGAGACGCCGAACTTCTCTTCGATGGCCTTGACCAGCTCCATCACTTCCATCAGGGACTTCTCGGCGATGGCGTCGACGATCTGTTCGTTGGTAAGGGACATGATTAATACCTTTGGATGATTTTCTGGGTTGAGGTTCCGTCAGGAACCACGGTAAGTCGAAACTCAGGCGGTCTCGGCGGCCGGCTCGGCAGCGTCGGCGGCGACATCGCCACCCCCCTGCTTCTCGCCAACGGCCTTGATGGCGCGGGCAAACATCGTGACCGGCTCGGTCAGGACGCGGGCCAGCATGGCCAGGGCCTGGTCGCGGGTCGGCAGCGAGGCCAGCACTTCGACGTGGCTTGCCGGGAACACTTCGCCACCGATGGCGACGACCTTAGCCTTCAGCTTGTCGTTGCCCTTGGCGGCTTCCTTGATCAGGCGACCGGCAGCGCCGGGCTCCTCGAGCGAGAACGCGTACAGCAGCGGACCAACCATCTGGTCCTGGGCGACTGCGAACTCGGTGCCTTCAACGGCGCGCGAAGCCAGGGTGTTCTTGACAACCTTCAAGAAAACACCGGTTTCACGAGCCTGCTTGCGCATCGCGGTCATCTGGGCGACCGTGGTGCCAGCGTATTCGGCTGCGATCAAGGAGTGGGCCTTGGCGGCGACGTCTGCCAGCTCGGCGACTACTTCTTGCTTCTGGGACAGATTGAGAGCCATTGCACTCCTCCTATTGAACTCCGCTTACGGCTCCTGCCGTGTGCGGTCCTGTGCGGCATCCGTCCTGGACGCCGGGAACATCGGGATGATGTTCCGGGGGTGGGCCGTTCTAGACCTGGAGTGGGCCAACCTGGGAAACCCAGACGTGCGTGAACCAGAAAAACTCCAGAAGGGCACCATCTACGCAGGGTGATTCCGGGGAATCGATTAAGCGCTCATGACTGCTCCGGCGGCGACTCCTTGCCAGATCGAGCTTCCGTGCCCGTCGCCGGTATTGCCACGACCGCGCCTGCGGTCTTTGACGGCTACCGCAGGCGATGCACTGCCAGCGATGCCTTCAAATGTCACGGTCACGGCACCGAAGGTACCGTGACCGCTTGAAACAATTACTTCAGGGTCAGCGACGACTGGTCGACGGTGACGCCCGGGCCCATCGTCGAGCTGACCGAAACCTTCTGCAGGTAGGTGCCCTTCGAGGTGGCCGGCTTGGCCTTGATCAGGTCCAGCAGCAGCGCGGTCAGGTTCGACTTCAGCGCGTCTTCGGCGAAGTCGGCCTTGCCGATGGTGCAGTGGATGATGCCGGCCTTGTCGGTGCGGTAACGGACCTGACCCGACTTGGCGTTCTTCACGGCTTCACCCGGGTTCGGGGAAACAGTGCCGACCTTCGGGTTCGGCATCAGGCCGCGCGGGCCCAGCACGGTGCCCAGCTTACCGACGACGCGCATGGCGTCCGGGGTCGCGATGACGACGTCATAGTTCAGATCACCGGCCTGCATCTTCTCGGCCAGATCGTCCATACCGACGGCTTCGGCGCCAGCGGCCAGGGCTTCATCAGCCTTGGCACCGGCCGGAGCGAACACGGCGACGCGGACCGACTTGCCGGTACCGGCCGGCAGCACGGTGGAGCCACGGACCTGCTGGTCGGACTTCTTCGCATCGACGCCCAGGCGCACGGCAACGTCGATCGACTCGACGAACTTGGCCTTGGTGGCGGTCTTCAGGATGTTGATCGCGTCCTCGAAGGCGTACGCCTTGCCCGGAACGACGGCGGCCTTGATGGCCTTCTCACGCTTGGTCTGTGCCATCTTATTAACCCTCCACCACGAGGCCCATGGAACGGGCAGAGCCAGCGATGGTACGCACGGCGGCGTCCAGGTCGGCGGCAGTCAGATCCGGTTCCTTCGCCTTGGCGATCTCTTCCAGCTGCTTACGGGTGACCTTGCCGACCTTCTCGGTGTTCGGGCGCTTGGAGCCCGACGAGATGCCAGCGGCCTTCTTCAGCAGGGTGGTAGCCGGGGTGCTCTTGGTGATGAAGGTGAACGTACGGTCCGAGTAGGCCGTAATGATCACCGGAACCGGCAGACCCGGCTCGAGCTTCTGCGTGGCAGCGTTGAACGCCTTGCAGAATTCCATGATGTTCAGACCACGCTGACCCAGCGCAGGACCGACCGGCGGCGAGGGGTTGGCCTGACCGGCCTTCACCTGCAGCTTGATGTAACCGACAACTTTCTTTGCCATGTGAGTGCTCTCCGGGTGCTAGCGCCTTTCGACAACAGGCTCCCCATCGGACCGGGAATCACGCGTCCCGGCATCGCGTTTTGAAATCATGCTGAAGGCCACCTAGCGGCGGCCTCGTTCTGCTGGCTTTCCCAGCAGGGAGCCGCGCACTATAACAGGTTTTTTCTTCACATGCCTGAAGCGGCAGGTAAACGAACGAAACCGGGCCAGGCCCGGTTTCTGGTCCGACGCCGAGCCATGCTCGACGCTACAGACAGGTCAGACGGCCTTTTCGACCTGGCCGAACTCGAGCTCGACCGGGGTCGCACGACCGAAGATCAGCACCGAGACGCGCAGACGGCTCTTCTCGTAGTTGACTTCTTCGACGACGCCATTGAAATCATTGAACGGACCGTCGGTGACGCGGACCATCTGGCCCGGCTCGAACAGCACCTTCGGACGCGGCTTCTCGACACCTTCCTGAACGCGGTTCAGGATGGCCTCGGCCTCGGAATCGGCGATCGGCAATGGACGATCGGCAGTACCGCCAATGAAGCCCATCACACGCGGGGTTTCCTTGACCAGGTGCCAGCTTTCGTTGTCGATGCGCGGAATACCGGCTTCTTCGTGGGTCTCGATCTGGACCAGCACGTAACCCGGGAAGAACTTGCGCTCGGAGCGGCGCTTCTGGCCAGCGCGCATCTCGACCACTTCTTCGGTCGGGACCAGGACGTCGCCGAAGCGCTCTTCCATGCCGTCACGGACGATGCGATCGCGCAGGGCCTGCGCCACCGACTTCTCGAAGCCCGAATAGGCGTGAACGACGTACCAACGCTTCATGCAATTCTCCTTAGCGGCTCAGGAACCACTGAGTCAGTTTCTGGATCAGGAAGTCGAAGCCACCCAGCAGCAGGCTGAGGATGAGCACCACGACGATCACGACCCAGGTCATGCGGATGGCTTCCTGGCGCGTCGGCCAGACCACCTTGCGCAGTTCGAAGCGCGACTCGGAGAGGAATTCGCGGGTGTCGCGCCCCTTGCCGGTCAGCATGAACACGCCGATACCGCCAACCAGACCGACCACGACCGCCAACGCACGCACCTGACCCGCCCACGCACCCAGCTGGGCGGCGCGACCGGAGTCGGCGGAGAACCAGAACCAGACGAACAGACCGGCCAGCACCAGCAACGATGCGGCGACATACTTGACGATATCTCCACCATTGGCGGAGTTGTCCTTGGAGTGTTCGATCTTGCTATTCATCCGGCTGTGTCTGCTTTAGCGGCGCAGGCCGCTGGGTAAGGTGGGCAGATGGCACGCCAGGAGGGACTCGAACCCCCAACCTGCGGTTTTGGAGACCGCTGCTCTGCCAATTGAGCTACTGGCGTACGTCGAAAACTTGCCTTCCCTTAGACGGCGAAGGCGGACCGAGGTTCCCGGCCCGCCATTCGCGTAACCGGCGGCGCTATGCAACCACCGGTACTGCAGGCTTACTCGATGATCTTCGAGACCACGCCGGCGCCGACGGTACGGCCGCCTTCGCGGATGGCGAAGCGCAGGCCTTCGTCCATTGCCACCGGGTTGATCAGGGTGACGACCATCTTGACGTTGTCACCCGGCATCACCATTTCGACGCCTTCCGGCAGAGCAGCTGCGCCGGTGATGTCGGTGGTGCGGAAGTAGAACTGCGGACGGTAGCCGTTGAAGAACGGGGTGTGGCGGCCGCCTTCGTCCTTCGACAGGACGTACACTTCGCCTTCGAACTTGGTGTGCGGCTTGATCGTGCCCGGCTTGGCCAGCACCTGGCCACGCTCGACGTCGTCACGCTTGGTGCCGCGCAGCAGCAGGCCAGCGTTGTCGCCTGCCTGACCCTGGTCCAGCAGCTTGCGGAACATTTCAACGCCGGTCACGGTGGTCTTCTGCACCGGACGGATGCCGACGATTTCGATTTCGTCGCCAACCTTGATCACGCCGCGCTCGATACGACCGGTCACCACGGTGCCGCGGCCCGAGATCGAGAACACGTCTTCCACCGGCATCAGGAACGGCTTGTCGATCGCACGCTCCGGCTCCGGAATCCAGCTGTCCAGCGCGTCGACCAGCTTCAGGATGGCCGGCACACCGATGTCGCTCTGGTCGCCTTCCAGCGCCAGGCGGGCCGAACCGGCGATGATCGGGGTGTCGTCGCCCGGGAACTCGTACTTGCTCAGCAGTTCGCGCACTTCCATCTCGACCAACTCGAGCAGCTCGGCGTCGTCGACCATGTCGGCCTTGTTCAGGAACACGACGATGTACGGCACGCCGACCTGGCGCGACAGCAGGATGTGCTCACGGGTCTGCGGCATCGGGCCGTCAGCGGCCGAGCACACCAGGATCGCGCCGTCCATCTGGGCGGCACCGGTGATCATGTTCTTGACGTAGTCAGCGTGGCCCGGGCAGTCAACGTGGGCGTAGTGACGGATCGGGGATTCGTATTCGACGTGCGCGGTCGAGATCGTGATACCACGAGCCTTTTCTTCCGGCGCGGCGTCGATCGAGGAGTAGTCCTTGAACTCGCCACCGAAGCGCTCGGCACCGATCTTGGTCAGTGCGGCGGTCAGCGTGGTCTTGCCGTGGTCGACGTGACCGATGGTGCCGACATTGACGTGCGGCTTGGTGCGCTCGAACTTACCCTTGGCCATGGCTGCTTATCTCGAATTCGTCTGAGAGGTGATGCTTAAGATGGTGCTCACGAAAGGAATCGAACCTTCGACCTCTTCCTTACCAAGGAAGTGCTCTACCGACTGAGCTACGTGAGCCGAGTTTTGCATTATGACATGAACTCGATAAGATTCAAAGTTCATTCAATGGAGCGGGAGACGGGAATCGAACCCGCACCATCAGCTTGGAAGGCTGAGGTTCTACCATTGAACTACTCCCGCGCTGGGAATGTCACAACGTGAAACTGGTGGAGGGAGGTGGATTCGAACCACCGAAGGCGTAAGCCAGCAGATTTACAGTCTGCCCCCGTTGGCCGCTTGGGTATCCCTCCTTACCACCCCATTCCGTTGCCGCCGAAGCGTTGCGGTGTGTGGTGGTGAGCCGCTTATTCTGCTGATGGGACGGGGGGCTGTCAACGCTTTTTTCCATCTTTTTCACACGTTGTCGCAAACCCATTGATACGCAAGGTTATTGACCGGGGACCGGCAGGGTCTCGCTGGCGAAAATTGCGACATGGGGGACTCCGTCGGCGCCGATCCAGCCCCGATACATGCCCTGGGTGTTGAACGGCGTGGCCATTCTGCCGTCCGCGGCAAGCACGATCGCTCCACCGTCGCCGCCCATCTGCGGAATCGTCTCGTTGATCACGCCCTTGCCGGCCTGCTCCGGGCTCTGCCCCTGGTAGCGCATGCGCGCACAGATCTCGTGCGCGGCCGCGGTGCGGATGTAGTACTCGCCCCAGCCGGTGCCCGACACCGCACAGCGCGCATCGGCCCAGGTGCCGGCGCCGATGATCGGCGAGTCACCCACCCGGCCATAGCGCTTGTTGGTCATGCCGCCCGTGGAGGTGCCGGCGGCCAGCTGCCCCTGCGCATCCAGCGCGACCGCACCGACGGTACCGAAGTGCTTTGCGGTCTCCAGGTCGGCATGGGCCTGGCCATTGACCTCTTCCTTAAGCGCGCGCTGCAGCTGCTGCCAACGCTTCTCCGTGCGGAAGTAGGAGGGATCAACCAGAGCAATGCCCTGCTCCACCGCGAAGGCTTCGGCACCCTGCCCTACCATCATCACGTGCCTGGACTTCTGCATCACGGTCTGCGCCAGCAGGATCGGGTTACGCACCCGCTGCACGCCGGCCACCGCACCTGCTGCCTGGGTGGCACCGTCCATCACCGCCGCATCCAGCTCGTTGTGGCCGTCATGGGTGAACACTGCGCCCTTGCCAGCGTTGAAGGTCGGATCGTCCTCCAGCACGGTGATTGCCGCAGTGACCGCTGCAAGCGCCGGACGACCGGCCGCCAGTTCGGCATGGCCTTTCAGCAGTGCGGCGCGCAACGCATCGCGCGCAGCCTTCTCTTCGGCCGGCGACAGGTCCTTGCGTTCGACGCCGGCGCCGCCATGGATGACCAGCAATGGCGACGCAGCCGGGGCGGCCTGGGCGATCAATGGAAAGGACAGCAGCGCGGACAGCGCCAAGCGCAGTTTCATCAGGTACGTCTCCAGCAGGACAAGGGAATGGATTGCAGGGTAGCGCCGGCCGCTGGCCGCAAGGGGCGCATCAGCTCAGGGAAAGTGAGTTGCCGGCCAGCGGCCGGCGCTACCGAAGCGTGAACTCGATCTCGCCGTCGCTGATGTCGGCCACGGCCTGGTAGTCGGCCTCGGCCTGGAAATCGTCCAGGCGCATGCGGCTGCCACTGGCGACCACGGTCACCGGAACGGCATGGAAGCGCAATGGTTCGCCCTCGACCAGGCGATCGGCATCACGACCGGGGCTGACCACCCAGACCTTGCCCTCGCCATCAGCGCTGTAGACCTGGGCCTGGCCATCGGGCTCCACGCACAGGGCGGTGTCCTCATCAACGCCGATGCCGACGATGTCAGGGTCGCCGCTGTCCTGCGCGGCGCGTGCCACGAACACGATGAGGCGGCCAAGGCGGTCACGCTTGTCGAAATGGGTGTCGGTGACCACGCGCTGCAGGTAGGGCATCTGCAGGAAGCCACTGTCCATGGTGACTGCGCTGCCCATCGGATCGGCCAGCGCACCGGCCGAGCTGATGCTGCCGCCATCCATGGCGCCATAGGCATAGCCGCCGAGGATGGCCAGGCCAGCGCTGGTACCGGCAATCGGCTTGCCGGCGCGTACATGGGCGTTGAGCGCGCGGTTGAGTGCGGTGCCCTTCCAGAAGCGGATGTAGCGCGACTGGTCGCCGCCGGCAATGAAGATGGCATCGGCCGCAGCGACCACGCGCAGCACGGCTGGATCATCGGCACCGCGGCGGCTGTCGAAGACCAGCGTCTGTACCGCGGTGGTGCCGCCGATCTGGCGGTACAGGCGGTCCTGCAGTTCATTGCCACCGGAGGCACGCAGGATCAGTACACGGCCATTGCCTGCCTGCTTCAACCACCACTGGAAGGCATCCGGCACCCACTCGCCACCGCCCATCAGCATCATCGCGGATGCACGCGGCCCGGGACGTGGGGCCTCAAGGTCGCCGACCTCGTAATAGGAAAAGCCCGGGCCCTGCAGATCCTGCGCGGGCGCGGCCGACGGCCAGGCCAGCATGAGCAGCGCCAGCCAGGCAACAGGGGTACGCAGGGTCCGGTGAACGCGTCGCATCTTGATCTCCCTGAACAAAATCGACTTGCAAGCGTTTTCACTCTTTGCCAGATAGGGACCCAGTAGTCAAGGACATAAAAAAGGCGTTAAATGCGCGCGCCCATTCCGGAAATCTGAATGGGGGACAGGCCCCTCCTCTGCGGGCCGGCTTCATTTCCGAGAATTCCTCATGCGTAGAAAGGCGATGGCGTGGTCGATCCAGCTAGCGTTGATGGGTGTGGCTGCTTCCGCGGCCGCCCAGGCTCCGACGTCCTCTCCGGTACAACAACTGGACGCGGTGCAGGTCACCGGTTCGCGCATTCCGCGCGCCCAGGTGGAAGGCCCCGCCCCGATCACGGTGATCAACGCCGAACAGATCCGCTCCAGTGGCTTCACCAGCGTGCCGGACGTGCTGCGTGCGATGACCCAGAACGGCGGTGAGACGCAGAGCCAGCAGTCTTCCAGCGGCGCCGACTTCTCGCCGGGTGCCCAGCAGGTGGACCTGCGCGGCCTGGGCCCTAACCACACGCTGGTGCTGGTCAATGGCCGCCGTATCGCCGACTTCCCGATGCCGTTCAAGGGCCGCAGCAACTTCACCGATGTCTCCAACATTCCGCTGGGGATGATCGAGCGCATTGAAGTACTGACCGGCAGCGCCTCGGCCATCTATGGATCGGACGCGATCGCCGGCGTGGTCAACTTCATCCTGAAGAAGAAGGCCGACGGCACCACGATCGACATGCGCATGGGCACCACCACTGAAGGCGGTGGCGAGTCGTTCGACATGAGCATCGCCAGCGGTTTCAGCCGTGGCAACTTCAACGCGGTGTACAGCGTGGAACTGCAGGCGCAGACGCCGCTGTGGGCCTATGAGCGCGACATCCAGGACTCGACCCAGGACGGCCCCACCGAGGGTTCGCGCATCGCGCGCCGTGCGTACCTGCGCACCGACTACAACGATGACTATCTGGACCCCGGCGCCGCCACCTGCGAAGCGCTGTCCGGCCAGAACCAGGGCAGCACCTACCGCGCCTACCGCCCGAAGTACGGCTACTACTGTGGCAGCGACAGCTCGATCGGCTACGGCACCATCCTCAGCAAGCGCCGCGGTGCCAACGGCTACGCGTCGTTGAGCCATGACTTCGACAATGGCCAGCAGTGGTTCGCCGACGTGCAGCTGGGCTACCACACGATGTCGCTGATGCGCGACGTCACCAAGTGGGGCCGCATGGACGCCAACGGCGATGAGTCGGGCTACTTCAACAACGAAGCCACCGGCGAGATCGAGTTCTGGCAGCGCCAGTTCTCGCCCGAGGAAATGGGTGGCCTGCGCAATGCCATGGTGCGCAGCACGCAGAAGACCTTCAGCGTGACCACCGGCTTCAAGGGCAACCTGGCCGGCAACTGGGACTACGAAGCGGCATTGAGCCATTCGCAGTACCAGTCGCGGATCAGCTGGGCGCAGATCATCGCCGCCAAGGCCAATGACCTGTTCCTCGGCCCGCAGCTGGGCGTGGATGACGACGGTTTCCCGATCTACAACGCCGACCCGTCACGCCTGTACCGGCCGCTGACCCGCGCCGAGTACGATTCGATCGCCGCGCGTACCACCTACACGCCGAAGTCGCGCACGGAGACGGCGGCATTCACTCTGACCAATTCCGCGCTGTTCGGCCTGCCCGGCGGTGACGCCGGTTTCGCCGCGACCGTGGAAGTGGGCCAGCAGGCGTACTCGCTCAATCCTGATCCGCTGGCGACCCAGTACTACTATTACAGCTGGAAGGATTCGGACGGCCAAGGTTCGCGCAACCGCTGGGCTACGGCGGCCGAGCTGCGCATGCCGCTGCACGAAACGGTCAACCTGAGCGTGGCCGGCCGCTACGACCAGTACCGCTATTCCGGCCACACCATCGGCAAGGCGACCTGGAGCGGTGGCCTGGAATGGCGCCCGATCGACACGCTGCTGGTGCGCGGTTCGTATGGCACCGCGTTCCGTGCGCCGGACCTGCACTATGTATTCGCCGGCCCGGGCAACGATGAGACCACCGCCGAAGACCTGTACAGCTGCCGCGCCGACGGCGCCACCGACTGCGCCGACTACGAGCGCAACCTGATCCGCAGCCGCACCGGCAACCGCCAGCTCGACCCGGAAACCAGCACCTCGTGGAGTGCCGGCTTCGTCTGGTCGCCGGCCGTCGGCCTGGACCTGTCGGTGGACTGGTTCGACATCGACATGCGCGACCAGGTGCAGGACATGGACGTGCGCACGATCCTGGCCAACGAAGCGAACTGCCGCCTGGGCAGCGCCGACATCACCGCGCCGACCTGCGTGGATGCACTCGCCCGCATCACCCGCAGCAACGACGGGCGCCTGTATGGCGTGCGCGTGGCGCCGATCAACGTCGCCCGCGAATCCACCTCCGGCATCGACGTCGGCCTGCGCTACCGCCTGCAGACGGGCATCGGCGACTTCATCTTCAACGGCACCCACACCTGGGTGAAGAAGCATGACTTCCAGCGCTACCCGGGCGACCGCACCGAAGACCAGTTCGCAGTGAACAGCGGCTTCGACATCCCACGCACCAAGACCAGCCTGAGCGTGACCTGGGAAAAGGATGCGTGGTCGGCAACGGTGTACGGTTCGCGCCTGGGCAAGCTGCCGACCTCGGACAGCTACGACCAGGTGTTCGACTGGGACAGCGGCGACAGCCCGTACGTGAAGGCGACCTATCGCTACAACGCCTCGCTGCAGTACCGCTTCGACGACCACTCGCGCCTGTCGCTGTCGGTGGTCAATGTGTTCAACAAGATGCCGCCGAAGGACCGTACCTACACTGCATACCCGTACTACGACGTGTCCTGGTTCGACAGCGTGGGGCGCACGATCAACCTGCAGTACACCCACAAGTTCGGTGGCAGCGCGCTGTAAGCGCCCGGCCAGCGCAGATACAGGAGACCCCCGCTTCGGCGGGGGTTCTTTTTTTCCGCCGCCTGAACGGTACCCGCGCGCAGGCTCCGGCCCGACCGGCCAGCCGGGGATTTTAGGAAACAGCTGATTCCGCGCCGCGCGCGCCGCTCCCTAGCATCGTTGCATGTTCCGCTTCCCCCGCCCTTCGCTGCAGCAGGCCGTGCCATCGACCACCGCGTCGGTGCTGCTGCGCTGCCTGACCGTGTGCGTCTTCGTCTGCCTGGCCGCCGCGGCCGGCTTCTACCTGCTCACGGCATTCACCGAGAACATCTCGACCCATCGCCGCGAGATGAATGCAGCGGCCTACAGGGCCCAGATCTATTTCGACCAGCGCGAAGCCCTGCTGCGCTATCTGGGCGATTCGGTAGTGAGGGGCAACCCGGATGCACCTGCGGCGGACAGCGAAGGCATGCGCCAGGTGCCGCTGGATGGTGCTGGCGGCCAACCGGGCCAGCGGCTGCTGTTGTCAGCGCGCGCCGAACACACGCTGCAGGCACTGCAGACGCATCTGCTGCTGGTCGATGCGCACGGCACGCACTGGCTGGCCGGCGGCGAGGTCGACGTGGACCTGGCGCACCTGCCATCGCTGCGTGCGCTGCAGGCACGCAGCGGCAGCCTGGAGGCGGCCGACCCGGTGCACTGGCTGCGCCCGGGTGACAGTGGCGTTGCATTGGCGCAGCCGGTACAGGCCGGCCCGCATCCGACGCAGTGGCTGGTGCTGCTGCTCGATGGCGCGGCGGCGGCGAGCATGATCGACGGCCAGGGCATCGGCGGCTATGCGCTGCTCGACCGTGCGGGGCAGCCGGCATTGTCCAGCCAGACCCCGCGTCTGGATGGTGCGGGCTGGAAGACCCTGCGGGAACGCCAGGACGACAGCTTCGGCACGCTGTGGAGTGGCGGGCTTCCGCGCGGTGTAGCGCTGGTGAAAAGTGTCGGCAACGACGGCTGGCGGTTGGTCTACCACCTGCCGTCGCAACTCCTGCTGGGTGACCTGGCGGTGCCGCTGCTGGTCTGCGCGCTGTTGCTGCTGCTGGCCGGCGTCGCGCTGCGCCTGCTGCGGCATCGCGTGGACCTCCAGCTGATCCAGCCGGCCCTGCAGCAACAGCGCAGGCTGCTGGAGAACCTGGATTTCAGTTCGACGGTGATCGACATGGCGCCGGTCGGCATCTGCGTCCTGCGCCGCAGCGACCGCGCGCTGCTGCTCTCCAACCAGCTGCTACGCGACTGGCTTGGCGAAGAAGGCGAACACAGCGACTGGCAGGCGCCATGGCGCGGACATGCCGGCGAGCGCGGGCGTGGACTGGAATTCACCACCCGCGACGGTCGTCAGCTGCAGGTGCTGCACGCGGCCTGCCGCTACCAGGGCGACGACGTGCTGCTGTGCGTGTTCCATGACATTTCCCGGCACCGCCAGGCACAGGCCGCGCTGTCGTCGGCACGCCAGGCCGCCGATGCGGCCAACCAGGCCAAGAGCGCGTTCCTGGCCACCATGAGCCATGAAATCCGTACTCCGCTCTACGGCGTGCTGGGCACGCTGGAGCTGCTCGGGCACACCTCGCTGGACGCCCGGCAGTCGCAGTACCTGCGCACCATCGAGAGTTCCTCATCGGTCCTGCTGCAGTTGATCAGCGATGTGCTGGATGTTTCCAAGATCGAATCCGGGCAGCTCAGCCTGGAGCCGGCGCCGTTCTCGCCGCGCGAGCTGACCGAGAGCGTGCTGCGCAGCTTCGCCGCATCGGCCACCTGCAAGGGCCTGCAGATCCTGGTCTGCACCGACCCGCGCCTGCCCACGCGCGTGCTGGGTGATGCCGACCGCATCCGCCAGGTGCTGGGCAACCTGCTCAGCAACGCGATCAAGTTCACCGAGCATGGCCGGGTGGTACTGCGCGTGCGCCAGGTACAGCGCGAAGGTGAATCGAGCGTGCTGGCCTGGCAGGTCACCGATACCGGCGTGGGCATCGCCGCGGAGGAACAGGCGCGGTTGTTCGAACCGTTCCGCCAGGTCCGCGGCGCGGCCAGTGCACAGGGCACCGGGCTGGGCCTGTCCATCAGCGACCGCCTGGTGCGCCTGATGAGCGGCGAGCTGCAGGTGGTGAGCGAGCCCGGCCTGGGCAGCAGCTTCAGCGTGCGCCTGCCCTTGCCGGTGCTGGCCGCCGCCGAGGATGGCCCGACCCTGCTGCCGGAGCCGCCGATCCTGGTGCGCGGCCGTGATCGCGAACTGGTCGACAGTGCCTGCGGCTGGCTGCGTCGCTGGGGTGCCAACGCACAGCCCCTGCAGGGCGACCCTGCACTGCTGGACCATGACGGCGCGATCCTGATGGACGGCGAGGCCGGGATGCCGCTGGCCTGGGCAGGCCCTCGCGTGGTGGCATCGATCGACGGCGGCGACCAGCCCACCGTTGCCGCCGATGGCAGCCTGGTGGTGACCCTGCATGGGATGACCGCGATCGGCAATGCACTGGCCAACGTGCAGCAGCAACGTGCGGCGCTGCCGGAAACATCGCGCGCGGCAACGCCGATGCCGCTGGGCCTGCACGTGCTGGCCGTCGAAGACAACCCGATCAACCGGGTGATCCTGGCCGAGCAGCTGCGCACCCTCGGCTGCGACGTGGAGCTGGCACAGGACGGCGTGGAAGCCCTGCAGCGATGCCGAGAGCAGTCTTTCGATCTGGTGGTGACCGACATCAACATGCCGCGCATGGACGGCCACGCGTTGGCCCGGCAGCTGCGCGAGGACGGCAACCCGGTGCCGGTGATCGGCGCCACCGCCAATGCCACTGCCGAGGAGCGCGAGCGCTGCCTGGCCAGTGGCATGCAGGGCTACCTGAGCAAACCCATCGACATCGCACGCCTGCGCAAGGCGCTCACCTCACTGCGCCAAGGAGACCCCGCATGACCCAGCGTGTCCTGATCCTGGAAGACCAGCCCTTCCAGCGTGGTTTCCTGGCCAACCTGTTCGGCAGCCACGCAGGCGTGCAGGTCGACGCCTGCGAAGACGTGGATGCGGCCATCGCGCTGTGTGCGTGCCAGCCCTACGACCTGGTGGTCAGCGACCTGCTGATGCCCGGGCAGGACGGCATCCAGTTCATCCAGGCGCTGGCGGCACAGCCGCGCCCGCCACGCCTCGCGGTGGTCAGCGCGGCCCCGCGGCGGATGATGACCTCGGCACGGCTGATGGCCGAATCGCTGGGGCTGGATGTGGTCGGCCTGCTGCCCAAGCCGGTGGCGGCCGCCGATGTGGACGCCCTGTTCGAGGCCTTGGCGCAGGCGCGTCCGGCCGCCGGCGAGGCCCCTACGCGCGCGGCGGCTGCGCCCGAACCGGATGCATCGCAGCTGCGCCAGGCCATGGCCGATGGCAGCCTGACGGCCTGGTTCCAACCGAAGAAGTCACTGCAGTCAGGACGCGTGGTGGCGGCCGAAGCACTGGTGCGCTGGCGACATCCGCAGCTGGGCACGCTGGCCGCTGGCAGCTTCCTGCCGGCAATCTGCCGCTACGGGCTGGAGGGCGATCTGCTGCGGATGATGCTCAAGGCCAGCATCAGCGCGCAGGCACGCTGGCGCAAGCAAGGGTTCCGGGTACCGGTATCGATCAACCTGCCCCCTCACCTGCTGGAGCAGTCGGACCTGCCCGACGAACTGCTGGCACTGACCCTGGCCAACGGCGGTACGCCCGGTGAATTGTGCTTCGAACTGATGGAAAACAGCACCACGCGGCACGTCAGCGACTTCTATGCCGGCGCCTGCCGCCTGCGCATGAAGGGCTTCGGCCTGGCCCAGGACGATTTCGGGCAGGGCCTGAGCTCGGTCCACAACCTGGTCAATACCCCTTTCACCGAGGTCAAGATCGACCGCGCGCTGGTCAGCGGATGCGCGCGCGACCCGGCCTTGCACCTGACCCTGTCGACGGTGATCGCGCTGGCCAACCAGCTGGGCCTGACCATCGTGGCAGAGGGCGTGGAAAGCGATGCCGACCTGGCTGCCCTGCGCCAGCTGGGGTGCAGCCAAGTGCAGGGCTTCCTGATCTCGCAGGCGCTGCCGTCGGACGAGTTCACCCGCCTGCTGGACGAAGAAGCGCCGCAGTTGGACGAGTCGCCGCGAGCCGCCCTGCGCTGACACGGATTCCACGTCCGCTTCACGAAATCATCAAGTGGCATTGACGATCCTGTCTGTGCAGCGGTGGCGGATGTCCCTCCGTTGCTGCCCATGGTGCCGCTGACCGCTCCCTGCCCTGAGACCTGCCATGCCGGCCGAGGCCGCTCCTGTACGCCGACTCGCTCGCCGCTCACTGCGCGTCCACGCCCTGCTGATCGGCGTTGTGGTGCTGGCCACGCTGCAGGCCGGACTGCTGCTGTCGGCCGGCTCGCAGCTGTTCAACGAAGAGCGCAGCAAGATCGAGTACCACTTCCGCCGCCTGGACGGCACGCTGCGCGAGCAGGAGCGCTTCCTGCGCCAGTGGCGGCTGCATGATGTCGGCACGCATGGGCAGCCGGTGGCCGATGCCAGCGTGGAGCTGCAACGCGGGCCCTTGTTCGCCAACTTTGCGGTGATCGGAAGCGAGGGGGCCAGTCTTTCGCCACCGACTGAACTGGGCGACCGTTTCCTGCGCTTCTACGGCACGTTCTGGTCGGCCTCGCGCTATCCACCGCCGCAATGCCTGCTGGTCGATGGCCAAGGCACGCGCGGGCTGCTGGCACCGGTACAGATCGCCGGTACCGACGCGAGCCAGAACAGCCCGCATCACCTGCGCCCGGCGATCGCCGACATCCACCGGGTGCTGGGTACGCGACCGGCGGTGCAACGTGGTGGCATCGTCTGGGTGGGCGTGCCATGGCGCGACCGGCAGACCTGGCTGCTGGCCATCGCCCACGCCCCGCAGGATGCGCGCCTGTGGGGTGAGGACGACAAGGACTCGCAGGCCGCACTGGCCTGCCTGCTCGATCCTGGCCGTGTCGATGACTATCGCCAGGTGCTGGGTGTCCCGGTGTTCCAGCGGCTGTCGCTGTTCGATGCCAACGGCCAGCGCCTGCTGGGCGATGCAGCCGATGCCAGCGAGGCTGGCACCTCCTGGCAGGCCGGCCTCGCTGGCCTGCAGTTCCGCATGCGCAGCGAGCGCGGCTGGCTGGCGGTCTACCACGTCGGCTGGCGGCAGGTGTTCCAGCACCCGCAGGGGCCATTGCTGGGCGCGACCGTGGTCGCCCTGCTGCTGGCACTGGGCGGCACGCTGGTGCTGCGCGCGTACCGGCGTTCGGTCATCGAGCCGCTGCGCAGCAACCACGCGCGCCTGCTGGAAAGCGAAGCCTTCAGTCGCACGATCCTGGACAACGCGCCGATCGGGCTGTGCCTGCTGCGTCGTACCGATGGCAATGTGCTGCTGGACAACGCCCTCGCCCGCCGCTGGCTGGGCGAGGACTATCATGCCGGCGGCTGGCATGGCCCGTGGCGGCGCAGCGTACTGGCTGCCGGCGGCACCACGCTGGGCGATGGCCTGGCCTACGCCACGCCCGAAGGCCGCCACCTGCTGGTAACGGCGACACCGGCGCGCTATCGCGGTGAGCCGGCGGTGCTGTGCCTGTTCATTGACCTGAGCAGCCAGCATGAAGCCGAACAGGTGCTGCAGCAGGCGCGCCGCGCCGCCGACCAGGCCAACCGCGCGAAGAGCCAGTTCCTGGCCACGATGAGCCATGAGATCCGCACGCCGCTGTACGGTGTGCTCGGCACGCTTGAACTGCTGGGGCTGACGCCACTGGATGCACGGCAACAGGACTACCTTGCAACGATCCAGCGTTCGTCCTCGACCCTGATGCAGCTGATCAGCGACATCCTGGATGTCAGCAAGGCCGAGGCCGGGCAACTGAGCCTGGAGCCAAGCCCATTCGATCCAGTGCGGCTGACCGAGGACGCGCTCGACTCGTATGCTGCCGCGGCCGCCAACAAGGGGCTGCAGTTCTACGCCTGCATCGATGCCGACGTACCGCCCGGGGTGTGCGGTGATGCCGCGCGGATCCGACAGGTGCTCAACAACCTGATCAGCAACGCACTGAAGTTCACCGACAGCGGGCGCGTGGTGGTCCGTGTTTCGGCACGCTGGCAGGAGCAACGCTGCTGGCTGCAATGGCAGGTGGCCGATACCGGTATCGGCATTGCCAGCGAACACCAGGCGCATCTGTTCGAGCCATTTTTCCAGGCCAACCCGGGCACCGATGCGATGCGCGGCACCGGCCTGGGGCTGGCCATCTGCGCGCATCTTGTGGCGTTGATGGAAGGCCAGCTGCGCGTGGTCA
Organism: Stenotrophomonas sp. CASM114; assembly: GCF_049384325.1. Classification (NCBI taxonomy): domain Bacteria; kingdom Pseudomonadati; phylum Pseudomonadota; class Gammaproteobacteria; order Lysobacterales; family Lysobacteraceae; genus Stenotrophomonas; species Stenotrophomonas sp. CASM114. The sequence continues at coordinate 47,427 of NZ_JBMRGJ010000002.1, read as the reverse complement.
GCGAGAGCGGCCTGGGCAGCAGCTTCAGCGTCGAACTGCCGCTGCCCTCGGCTCCACCGGATCCACAGCAGGCCCCGCCGCCGCAACTACCCGCCGGCCTGCAGGTACAGGTGCGGGGCAGCGTGCGCGAACTGGTGCAATCGCTGTGCGAGCGCCTGCAGCAGCGCGGTGCACAGGCCAGCGTGTACCGGGAGGACAGCGCAGCAGGCCTGCCATCGTCCGCCGTGCTGCTCGAGCTGGTCCTGGACGACCCTCTGCCCGCATGGGCGGGTGGACCGCGCGTGATCGCCTGCCGCGAAGGCGGGGTGCGGCCACGGCAGGTCGATGGCGCCTGGCAGGTCGGCCTGCATCGATTCGACGCGATCGTGCTGGCCCTGGCCGCGGCCAGCGGCCAACCGCTGGCGGCCAGCGCCGGAGGGCGCCTGCCGGCGACGCGCCATTTCGGCCTGCAGGTGCTGGTCGCCGAGGACAACCCGATCAACCAGGCGATCCTGCGCGACCAGCTGGAACAGCTCGGCTGCCGCGCCGTGGTCGCCAGCGATGGCAATGAAGCGCTGGGCTACTGGCAACAAGGGGCGTTCGCGCTGGTGCTGACCGACCTGAACATGCCCGGGCTGGATGGCTACGGCCTGGCCCGTGCCTTGCGGGCACGGGGTGTCAGCGTGCCCATCCACGGCGCCACGGCCAATGCCGACCCGGCCGAACGCCAACGCTGCCAGGAATCGGGCATGCAGGGCGTGCTGGTCAAGCCGATCACGCTGGAAGCCCTGCAGCGCCTGCTGACCCGGATCACCGACGGTGATGCACCGGCCGTCGCGATGCAGGAGCGCCCTGCGTCCACTGCGTCGCACGACAAGGATCCCCCGCTGCAGGTTCCCGCGAAGATGCAGTCGCTGTTCGTACAGACCATGCAGGCCGACCTGGACAGCCTGCGCCAGGCGATCGCCGCTGCCGATCCCGCCAGGGTGGCGCAGGTTCTGCACCGCATCCGCGGCGCGCTGGTGATCGTCGGTGCACCTGCGCTGGTCGACAGCGGCCTGCAGATCGAACAGTGCCTTGCCGGCGGCGATGACCTGGCCACCCAGGCGGCCGCTCTTGCCGGGTTCCAGCGACGCCTCGAGCAGCTGCTGCATCCGTTGCGCGACGCTGCATCCCCCTCCCTTCCCGACGACCCGACCCTGCCATGACCACACGGATCCTCATCGCCGACGACCACCCGATCGTGCTTGCCGGCATCCGCGACGTACTGGCCGGGGAACTGGACCTGGACATCGTGGGCGAAGCGGCCGATCCGGCGACGCTGATCGAGCTGATGACCCGGACCCGGCCACAGGCGGTGATCACCGACTACAGCATGCCGGGAGGCGATCGCTTCGGGGACGGCATCAAGCTGATCTCGTTCCTGCGCCGCAGCTTCCCGGAGACGCGCCTGCTGGTGCTGACGATGGTGTCCAATCCGTCGTTGGTCGCGGCGATGTATGCCGCCGGCGCCGGTGGCGTGGTGCTCAAGAGCCATGGATTGGGCAGCCTGGTACAGGCCCTGCGCGTGGTGCTGGCCGATCGCGTCTACCGCCCCCCGGGACTGCTGCCGGTAGCCGCGAGCGAACCGGCCGATGCGGATGCGGTCCGTGCGCGGCTGTCGCCGCGCGAGCTGGAGGTGATCCGCCTGTTCACCAGTGGCATGAGCGTGGGCGACATCGCACGCCAGCTGCAGCGCAGCGCCAAGACGGTCAGCACGCAGAAGATCAGCGCGATGCGCAAGCTCGGTGTGGACAGCGACCAGGCGCTGATCGAGTACTGCTTGCAGGCCTCGCTGTTCGGCTGAGGCCACTCCCGGCTGAATCCCGCCGGCCCTGCGACGGGGCCTGCAACCGCTTTAGGAAACGCCTGATTCCATCGGACAGTGCCGATTTCTAGGCTGGAGACATCCCGCCAAGGTGCGCCTGCCGGCTGTTGCCGCATCGCCGTGGGGGACGGAAGTCCGATGGCGCCTGCAATTGCCGTGGCGTGGGACTTCCGCAGCGACGCGGCCCTGCCGCGTCAGTCCGCGCAGCCTCGCTGCGCCCTGCCACAGGAAGTCCATCAGCATGAACGCCTCCCCCACACGGCACGGCCGTGCGTACGGGCGCGCGCACGGAAAGCGCGTACCCCTCATTCCCAGCCTGTTGGCCACTGCGCTGTGGGCAGCCCTGCCGGCGCATGCCGCAGACCTCACCGGCCCGCTGCTGGTCAACGACGGTGACACCCTGCAGCTGGGTGCCGACGACGTCCTCACCCACAGTGCGGGCAGCTTCGCACTTGCGGTCACCGGTACCGGCAGCAATGCGCTGATCGACGGCAGCCGCATCCACGTGACCGGCAATGGCAGCGGCGTGTCCGCTGCCAATGGTGGCCAGGTGCAGCTGCGCGACGCAACGCTGTCGATCGCACCGGCGACCGGCACGGGCTTCTATGCGCTGTATGCCAATGGTGCCGGCAGCGTGATCGATGCGCGCGATGTCGACATCGATGCCACGCGCAACGGCAGCGGATTCGGCAGCGTGCAGGCCTACAACGGTGGCGTGATCCACTATGCCGGGGGCAGTCTTTCAATGACCGGGACCGGTGGCACGCTGGCCGGTGCATCCGGCAAGGGCAGCGAGCTGCACCTGGCCGATCTGCGGATGAGCGCCGACGGCGGTGCCCGCCTGCGCGCCGACAGTGCCGGCCTGCTGACGATCCGCAACAGCCGCATCACCCTCGCCCCCGGTGGCATCCTTGCCGGCGTGGCGGCCAACGGCGTGGGCAGCCGCGCCGAGCTGTACGACACCTACCTGCAGGGCGGTTGGTTCGATATCGACAGCGGCGGCAGCCTGCTGCTGGAGAACGTGGAAGCCCATTCGGTGGGCGGCAGCATGCGCCTGCTCGGCAGCCGCATCAGCAAGACCTATTCCAGTGCAGTGATCAACGGCGGCAGCTTCTACACCGTCGGTGGCTATGGCGTGAACATCAACAGCTGGGGACAGTTGACCGCAAGCGATGCCGCGTTCGATGTTCGTGATGGCTACTCCGGATTCTGGCTGGCCAGCGATGAGTCGCGCCTGCAGCTGACCGACAGCAGCATCGACACCTGGACCGACACCTACGGTTATGGCGTTGAGATCGCCGGCGGAGTTGCCACCGTGCAGGGCGGCCGGATCACCACGCACGGTGATGCGACCTACGGCGTGCGCGTGACCGGCTCCACCGGCAGCACCGCCAGCCGCGTCGAAGCCAACGGCAGCGTGATCGACGTGCGCGGCAACGGCGGCGGTGGCGTGTTCATCGGCGGCTCCACCGCCACCGCGCTGCTCGATACCGTTGCGATCCGCAGCGATGGCGAGAACGTGTTCGGCATCGTGCACATGAACACCGCGCGGTTGACCCAGGCCGATCGCCTGGATATCCGCATGACCGGCAGCAACAGCGGCGGCTACCGCTCCTACCTGACCGCGTTCGGCCCGTACTGGAACCGTGCCACCTTCAATGACAGCCACATAGAGACCGCCAGCGGCGCAGCGTTCTGGCTGCAGGGCAGCAACCATGCCTTGAACGTCAATGGCAGCGATGTGACTGCGGGCGACGGCAGCGGCCGCCTGCTGCGGGTCAGCGACACGGTATTCACCGATGGCAGCAGCGTGGCGACCAGTCGCATCGACTTCAGCGCCGACGCCAGCATGCTGCGCGGTGACGTGGTGGTCGACAGCGCAACGGCTGAGGTGCACATGGTGCTGGGCAACGGCACCACGTTCAGCGGCGCCCTGCGCAACGACTCCGGCTACCAGGTCGCACAACTGGCGCTGGATGGCAGCAGCCAGTGGAACGTACGCGCCAGTTCCAGCGTCGGCACGCTCGAACACGCCGGCACCATCGCTTTCGATGCGCCGGCGGCCGGCGATTTCAAGACCGTTACCGTCAGCGGCGACTACGTGGGCAACGGTGGCCAGTGGATCTTCAACCGCGCGCTGGGCGACGACACTTCGCTGGGCGACCAGCTGGTGATCAACGGCAACAGCAGCGGCACCGCCAGCGTGAGTGTGCGCAATGCCGGCGGCGCCGGTGCGCTGACCCAGGAGGGCATCCGCCTGATCACCGTGGCCGGCCAGTCGGATGCACAATTCAGCCTGCAGGGGCGCGCGGTTGCCGGTGCCTACGACTACTTCCTGTTCAAGGGCGGTGTGTCGACCCCGGACGATGGCAACTGGTACCTGCGCTCGGAATACGTGCCGCCGGTCGATCCGCCGCAGCCGCCGGATCCCCCGATCGACCCGCCGCAGCCGCCGGATCCGCCGGTCGACCCGCCGCAGCCGCCGGAACCGCCGGTCGACCCACCGTCACCGCCGGAGCCGCCGATCGATCCGCCGTTGCCGCCGGAGCCGCCGATCGATCCACCATTGCCGCCGGAGCCGCCGATCGATCCGCCGCGCCCGCAGGTGGAACGCCCGGAACCGGCGGCCTACCTGGCCAACCGCAGCGCCGCGCTGGGCATGTTCCGGCACAGCCTGCACGACCGCGCCGGTGATCCCGCCGCCGTGGCCAGTGCCAGCGGCGATGCCGTGGCCTGGATGCACCTTCGCAGCGCGCAGCCCGACAGCCACGACCGCAACCGCCAGGTCCAGGTCGATGGGCAGATCAGCAGCGTGCTGGTCGGCGTCGGCCGCCGCTTCGAAGTGGGTGGCACGGGCGAGCTGCAGGCCGGTGCGATGCTCGGCCACGGCCGCGCGCGCAATGACAGCCGCTCGCAGGTGACCGGCTACACCGCGCGTGGCGTGGTCACCGGCACCAGCGTGGGTGCCTATGCTACCTGGCTGCAGGATGCGCACATGCAAGGCGGCACCTATGTGGATGGTTGGCTGCAATACGGCCGCTTCCGCAACAGCGTGCAGGGCGAAGGCCTGCAGAAGGAGCGCTATGACGCCCGCAACTGGAGTGCGTCGGCCGAGGCCGGCTATGTGCTGCCCCTGCGGCGCACCGCGCAGCGCGGCATTTACCTGGAACCGCAGGTGCAGGTGGTGCACAGCCGCTATGACAGCGACCGCGTGGTCGAGGCCAACGGCACGGTAGTCGAGGACCGCGGTGGTGGCGAGACCAGCACCCGCCTCGGCCTGCGCCTGTACAGCCGTGGGTTGAGCCCGGCGCAGGGCCAGGTGCACCCGTACGTGGCGGTGAACTGGTGGTCCGGCGGCAATGGTGCGGGCCTGACAATGGACGGCGAGCGCCTGCAGCGGCAGTTGCCGCGTGACATCTACGAAGCCAAGGCCGGCGTGCAGGTGGATCTGTCCGGCGGCTGGCGCGGCTGGGGTGAACTGAGCCGGCAGAGCGGTGGCATGGGCTTCCACGACGTCGGTGCCCAGCTGGGCGTGTCGTACACCTGGTGACGCGGGACGTGCCCGGCAAGGGAATGCCGGGCACTTTTTCCACATGCGGCGTGGAAAGCGATGGGGGTTTGGTGTGGACAAGTGGGTTCGAGCGTTGCGGGGCAGGCGCTTCCGGGCGTGGTGAGTTTTTGTCCACGTCTGCAGTTCTTTTCCACAACGCGCGTGGAAAGCGATGGGAACTAGGTGTGGACAAGTAGTTGTGAGCATTGCAGCGCAGGCGTTTCGAAGCGTGGTGAAAATTTGTCCACACCGCACCGCCAAGCCTCGTAGAGCCGAGCCCATGCTTGGCTGATGCCAACCTGAGCCGAGCGCAGGCTCGGCTCTACAGAGGCGCGCGGGGTTTTCCACACCCGACGTGGAAAGCGATGGGAGTTTTCTGTGGACAAGTACCGGCGAACGTCACACCGCAAGCGTTTCGCAGCCTGGTGTTTTTTTGTCCATCACCGGAAACGCGAACGCCCCGCACAGGGCGGGGCGTCCGGGGTCGATCCGATGCCGCAGGATCAGACGTTGAAGCGGAAGTGCAGGATGTCGCCTTCCTGCACGCGGTACTCCTTGCCTTCCAGGCGCAGGCGGCCGGCTTCCTTCGCGCCGGCTTCGCCCTTGTACTTGATGAAGTCGTCATACGCGATGGTTTCAGCGCGGATGAAGCCCTTCTCGAAGTCGGTGTGGATGACCGCCGCGGCCTGCGGGGCGGTGGCGCCCTTGCGCACGGTCCACGCACGGACTTCCTTCACGCCGGCGGTGAAGTAGGTCTGCAGGCCGAGCAGGCTGTAGGCCGCGTTGATCACGCGGTTCAGGCCCGGCTCGCTCAGGCCCAGGTCTGCCAGGAAGGTATCGCGGTCTTCGTCGTCGAGCTGGGACAGCTCTTCTTCGATCGCGGCCGACACCGGCACCACCTGCGCGCCTTCGGCGGCAGCATGCGCACGCACGGCTTCCAGGTGCGGGTTGTTGTCGAAACCGTCTTCCAGCACGTTGGCGATGTACATCACCGGCTTCAGGGTCAGCAGGAACAGGTCGCGCACCAGCGCCTTCTCTTCCTCGTCCAGCCCGGCCGAGCGCCCAGCCTTGCCCTCCGACAGTGCAGCCTGCAACTTGGCCAGCACCGGCTTGCGCGCCGCCGCATCCTTGTCGCCGCCCTTGGCCGCACGCTCGGCACGGTTCAGCGCCTTCTCGACACTGTCCAGGTCGGCCAGCGCCAGTTCGGTGTCGATGGTTTCGATGTCCGAGATCGGGTCGACCTTGCCGGCCACGTGCACGATGTCACCGTGCTCGAAGCAGCGCACCACGTGGGTGATCGCATCGACTTCGCGGATGTGCGCCAGGAACTTGTTGCCCAGGCCCTCACCGCTGGCGGCACCGGCGACCAGGCCGGCGATGTCGACGAACTCGACCGCGGTCGGGATGACCTTCTGCGGGTTGATGATGCCCGCCAGCTCGTTCAGGCGCGGATCCGGCACCGGCACGATGCCGACGTTCGGTTCGATGGTGCAGAACGGGAAGTTCGCCGCGGCGATGCCCGCCTTGGTCAGCGCATTGAACAGGGTCGACTTGCCGACGTTGGGCAGGCCGACGATGCCGCATTTGATACCCATGGGTGACAGCTCTCTGGGGTGAAAGTGATTGGGGAAACAGCGGCCTGGGCGCTGCTTTTCCAATCATTCTCCATATCGACCAGCGGTCGATACCTACCGCTCTGGTTGGCTCCGTATCGACCAACGGTCGATACCTACCGCTCTGGTTGGCTCCGTATCGACCAGCGGTCGATACCTACCGGTCTGGTTGGTTCCGTATCGACCAGCGGTCGATACCTACCGCTCTGGTTGGTTCCGTACCGACCAACGGTCGGTACCTACCGGCTATTTCGGGGTGTGCAGCCGCTTCATCGCTTCGTTGAAATCGCCCTGCACCGCCAGCGGCAGCACGTCGATCGCATCGTCGATGGCGCGTGCGATCAGCACGTCATCCTCCTTGGACGGGCGCCCCAGCACCCAACCCACCACGCGGTCCTTGTGGCCGGGGTGGCCGATGCCCACACGCAGGCGATGGAACTTGCCGTGGCCGAGCAGGCGGATGGTATCGCGCAGGCCGTTCTGGCCGCCGTGGCCACCGTCGAACTTCAGTCGCGCCGCACCGGGCGGCAGGTCCAGCTCGTCGTGCGCCAGCAGGGTTTCCTCCGGCTCGATCTTCCAGAACCGCTGCGCGGCGGTGACCGACTTGCCGCTGAGGTTCATGAAGGTGGCGGGCTTGAGCAGCCACACCGTCTGCCCGGCGATCTCGACCTTGGCGGTCTCGCCGAACAGCTTGCTGTCCACATTCCATCGCGCACCGGCTTTTTCCGCCAGGGCCTCAACGAAATGAAACCCGGCATTGTGCCGGGTCCGGGCGTGTTCCGATCCGGGATTGCCCAGACCGACGATCAGTCGCAGTCCTGCCATGGTTCCTTCCAGTACGGTGCCTGCCCGGAGGCAGGCACCGTAACGGTATTACTCGGCGGCAGCCGCTTCTTCGTCAGCCTCGTCGGCCTTGCCGGCCTTGGCGGTGACGATGGCGTCGTCGTGGTCCTTGCCCAGCGCCAGCGCCGGGATTTCCACGCCCTTCGGCAGCTTGATGTTGGACAGGTACACGACGTCACCGGCCTTCAGCTCGCCCAGGTCGACTTCGATCGACTCCGGCAGGTCCTTCGGCAGGCAGGTGATGGTCACTTCCTTCAGTTCGTGGGTGACCACGACGTCGGCAGCCTTGCCGGCCGGCGAGGTGTCTTCGTTGACGAAGTGCAGCGGGACCGAAGCGGTCAGGGCTTCGTTCTCGTTCACGCGCTGGAAGTCCAGGTGCATGATCAGCTGCTTGTACGGGTGGCGCTGCATGTCACGCAGCAGGACCTTCTGCACCTGGCCATCCAGGTTCAGGTCCAGGATCGAGGCATAGAACCACTCGTTCTGCTGGGCCAGCCAGATTTCGTTGTGGTCCAGGCTGATGGCGACCGGCTCGGCGTTGCCGCCGTACACGATGGCCGGGATCACACCAGCGTGACGCAGGCGGCGGCTCGCACCCTTACGCTGCAGTTCACGCTTGGTGACCTTGATTTCATGGGTCTTCGACATTTTCGACTACTCAGGTTGTTGCCGCGCCCTGCGGCGTGGCGGTTGAAGATGCTTCCGCGACCAGAAGCATCCGGGTATGTCCCCGCCGTTGCCGGCAGGGACGAAAACTCAGTCGACGTACAGCGAGCTGACCGACTCGCCGAAGGCGATGCGGCGCATCGTTTCGGCCAGCATTTCCGCCACGCTCAGCTGGCGGATCTTGCTGCACACCCGCGCTGCGTCCTTCAGCGGGATGGTGTCGGTCACCACCAGCTCGTCGAGCTGGGAATTGGTGATGTTGTCCACCGCCGGGCCCGACAGCACCGCGTGGGTGCAGTAGGCGGCGACCTTGAGCGCACCGCGCGCCTTCAGGGCAGCGGCAGCGGCGCACAGGGTGCCGGCGGTATCGACGATGTCATCGACCATCACGCAGGTCTTGCCTTCGACGTCACCGATGATGTTCATCACGGTGGAGACGTTGGCGCGCGGGCGGCGCTTGTCGATGATCGCCAGGTCGGCGTCATCCAGGCGCTTGGCCACCGCACGGGCGCGGACCACGCCGCCCACGTCCGGCGAGACAACAATCAGGTTCTCGGTGCCGTAGGCGCGCCAGATGTCGGCCAGCAGCAGCGGGGACGCATACACGTTGTCCACCGGAATATCGAAGAAGCCCTGGATCTGGTCGGCGTGCAGGTCGACGGTCAGCACGCGATCAGCGCCAGCGGTGCTGAACATCTTGGCCGCCAGCTTGGCGGTGATCGGCACGCGCGAGGAACGCATGCGGCGGTCCTGGCGCGAGTAGCCGAAGTACGGCACCACGGCGGTCACGCTGGCCACCGATGCGCGCTTGAGCGCGTCGATCAGCACCAGCAGTTCCATCAGGTTTTCCGCGCTCGGCGCGCAGGTCGGCTGGATCACGAACACGTCCTGCTTGCGGACGTTCTCTTCGATTTCCACCTGCACTTCACCATCGGAGAAGTGCGACACCAACGCCTTGCCCGGGCGGACCCCCAGTTCCTTGCAGATGTTCTGCGCCAGACGTTTGTTGGCGTTGCCGGAAAAGACCAGCAGGTTCGGGGACTCTTGCATCATGATTGTCTCGGGCGGGGACGAGTGGCGGGGATCCGGAGTCGGCAAGGACCCCGATGGACCCTTGCTGCTGACAACACCGCGGTTGTTTCCACGTCCCGCGCGGGCGATGCGCTGGAAGGCGCGGACACAGCCGCTATTGGCAGGGGCGGTAGGATTCGAACCTACGAATGCCAGGATCAAAACCTGGTGCCTTGGGCCTCTTGGCGACGCCCCTGCATTGATAAATCAGTGTTGCTCGAGTGCATCCAGCAGTGGCGAACGCGCAACGCCCGCTGCCACCCTTGCCCGCAACTCCTTCGGCAACTTCGACCGCCCCTGCTCTGCAGCAGCCTGCGATGCGAACTCGACGAAACAACCACTTCCCGAACCGGTCAGCCGCGCCGCGCCGATGTCGCTCAACGCGGCAAGCGCTGCATCGACGGCAGGCTCACGGCGGCGCAGCACCGGTTCGAACGCGTTCCCGACCAGGGTCCCGGAAGCGAAGTCCTCTATTTTCGCCACTGGGCTGTCGCGCGTCAAATCCGGGTCTGCAAACAGGACCGGCGTAGGAACATGAACACCCGGTTCAACCACCACATACCAGGCCGGCGCCAGCGTGATCGGCTGCAGGCGCTCGCCCACCCCTTCGGCCCAGGCGTTGTGGCCACGCACGAACACCGGCACGTCGGCGCCCAGGCGCAGGGCCAGCGCGGCCAGGGCATCCTCGTCCAGGCCGGCGCGCCAGAGCCGATTCAGCACCACCAGCACGGTGGCCGCGTCGGACGAACCGCCGCCGAAGCCACCACCGGCAGGAACGTGCTTTTCGACGATGATGTCAGCACCTTGCGCGCCCTTCGCCTCATTCTGGAGCAGGCGCGCGGCCCGCACCGCCAGGTCATCGGCCTCGGCCACGCCGGCCAGGCCCTCGCCCTGCCGACGCACCTGACCGTCTTCACGCAGGCGCAGGCCGATGCGGTCCCCCCAGTCCAGCAGGCGGAATACGGTCTGCAGCTCGTGGTAGCCGTCGGCCCGGCGGCCAGTGATGTGCAGGAACAGGTTCAGCTTGGCCGGGGCCGGCCACCAGGACCAGCCCGCGTCGTCGCGCCCGGCGCTCATGGCGTGCCCTGCCCCCACTGGTCCACCAGCAGGCGCACCTTGGCGTCGCCATTGCTGGCCTCGATCCGTCGCGGCAGCGCCGGTCGTCCGGCGTCGGCCGGGTACCAGTCCAGGTACTGCACCTGCCAGCCCATCTGCTGCATGCGGCGCGGCCGGCCTTCACCGTCGCGCTCGACCTTTTCCGGACCGGCAGCATCCCCGGCCACCAGGCCGCGGATCCACTCCGGCAGCTGATTGACCGGGATGTCCCAGCCAGTCGCTTCCAGCAGCAGCTGCTGGGCGTCCTCGCCATCGCGCGGACCGCCGGACAGCCCTTCCAGGCGACCGGCTTCGGAATGGGTGTCGCCGGTCAGCTTCCAGCTCTGCCGGGTCACCGGCGCGCTCAGTTCGACCACGTAGCGGCGGCCGTCCTGCTTCCAGTCGATGCGACCGCTGCCGCCGTCCTTGCCCTTGCTGACCGCCACCCGCCCCTGGAAGGCCCAGTCCGGCTGTGCCTGCAGCGCGGCCACGCGCGCTGCCTCGGCCTGCGCCGCTTCAGCCGAAACAATCTCGACCACCGCTGGCGCCGGGGTCTTCTGCGTGCCGACACTGGTACAGGCGCTCACCGCCAGGGTCACGACCGCCAACAACAGCGGCCGGATCAGGGAACCACTCATGGATTGAATTTCTCACGGGCGCGCAGCAGCGCGCGGTTTTCAGGGTCGAGCTTGGCCGCTTCGTCGAAGAAGTGGCGGGCCTCGTCATGCTTGCCCAGCACCCACAGCACTTCGCCGACGTGGGAAGCGATCTCCGGGTCCTTGGCCAGGGTCCAGGCCCGGCGCAGCTGTACCAGTGCCTCTTCCTTGCGGCCCAGGCGATACAGCACCCAGCCATAGCTGTCGACGATGGCGGCGTTGTCCGGCTCGGCCACGCGGGCGCGGTCGATCAGCTCCAGCGCTTCCTGCAGGCGGCCGGTGCGATCGGCCAGGGTGTAGCCCAGCGCGTTCAGCGCCGGCACGTTTTCCGGGTCGGTCACCAGGATCTTGCGCAGGTCGGCCTCGGCGCGCGGGATGTCGTCGCGGCGCTCCCAGGTGAGCGCACGTGCGTACAGCAGGCCGTTGTCGTCCGGGTAGGCGGCCAGGCCGCGGGCCAGCGCATCCAGTTCACCGGCGCTGTCGTCACCACGCTGGCGCAGTTCGGCTTCCAGCAGGTAGGCGTCACGGCGCACATCGTCGTCGACCACCGCGTCGGACTGGATCGCGTGCACTTCCTCCAGCGCCAGCGGCAGGCGCCCGGCCAGGGCCTGGGCATTGGCCGCGCGCAGGCGCGCTTCGCTCAGCTCATCGCCACCGGGCACGCTGTGGTACCACTGCACCGCCTCGGGGTAACGCTTAAGGTATTCGGCGATCTTGCCCAGCAACAGGCGCTGCGCCGGATCCGGCTTGGCCGCCTGCCGCGACAGCTCGTTGTAGAGGTTGGACAGCGCTGCCTTGTCGCCCTGCTTGGCCAGCAGCGAGGCGCGCATGCCCCAGGTCTGTACGTCCTGCGGGCCGAACGCCAACACGCGCTCGGCCGCAGCCGGCTGGCCCAGGCTGTCGTAGGCGATGGCCACCGCATTGCGCAGCTCGGGGTCCTGGCGGGTCTTCGGCTCGACGTCGTGCAGCAGCGACAATGCCTTGTCGGTCTCGCCCGCCTGCTGCAGCTGGCTGGCACGCAGCAACGCTACGCGCGGTTCTTCCGGGAAGCGCTTGACCACTTCATCGATCATGCGCCGCGCCAGCTCGGGCTTGTCCATGCGCAGGGCCAGGCGACCGAACTCCTGCCAGGCCTCGATCTTCGGCGGAATCGCATTGGCATCGACCAGCTCGCCGAGCACCTGCGCCGGCACCGCCGGGTCGCGGCCACCGCCGATCAGCGCGGCCAGGGCGAACTTCCAGCCGCGCTCGTCGGGGTCGGCCAGCAGCGCCTGCAGCTCGGTGCGGGCAGCCTTCACATCGCCCTGGCGCATGGCCAGCGCACCGGCGGCGCTGCGCATGGTCAACGAGCGCGGGGCGCGCTGCTGCCACAGGGCCAGGCCCTTGGCGGCGCTGGCATCATCGTTGGCCAGCATGGAGATACGGGTCGCGCGCTCGGCCAGGCCGGCGTCGCCGTCGGTCTGCTGCGCGGCCTGCAGGTACCAGCGCGCGGCCTCGGCCAGCTTGCCGGCCTGCAGGGCGAACTCACCGGCCATCACCGGTTCCAGCGCCAGTTCCTCAGTGGCCGCGGCCCGCACGGGGGCCTTGGCCGGCACCGCCGCCAGGGCCTGGGCGCAGGCCAGGGACAGCAGCAGAACACTGGGGATGCGAATCAATGCGGGCATCGTCGGCATCGGGGCCTTAAAATGTCGTCCAATGGCCAGCAGCTTATCGCAAGCAACTGAACAATGACCCTGTGGGTGCTCGGACTGAATCACCAGACCGCACCGGTGGAGCTGCGCGAGCGCGCGGCCTTCGCCGGTGAGGCGTTGCCGCGTGCGCTGGGCTCGCTGCGCGATACCCCGCAGATCGCCGAGGCAGTGCTGCTGTCCACCTGCAACCGCACCGAACTGTATGCCGTGGCCGAGTCGGCACAGGCGCTGGACCAGTGGCTGCACAGCCAGGCAGGCGACCTGCAGGGCTACCTGTACCAGCATGCCGATGCCGAGGCCGTGCGCCACCTGTTCCGGGTCGCCACCGGGCTGGACTCGATGGTGCTGGGCGAACCGCAGATCCTCGGCCAGGTAAAGGATGCCTGGTCGACCGCGCGTGACCACGGCCTGCTCGGCCAGCGCCTGGACCGCCTGTTCCAGCAGACCTTCTCGGTAGCCAAGCGTGCGCGCACCGATACCCAGGTCGGCGCCAACCCGGTGTCGGTGGCCTCGGCGGCGGTGCGCCTGGCGCAGAACGCCTTCGCGCGCCTGGATGACTCCACCGTGCTGCTGGTCGGTGCCGGCGAGACCATCGAGCTGGCTGCACGCCACCTGAGTGAGGGCAAGGTGCGGCGGCTGCTGATCGCCAACCGCACCCTCGCCCACGCGCAGGAACTGGCCAGCCGCCATGGCGGCGTGGCCCTGCCGCTGACCGAACTGGACCGCCATCTCGGCGAGGCCGACATCGTGTTCTCGGCCACCGCCGCGCGCGAACCTGTGATCCATCGCGAGATGGTGGCCAAGGCACTGCGCGCGCGCCGGCACAAGCCGATGCTGCTGTTCGACCTGGCCGTGCCGCGCGACATCGAAGCCGAGGTCGGCACGCTCAACGACGCCTTCCTCTACACCGTCGATGACCTGGAACGCGCGGTGGAAGACAACCGTCGTGGCCGCCGCGAGGCCGCCGCCGAGGCCGAGGCGATCATCGACCTGCAGGTGTCGCGTTTCATCGAGACCCAGCAGGCCAGCGCCCACCAGGCACCGCTGCGGCAGCTGCGTGCGTTCGGCGAAGCGACCCGCGCCGAACTGCTGGAGCGCGCACGGCAGCAGCTGGCCAACGGCAAGCCCGCCGACGAAGTGCTGGAACTGCTGGCCCATGGCCTGACCAACCGCCTGCTGCATCCGCCGACCGCCGCTCTGCGCGCGGCCGCGCTGAGTGGCGATGCCGACCTGACCCGCGCCGCCGAGCGCCTGTTCCCGGCCACGCCGGGTTACCGCCACCCACCCGTGAGACCCGATGACGCCGACCCTGCGCCGTAAGCTGGAAGCGCTGGCCGAGCGCCGCGAAGAACTGGAACGCCTGCTCGCCGAACCCGATGTGGTCGCCGACAACACCCGTTTCCGCGACCTTTCGCGCGAATTCGCCCAACTTGAACCGGTCGCTGCCGCGCTCGCCGAGGAAGCCCGTGCCAAGGCCGACCTGGCCGCCGCCGAAGGCATGCGCGCCGACCCCGACCTGCGTGAACTGGCAGACGAGGAAATCGCCGCGGCGCAGGCGCGCCTGCAGGAACTGGAACAAGAACTGGCCCTGCTGCTGGTACCACGCGATCCGCGCGACGAAGGCAACCTGTTCCTGGAAGTACGCGCCGGCACTGGCGGCGATGAAGCCGCGATCTTCGCCGGCGATCTGTTCCGCATGTACGCCCGCTATGCCGAGCGCCAGGGCTGGAAGGTCGAGATCGAATCGGACAACCCCGGTGAGCATGGCGGCTACAAGGAAGTAGTAGCGCGCGTGGTCGGCCGTGGTGCGTTCTCGCGCCTGAAGTTCGAATCGGGCACGCATCGCGTGCAGCGCGTGCCGGCCACCGAATCGCAGGGCCGCATCCACACTTCGGCGGCCACCGTGGCGATCATTCCCGAGGCCGACGAGGTCGATGACATCGTCATCAACCCGGCCGACCTGAAGGTGGATACGTTCCGCTCGTCCGGTGCCGGCGGCCAGCACGTCAACAAGACCGAATCGGCCATCCGCATCACCCACGTGCCGACCGGCGTGGTGGTGGAGTGCCAGACCGAGCGCAGCCAGCACGCCAACCGCGACAAGGCGATGAAGCGCCTGAAGGCGCAGCTGCTCGATGCCGAGCGCCAGCGCCAGGACGCCGCGCAGGCCGAATCGCGGCGCCTGCAGGTCGGCAGCGGCGACCGCAGCCAGCGCATCCGCACCTACAACTTCCCGCAGGGCCGGATCACCGACCACCGCGTGGAAGGCCTGACCCTGTACGACCTGCCCAACATCCTCGCCGGCGACCTCGACCCGCTGCTGCAGCGGCTCAGCCACGAACACCAGGTCGACGCCCTGGCCCAGCTTTCGGCGGGCTGAGCACGATGTCGGCCTGGCAGCAGCGACAGCAACTGCAGCAAGCGATCGCTCGCCAGCCCGACGACTTCGTCGCCTGGGTGATGCTGGCCGACGTGGAACTGGAAGCCGGCGACATCGCTGCCGGCGAACAGGCCGCGCGACGTGCGCTGCAGCTGCGCCCGAATCACCCCGAAGCGCTGGCACGGCTGGGCCGCGTGGCGTGGATGGCCGGTGCACATGGCGATGCGGCCAAGCTGCTTGGCCAGGCCTCGGCATTGGCCCCGCAGCACCCGGGCATCGCGCTGTGGCTGGGCCATGCGCTGGAAGACGCCGACGATGCCGAAGGCGCAGCAGCAGCCTATCGCCGCGCGCATGCGCTGATGCCGGATGAACCCTACATCGCCGCGCAGCGCCTGGCGTGGCAGCGCCGCCTGTGCGACTGGCAGGACGTGGACACGCTGGCTGCGCAGGTACGCGCCGCGCTCGCCGCCGGCCACGGTGCGGTGGAACCCTTCGCCTTCCTCAGCGAAGACGCCAGCGCGGGCGAGCAGTTGGCCTGTGCACGTGCGCGCGCCGCACTGATCGCCGCCTCGGTCCGGCCCTTGCCGGCAGTGACGGTACGCGCGCGCGGCCCGTTGCGCGTCGGCTTCCTTTCCAATGGCTTCGGCGCCCATCCCACCGGGCTGCTGACCGTGGCCCTGCTCGAACACCTGCGTCATGACCCGGCGTTGCAGCTGCACCTGTTCGCGCTGAACCGCGCCGATGGCAGCGGCATCCGCGAACGCCTGCAGTCCGCGACCCGGCTGCATGAGGTGGCCGCACTGCGGCATGCCGACATCGCGGCCCGCATCCGCGCACAGGGCATCGACCTGCTGTTCGACCTGCGCGGCTGGGGCGGCGGCGGCGCGCCCGAAGTGCTGGCGATGCGCCCAGCCCCGCTGCAGCTGAACTGGCTGGCCTACCCCGGCACCTCGGGCGCGCGATGGCTGGACGCCGTGGTCGCCGACGAATTCGTACTGCCGGCAGCGCTGGAACCGCACTTCAGCGAACGCGTCCTGCGCCTTCCGCGGGCCTTCCAGCCCTCGGACAACACCCGCACGCTGGAGCCGTCGCCGTCCCGCGCCGAGTGCGGGCTGCCCGAGCACGGCGTGGTGTTCTGCTGCTTCAACAACAGCTACAAGCTCAACCCGCGCAGCATGGGCCGCGCCTTCGCAGTGTTGCAGGCCGTGCCCGGCAGCGTGCTGTGGCTGCTGTCCGGCCCCGGCCAGGCCGACGCCCGCCTGCGCACCGCCGCGCAGGCTGCCGGCCTGGACCCGGCGCGGCTGGTGTTCATGGCCAAGCTGCCGCATCCGCAGTACCTGGCCCGCTACCCACTGGCCGACCTGTTCCTCGACACGCATCCGTACAACGCGCACACCACCGCCTCCGATGCACTGTGGGCCGGCTGCCCGGTGCTGACCTGCCCGGGCGACACCTTCGCCGCGCGCGTGGCCGGCAGCCTCAACCACCACCTGGGGTTGGCCCGGATGAATGTCGCCGATGATGCGGCGTTCATCGCCACCGCCAGCGCACTGGGCAATGACCCCGCAGCACTGGCCTCGCTTCGCGCCGAGCTGGTGCAGGCGCGCGAATGCAGTGGCCTGTTCGACATGGCCGGGTTTGCCCGCGACCTGTCGGCCCTGCTGCAGCGGCTTGCCGGTGAACACGGCTGGCAAGGTGTCGACAACACCTGAGCGACCCCTGCGTTACGCTCGGGCTTCCTCCCCGCGTGGTGTGACGATGGCCAAGCTCAAGCGCAAGGACTACGACGAACTGCTGCTGCCGCTGCAGCTGGAACTGACCGCGATGGCGCGCTGGGTGCAGCTCAGCGGGCAACGCCTGCTGGTGCTGTTCGAGGGACGGGATACGGCAGGCAAGGGCGGCGCGATCCAGGCCATCAGCCAGCATCTCAATCCACGCCAATGCCGGGTGGTAGCACTGCCCAAGCCTACCGACCGCGAAGCCACGCAGTGGTATTTCCAGCGCTATGCCTCGCATCTTCCCGCCGCCGGCGAGATCGTGCTGATGGACCGCAGCTGGTACAACCGCGCAGGCGTCGAGCGGGTGATGGGCTATTGCAGCGAAACCGAGTACCAGCAGTTCCTGCGCCAGGCACCGGTGTTCGAGCAGCTGCTGGTGGATGACGGCATCCTGCTGTTCAAGTACTGGCTGTGCGTGGACCAGGAGCAGCAGGAGAAGCGCTTCGCCGAACGCCACCTCGATCCGCTGAAGGGCTGGAAGCTGTCCCCGGTCGACCTGAAATCGCGCAGCAAGTACAGCGCCTATACCGAAGCCCGCGAGGCGATGCTGCGCGCGACGCATCGCGAGGCTGCGCCGTGGACGCTGGTGGATTTCAACGACCAGCGGCTGGGGCGACTGACCCTGGTGCGCAACCTGCTGGACCGGTTGCCGGACACACGGGTGGATGCGCCGTTGCCGGAGCTGCCGAAGCTGAAGGGCAAGCTGCATCGCGAGCACTACGATGTGCTGAAGCCGATCGAGGACTTCCCGGTCGAAGAATAGGGTGGGTCGGCAGGGTTGCACCCTGCACCTGCTCAACGCAACGGCAACGGCAACAGCAACAGCGGGCATCCGCGGGATGGCGGCGCGGTGGGTGGGCACGACCGTTGGTGCCATGGATGGCGACATCGAGCCCCCATGGACGGGTCTACGGCGTGTCCTACCCACCCAACCGCCCCGCCTCTGACAGATCCCTGCGGCTGTTGGTAGGTGTCGACCTTGGTCGACACATCTGTCAGATATCGAAATGGAACCGGGGTCAGATCCGTTTTCCTGCGGAAAGCGGATCTGACCCCATCGGCAATCCCATTGGCCTGGCGGGCGTCGGATCGTGTCTGGGGCAGAGCCCCCTGAGTCAGGGGGCGGCCGCGAAGCGGCGGGGGTTTGGGTGTTGGTAAGTGGGGCCCGCGGTTCGCGCAGCGAAGCGTGGGAGCGGCAGCGCGCATGCGATGGCGCGTACCGAGGTGCAGGGCCGCAGGCCCTGCCGACCACCCCACTATTTGCCAGCAGCGATCTGCTTTTCGATGTCGGCGGCGGTCACCGGGCCAAGGAAGGTGTGGGCCAGCTTGCCCTGCGGATCCAGCAGATGCGTCAACGGCAGGCCTCGCGGCGTGGCGAAGTCGGCCGGCGGATCGAACGGGTCCACGATCACGATCGGATAGGTCACCGGATGCTTGGTCAGGAACGACTGCATTTCCGGCACTTCGATGTCCTCATAGGCCAGGCCGACCACCTCGATGTTGCTGCGCATCGCATGCAGCGCCGACAGCTCGGGCATCTCCTTGCGGCACGGGGCGCACCAGGTCGCCCAGAAGTTCACCACCACCCACTTGCCACGATGCGCGGCCAGATCGTAGTCGCTGCCATCCACCGCCTTCATCTTCAAGGTCGGGAATTCGGCAGTGGTGCGCTCGGCCGGGGTTTCATCGACCGGTGCCGGAGTGGTCGGCGTCGGCGCCTGTGCCGGCGGCTGGCTGCTGGCCGGTGTCGGCTCCTGGGCCGGCTTGCAGGCCGCCAGGGCCAGCAGCAGGGTCAACGGGAGCAGCAGCGGCAACGGCGTCTTGCGGGTCATGGCATGTCTCCAGAGTCGGTATAGATATCACTGACCTTGCGCTTCAGGCGTTCGCGCAGGGGCAGCCGCAGATCGTCCAGCGCCGCCAGTGCGGCACGGCCCAGGCTGTCATCACGGTACGGCAGGTGCTGCTCGGCCACCGGGATGCGCAGCTGGGTGCATTCGTACAGATCGGCCAGGCTGACCTGGTCCAGGTCACGCGACAGCAGCCACTCGCCCCGCTCGTCGCGGCGCAGCAGGTCGATCTCCTGCAGGTTGCAGATCAGGTCCTGCAGCAGTGAATCGGTCAGCATCGGCTCCAGCCGCAGGATCTCGTCATCGGCCAGGCCCTTGCCCTTGGCCCGTGCATGCTGGAAGCGGCCAAGCAGGCGCAGCAGTCCATAGAACTCATACCCCTGCGGCAGGCGCAGTTCCACCGGCTGGTAGCGGAAGGCGGCCATCGAAGAAGCCAGCGACGCCCCCAGCAGCACCGCCACCCAGCACAGGTAGATCCACAGCAGCAGGATCGGCACGAACGCCACCGTGCCATACAGTTTCTGGTAGGACTGGAAGCTGCCCAGATAGGCACCGATGCCCCACTTCACCAGTTCCAGGATGACCGCCGCCAGGATCGCGCCGGGCACGGCATGCCGCCATTTCACCGTGTGGTGCGGCACCACCCGGAACATCAGCGTGATGCAGACGAACTCGATCAGGATCGGCGCCAGCCGCAGCGCCAGCTCGGCCAACCAACGGCCCTCCTGGGTACCGAACAACGGCATCGCGAACACCCGCGCCGATACCGCAAGCGATGCGGCGGCGAGCATCGCGCCCAAGGTCAGCACGGTCCAGTAGACCAGGAAGCGGGTCAGCTTGGGCCGGGTCGAGCCGACCCGCCAGATCTGGTTGAAGGTCTCTTCCACACTGTTGAGCGTGATCAGCAGTGAGGCCACCAGTGCGATGAAGCCGGCCGCCGTCAGCTGGCCGGCACTGGCCGAGAACTGCCGCAGGTAGCCCTCGGCCGCACGCGCCGCGGAGGGCACGAAGTTGGAGAATACGTAGTCGCTGAGCTGATCGCTCCAGCGGTCGAAGACGGGGAAGGCCGACAGCACACCGAATACCACGATCGCCAGCGGTACCAGCGCGAACACCGTGGTGTAGGCCAGCGCCGCCGCTGCCTGGAACAGGCGGTCGTCGAGGAAGCGATGCCACAGGAAGCGGCCGAAACTGATGGCCCGTGCGCGATCCCGCGCGCGCTCCATCCACAGGTTGAGCGTATCCAAAGGTTCCATCGGTGGAAGGGTACCCGATGCGGAATGCTGGCAGGATAGCCATACTGGTAGCCACACGACGAGGAGAAGCGGGCACGATGGGCGAGATTCTGGTGCTGTACTACAGCCGGGGCGGTTCGGTGGCACGGCTGGCGCGCCAGATCGCGCGGGGCATCGGCGAAGTGCCGGGCATGACCGCGCGCCTGCGCACGGTGCCGCCGGTGGCCGCCGTGACCCAGACCGCGCAGCCACCGGTACCCGACGATGGCGCCCCCTACGTGAGCGTGCAGGACCTGGTCGACTGCCAGGGCCTGCTGCTCGGCAGCCCCACCCGCTTCGGCAACATGGCCGCGCCGGTCAAGCACTTCCTGGATGGGCTGGGCGCCGAATGGGTCAATGGCACCCTGTCCGGCAAGCCGGCCGGCGTGTTCACGTCCACCGCCTCGATGCACGGCGGCCAGGAATCGACCCTGCTGTCGATGCAGGTGCCACTGCTGCACCACGGCTGCGTGATCGTCGGCATCCCGTTCACCGAACCGGCGCTGAGCCACACCACCAGTGGCGGCACGCCCTATGGCGCCAGCCACGTGGCCGGTGCCGCCGACGATCCGCAGCCGACCGACGACGAAGCGGTGCTGGCGCGCGCGCTGGGGCGCCGGGTGGCCGACATCGCGCAGCGGTTGGCCCGATGAACCGCGCGCCGCGCACGGTCCTGCTGTTGGCCCTGATGGGGCTGGCCGCGCTGTTCGCAGGCTGGTTCATCAATGACAGGCACTGGCTGGCCACCCAGCTGGTGTTCACCGCGCCACCGCTGGCGCTGGCCATCGCCGTGCGCCTGGGCTGGCGCAAGGCCGGCTTCTGGGCCTCGGTGCTGGCGCTGGGGTGGTTCAGCCACGGCGTGATGAGCGCCTGGAGCCACCCGGAGACGCGCTGGCTGGCGCTGATCGAGATCGCGCTGGCGCTGCTGGTGATCTTCAGCGCCAGCCTGCCCGGCCTGCGCGCCCGCTTCGGCAAGCGGCGCTGACGCTGCGCGCCCAGGGCCTTATCATCTGCATTCCTGGCCCCGCGCCGCAGTCCCTGTCCTGGTTTCGCGCATGCACATGATGGAAGAGCTCCTGGTCGTCACCACCGGTGGCACGATCGACAAGATCTACTTCGACGACAAGTCGGACTACCAGATCGGCGATCCGCAGATCGGCATGATCCTGCGCGAGCTGGGCGTGACGTTCCGCTTCAACGTGATTCCGATCCTGCGCAAGGATTCGCTGCACATCAACGACGAGGACCGCGAGCTGATCCGCGCCACCATCGCCGCGCAGCCCACCCGGCACGTGCTGGTGACCCACGGCACCGATTCGATGGTGCAGACCGGCAAGGTGCTGGCGACGATCCCGGACAAGACCATCGTGATGACCGGTGCGCTGAGCCCGGCACGCTTCCGCGGCTCGGATGCGGAGTTCAACATCGGTTGTGCGATCGGTGCGGTGCAGTCGCTGCCGAGCGGCGTGTACATCGCGATGAACGGGCGGATCTTCGACCCGCAGCACGTGCGCAAGAACGTGGCGGCGAACCGTTTCGAGTCGGTCTGAGGAACAGCGTGCCGGCCGAGGTCGGCACCCACCCGGACAAAAACGCCCCGGCCGAAGCCAGGGCGTGCCCTTGGAGAGGGACTTGGGCTCAGTACTGGGCGTTGAGGGTCAGGCCCGAGAAGGTGCTGTACGCCTTCACCCGCACATACCAGGTGCCGGCGGCAGGGCTGTTGATGGTGCAGGTCTCGCTGTTGCCGCTCAGGTACGGACGGCAGGTGTAGGTGGTATCGGTCGGGGCACTGCCCTGGC
Source organism: Stenotrophomonas sp. CASM114 (assembly GCF_049384325.1). Classification (NCBI taxonomy): domain Bacteria; kingdom Pseudomonadati; phylum Pseudomonadota; class Gammaproteobacteria; order Lysobacterales; family Lysobacteraceae; genus Stenotrophomonas; species Stenotrophomonas sp. CASM114. The sequence goes on along the minus strand of NZ_JBMRGJ010000002.1, from coordinate 25,318 downwards.
GAACGTACAGGTCGGCATCACCGCTGCCGCCACTGATTGCCACGCGCAGCTGGGTGCTGCCGGCCGGAACGGCGACGGTGTAGTTCAGCTCGGCACCGGTCGCGGCGCCCAGGCCGGTCACCGGCACGTTGTTCTGCAGCACGTTGCCGCCCGGGTTCGGGCCACCGCCATTGATCGCCGCATCCACGGCCGCGTTGGCGTCGACGATGCCGGCGCCGCAGCCCCCCGAGCAGGCGCCCGGCAGCGGGCGTGCGGTGCTCTTGATGATGCTCTCGACCTGTGCCGGGCTCAGCGGGCTCGGCGCCACCGACTGCATCAGGGCCACCACACCGGCCACATGCGGCGCCGCCATCGAGGTGCCGTTGTAGGACGCATAGGTGGCGCTGCCCGGCGTGGTGGTGCCGGTGTTGAGGGTGGACAGGATGCTCTGGCCCGGGCCGGAAATGTCGATGCCGGCACCATAGTTGGAGAAGCTGGCACGCGCACCGGCCGAGGTCGTGGCCGCCACCGCGATCACGTTCGCGCAGTTGGCCGGCACCGACGAGGACACGTTGGTGTTGCTGTTGCCGGCGGCGACCACCACGGTGGTGCCGCGGCTGACCGCGCCGTTGATCGCGTTCTGGTAGGTGGCCGAGCAGGTGCCGCCGCCGCCCAGCGACATGTTGATGACTTCCGCCGGATTGGCATTGGCCGGCACGCCACTGACGGTGCCGCCGGAGGCCCACACGATCGCATCGGCGATGTCGGAGGTATAGCCGCCGCACTTGCCGAGCACGCGCACCGGGACGACCTTGGCGTTGAACGCCGTGCCGGCCACGCCGGTGCTGTTGTTGGTCACCGCCGCCACGGTGCCGGCGACGTGGGTGCCGTGCCAGCTGGAGTTGGACGCCGGGATGCCCGAGCCGCACTCGTTGGCGCCATACCAGTCGCCCTCGTCGTTCGGGTTGCTGTCGCGGCCACCGCCATCGCGCGCCATCGCGGCATCGCTGATGAAGTCATAGCCGGGCAGGATGTTGGCGTTGAGATCGGGATGGTTGGTGATGCCGGTATCGATCACGGCCACCACCACGCCGGTGCCGGTGGCCTTGTCCCAGGCCGGCCGCACGTTGATCGACGCGTTGGAGGTACCAAAGCCCCACTGTTCGCTGAAGCGGGTGTCATTCGGGGTCAGCGTCGCACGCATGATCTGGTCGACTTCGACGTATTCCACGTTCGGGTCGGCGGCCAGCTTGCGCATCAGCAGCTCGGATTCAGCCTGGTCAAGCGGGCGGTCGGTCCTGACCAGGGTCGGGCCGACGGCCAGCTTGCGGACCTGCTGCAGGCCCAGCGCACGGCCCTGGCTGCTGGCCAGGCCGGCGGCGGCACTCTTCAGCGAAGAGGCCAGTGCGGTGGTGTTGGCCACCGGCGCACTGCCGTCGCGGTACTTCACGATGAAGCGCTGGTGCGTCGGCGCGGACTGCAGGCCGCTGAGCTGGACGTCACCGGCCAGCGCAGGCGTGGCCAGCAGCAGCGATGACAGAACGGACGCACCAAGGACCACCCACACTCGACGCACACGCGGTTGCGTTACCTGGGACATCGTATTTCCCTTTCTAGTGGTGTGAATGCCGGAATCGGCAGAAGCACCGGCCCGAACCATGGGCTGGCTTGCGTTGGCGAGGTTCGAAGTCCGGCGAGTCAGCGGATCCCCCTATCGATCCGCCGTGCAGATGACGCTAATGACCAAAACCGGACACCACAAGATTTTCAGCGTCTTTTCAGCAAGATGAAATGTTCGTTCTGAGACTTCCCGGGTCGAGGGTTTGTGAAGGTGAAGGAACTTTCTCATCTCCTGCACACACCTGACTGGGTCATCACCTGTCCTGCGATGACTTTGCCGACATCGGCATCCGCCGATTCGGGGTCGGAGTGGGTGGGGTCAGATCCCTTTTCCCACGGAAAAGGGATCTGACCCCACCCACCTGTCCAAAACGCAGAAAGCCCGTCACAGGGACGGGCTTTCCAGAAACGCAGTCGGGCGTGGGCTCGGCTCTACAGTTCAGCGTGAGCGATCAGCCCAGCTTGACCAGCCAGTTGTGCCGGTCCGGCAGGCGGCCGTACTGGATGTCGGTCAGTTCCTTGCGCAGCGACATGGTCACTTCGCCGGCCGGCGCGTTGATGTCGCCCACCGAGAAACCCTCGCCCTTCAGCTGGCCGATCGGGGTGACCACCGCCGCAGTGCCACAGGCAAACACTTCGCTGATCGCACCGGAGGCCACGCCGTCCTTCCACTCGTCGATGCTGACCTTGCGCTCTTCGACCTTCATGCCACGGTCGCGCGCCAGCTGCAGGATGCTCTCGCGGGTGATGCCCTCGAGGATGCTGCCGGACAGTTCCGGGGTGACCAGCGTGCCGTCCTTGTAGACCAGGAACACGTTCATGCCGCCCAGTTCTTCCAGGTACCTGCCTTCGACCGGGTCCAGGAACAGCACCTGCGAGCAGCCCTGCGCCTGCGCCTTCTGCTGCGGCAGCAGCGAGGCGGCGTAGTTGCCACCGCACTTGGCGGCGCCGGTGCCGCCCTTGGCCGCGCGCGCGTATTCGGTGGACAGCCAGATCGACACCGGGGCCACGCCCTTGGCAAAGTACGGGCCGGCCGGGCTGGCGATGACGTAGTAGCCGGCCTTGTGCGCGCCGCGCACGCCGAGGAAGGCTTCGTCGCCGATCATGAACGGGCGGAAGTACAGGCTCGACTCGTCGGCCGACGGCACCCACTCGCTGTCGACGGCGATCAGCTGCTTCAGCGATTCGACGAAGATCTCCACCGGCAGTTCCGGCAGCGCCAGGCGCTGCGCCGAACGCTGCAGGCGACGGCCGTTGGCATCCGGGCGGAAGGTCCAGATCGAGCCGTCAGCATGGCGGTAGGCCTTGATGCCTTCGAAGATCTCCTGGCCGTAGTGCAGCACGGCCGCGGCCGGGTCCAGCTGCAGCGGGCCGTAGGCACGCACACTGGCGTTGTGCCAGCCGGCATCCTTGTCCCAGCGCACTTCCACCATGTGATCGGTGAAGTGCAGGCCGAAGCCCGGCTTCTCCAGGATCTTGGCGCGCTCTTCAGCGCTGCGCGGGTGGTCCGAACGGGTGACGGCGAAGCTGGGAATGGACTGGGACACCGGAGGATTCCTGTTCTGGTTGCGGGTAGTGCCGGGCCCGCGTCACTGCGGGCCCTGGGTCAAAGCATGCCGGTCTCGAGCCGCGCCGCCTCGGACATCATGTGCTGGTTCCACGGCGGGTCGAACACCAGGTCGACGTCGGCCTCGGCCACCGTCGGGATCATTTCAAGCTTGCTGCGCACGTCGTCGACCAGGATCTCGCCCATGCCACAGCCCGGTGCGGTCAGGGTCATCTTCACGTCGATCTCGCGCTTGCCTTCGTCCAGATGCTTGATCTCGACTTCATAGACCAGGCCCAGTTCAACGATGTTGACCGGAATCTCCGGGTCGAAGCAGGTGCGCAGCTGCTGCCACACCAGTTGTTCCACCTGCTCATCGGTGGCGTCGGCCGGCAGCTCGAGCGGTGCCGGCGCCTCCTTGCCGATGGCGTCGCCGTCCTTGCCGGCGATGCGGAACAGGTTGCCCTCGACGAACACCGAATAGCTGCCGCCCAGCGCCTGGGTGATGTACCCATAGCTGCCGGCGGGCAGGGTCACGGTATCGCCCTGCGGGACCATCACGGCCTCGCAGTCGCGTTCGAAGTGGACAGGTTCGCTGCTACGGGAATACATGGGGACCGATATGGGGCCGTGGCCGGGGCCACGCAAGACGGCATTCTAGCCCAGCCGCCCCGGCACCGCCGGTGCACTGCGGCAAACCACAGTATCCTGTGGGTGATCTTCAGGGAGCTTCGATGTCCTCCATTGCCGCGCGTGCCAGGACCGTCACCTGGCTCTGGTCCCTCATGCTGTTGCTGGGTCTGCTTGTTGCTCCCCTCGCCTGGATGGTCCTGGCGCTGATGACCGGCCGACAGGTCGGCTGGATGGCGGTAGTGTCCGCCCTGGAACTGGTGTTCATGCTGCGCCTGGGCACACTGGGCCCGGGCCGGTTGCGCATCGCCCTGGTCGTGCTCGGCACCCTGCTGGTGGCCGCGGTGGCCAACTGGGCCATCGCCAGCGCCTGGATGGGCGGCTCGATCGGTCTGGACCTGTGGGACGCCACCACGCGGATGGGCCCGCACCTGGCCTGGACCCTGATCACCCTGGCCAATGGCGCGATGGAATGGCTGTGGCTGGCCGTGGCCGTGGTCGTCGGCGCCTGGCTGGCGCGCTGAGCGCGTAGATCCACGCCACGCGCGGATGGGGTTAATGCCGGACGCTGGCCGGCAAAAGCGTGCGGACCAGGGTCCGCACCTACCAGAGGCAGCCGCCACGCGCGGATCCGGTAGTGCCGGCCGCTGGCCGGCAAAAGCGCGCGGACCAAGGTCCGCACCTACCAGAGGCAACCATCACGCGCGGATGGGGGGTAGTGCCGGCCGCTGGCCGGCAAAAGCGTGCGGACCAAGGTCCGCACCTACCAGATGCAACCACCACGCGCGGATCCGGCAGTGCCGGCCGCTGGCCGGCAAAAGCGTGCGGACCAAGGTCCGCACCTACCAGAGGCAGCCGCCACGCGCGGATCCGGTAGTGCCGGCCGCTGGCCGGCAAAAGCGCGCGGACCAAGGTCCGCACCTACCAGGTGCAACCACCACGCGCGGATCCGGTAGTGCCGGCCGCTGGCCGGCAAAAGCGCGCGGACCAAGGTCCGCACCTACCAGATGCAGCCGCCACGCGCCGATGGAGGGTAGTGCCGGCCGCTGGCCGGCAAAAGCGTGCGGACCAAGGTCCGCACCTACCAGATGCAACCACCACGCGCGGATCCGGTAGTGCCGGCCGCTGGCCGGCAAAAGCGTGGGGCCCCAGGTCCGCACCTACCAGATGCAGCCGCCACGCGCGGATCCGGTAGTGCCGGCCGCTGGCCGGCAAAGGGGTCAGAGCCCTGTCCTGCGGAAAGGGATCCGACCCCGGTCTTCAATGCCCGCCGTCTAGCGCCTTCAGCTCGCTCACCAGCGAGGCGGCCGCTTCGGCGCCGTCGCCATAGAGCATGCGGGTATTGTCAGCGTAGAACAGCGCATTCTCGATACCGGCGAAGCCGGTGCCCTTGCCGCGCTTGATCACCACCACGTTGCGCGCGTTGACCACGTCCAGCACCGGCATGCCGTAGATCGGGCTGGCCGGATCAGTGCGCGCGACCGGATTGACCACGTCGTTGGCACCGATCACCAGCACCACGTCCGTGTTGGTGAACTCCGGGTTGATGTCGTCCATGTCGGCGATCAGGTCGTAGGGCACGCCGGCTTCGGCCAGCAGTACGTTCATGTGCCCGGGCATGCGCCCGGCGACCGGGTGGATGGCGAACTTCACCTTCACCCCGCGCTGGCCCAGCCGCTGCGCCAGTTCCCAGATCTTGTGCTGGGCCTGGGCCACGGCCATGCCGTATCCAGGCACGATCACCACGCGTTCGGCGTAGGCCATCATCGCCGCGACATCCGGGGCTTCGATCGGCTTCTGCGCGCCGCTGATCGCCTGCGCTTCGCCACCAGCACCGCCGCCGAAGTTGGAGAACAGCACGTTGCGGATCGGCCGGTTCATCGCCTTGGCCATCAGCCGGGTCAGCAGGATGCCGGCCGCGCCGACCATCATGCCGGCGATGATCAGCGCCTCGTTGCCCAGCACATAACCTTCGAACGACACTGCCAGGCCGGTGAACGCGTTGTACAGCGAGATCACCACCGGCATGTCGGCACCGCCGATCGGCAGCGTCATCAGCACGCCCAGCGCCAGTGCCAGCACGAAGAAGGCGACGATCGCCCAGGCACTGAGCGTACTGGCCGCGATGATCGCCAGCACCACCACCGCCAGCGCCACCAGCAGGTTCATCACCTGCTGGCCGGGCCAGGTCACGCGCTTGTCCAGGCGTCCATCCAGCTTGGCCCACGCGATCACCGAGCCGGACAGCGACACCGCGCCGATCGCCGCGCCGACCACCGCCAGCAGCAGCATCGTGCCGGACGGCTGGCGCGCGGCCAGGTCGGCCAGCGCCTGCGCGCTCCAGTGGCTGGTATCGCGGTGGGCCAGGAAGGCATAGCGCAGCAGTTCCACCGCACCGATCGCCGCCGCCGAGCCACCACCCATGCCGTTGTACAGCGCCACCATCTGCGGCATGTCGGTGATGGCAACCTTGCCGGCCGACCACCAGGCCAGGCCCGCACCCAGCAGCAGTGCCACCAGGATCAACGGCACGTTGTGCAGTTCGGGCAGGAAGAAGGTGGCCGCGGTGGCCAGCAGCATGCCCAGCCCGGCCCAGCGGATGCCGCTGCGCGCGGTCAGCGGCGAGGCCATGCGCTGCAGGCCGAGCAGGAACAGCGTGGCGGCGACCAGGTAGCTGGCCTTGACCAGCCAGTCGAGCAGTTCGACGGTGCTGATGTTCAAGCCTGCGGCTCCTTCGGTGCGTCCTTGCCGCCCCTGGGCGCGCTCGGCTTGAACATTTCCAGCATGCGCGCGGTGACCACGTAGCCACCGGCGGCATTGCCGGCACCGAGCACCACGGCCAGGAAGCCCAGTGCCTTCTCCAGCGGCGTCTGCGCATGCCCCAGTACCACCATCGCGCCGATCAGCACGATGCCGTGGATGAAGTTGGAACCCGACATCAGCGGGGTATGCAGGATCACCGGCACCCGCGAAATGATCACGTGGCCGGCGATGGCTGCCAGCATGAAGATGTACAGCGCTACGAACCCGTCACTCACCGGCAACGCTCCTGCTCTGTCTTCGTCGGCCCATCATAACCATGGGCTGAACCCGGCGCGCACCCGGCGTCAACCGGAGCGCCGCTCACGCGTTGTCGATGGTGACCCCGAGCGAGGAACCGTACCCTGTGCTGGTGAGCAGCCCCGCCCCCCCGAGCGCCGAGACCGATGCCCTGCCGGCATCGCTGGAGGCATTCCTGGCCAGCGTCGGCCCGCGTGCGTTCCGCTTCGCCGAGGCCGGCCTGCGCCAGCGCGAAGACGCCATGGATGCGGTGCAGGACGCGCTGCTGCGCATGCTGGATTACACCGACAAGCCGGCCGCCGAATGGGCGCCGCTGTTCTGGAGCATCCTGCGCCGCCGGGTGATCGACCTGCAGCGCCGGCGCCGCTTCCGCCTGCCGTTCTGGCGCGACAACCAGGACGCGGAAGGCGGCGAGATCGACTGGGCCGATCCCGGCCCGGACCCGGCACAGGCACATGAGCAGCGCCAGCAGTACCAGCAGCTGGTGGACGCATTGCGCACCCTGCCCGCCCGCCAGCGCGAGGCCTTCACCCTGCGCGTGCTGCAGGACCTGGACGGGGCCACCACCGCCCGCGCCATGGGCTGCAGCGAAGGCGCGGTAAAAACCCATCTGGCACGCGCCCGGCAGGCGCTGCAGGACTACCTGGAGACCCACCCGTGAACCGCTCCCTGCCTTCCGATGACACCCTGCGCCGCCTGCACGCGCAGTCGCTGCAGGCGCTGTCGCCGGCAACGCTGGCCCGGCTGCGCCAAGCTCGCCACGGCGCCACGGCCACCACCCATCGCGGGCGCAGGCGCTGGTGGCTGGCCAGCGCCTGCTCACTGGTGGTTGCACTGGGCATCGGCCTGCAGTTCACCGGCCATGGCACGCTTGCGGGTCCGCCGCCGGACCCCGTGCTTGCGTCAGTGGAAGACAACGGCGCGCTCTACGACGAAAATCCCGATCTGTACCTGTGGCTGGGCGATACCGACCTGGCGATGGAGTAAATCATGTCCCGACTGCTTGCCCTGCCACTGCTGTTGACCCTGGCGCTGCTGCCGGCCGTTCCGGTGCTGGCGCAGAACGCCACGCCCGCCCCTGCCGCACCGGTCGCGCCATTGCCTGCGTGGGAGCAATTGAGCGAATCCCAGCGAGAGTCCCTGCTGGCGCCGCTGCGCGACCGTTGGAACAGCGCTGATGCCGGCCAGCGCCAGCGCATGCTCTCGCACGGCCAGCGCTGGCAATCGATGAGCCAGGAGGAGCGCGACAAGGCCCGCCGCGGCCTGCGCCGCTTCGAGCACATGAGCCCGGAACAGCGTGAACAGGCACGCGCCCTGTTCGGGCAGATGCGCAACATGCCGCCGGCACAGCGCGACGCGCTGCGCGAGCGCTGGTCGCAGATGACGCCGGAGCAGCGCCGGGACTGGGTGCGCGACAACCCGCCGCCGGCGAAGCCGCGGTAAGGCCCCGGGGAACGGGGTCAGAGCCCTTTGCTGACGCAAAGGGATCCGACCCCTGGCAGATTGCGGGAGATCGGGGTCAGATCCCTTTGCCAGAGGCAAAGGGATCTGACCCCGCGTCATTCATGCCTGCCAGCGCGTCTTTGCCAGCAGCTCGTCGTCCCAGTCGAAACCGAGCCGCCCCTCGCGCACGAACAGCGCAACGAAGTTGAGCAGGTTGCGCGCATACATCTCACTGGCCTGGGTCGCGCCGCGACTGGCCAGGCCCAGCGGACCATCGATGGTCACGCCCTGGTGTTCGATGCAGTGCCCCGGCTGGGTCAGTGCACAGTTGCCGCCGCTCTCGGCCGCCAGATCGACAATGACGCTGCCGGTGGCCATGCCCTCCACCATCGCGGCGGTCACGATGGTCGGCGCCGGCCGACCGGGTACGGCAGCCGTGCAGATCACCACGTCCACGCTGCGCAGGTGGTCGGCCAGCCGACGCTGCTGCTCGGCGCGCTCCTCGTCGGTCAACGCACGCGCGTAGCCGCCTTCACCGGTCGCGCTCACGCCAAGATCGAGGAAGCGCGCACCCAGTGACTGGATCTGCTCGCGGGTTTCCGGGCGCACATCGAAACCTTCCACCTGTGCACCGAGGCGCCGCGCGGTGGCGATGGCCTGCAGGCCCGCCACGCCGGCACCGATCACCAGCACCTTGGCCGGCCGCACGGTGCCAGCGGCGGTGGTCAGCATCGGGAAGAAGCGCGGCGCGCGTTCGGCGGCAATCAGCGCTGCCTTGTAGCCGGCCATGCCGGCCTGCGAACTGAGTACATCCATCGCCTGCGCGCGGGTGGTGCGCGGCAGCTGCTGCAGCGAGAACAGCTGCAGGCGATCATCGGCCGCCAGCGCGGCCAGCGTCGGATCGTTGGCCGGGGCCAGCAGGCCAACCACGCTGGCACCGGGCCTGAGCTGCTCCAGCACCGTCGCAGGAGGTGCCTGCACGCACAGCAGGATATCGATCTCGGCCCAGCGGCCCGCGTCGAAGACACGTGCGCCGGCGTCGTCATAGGCGGCATCGGTGAAGCCGGCGGCCAGCCCGGCGCCGGCCTCGTACCAGACCGTAATGCCGAGGGCACCGAGCTTGCGCGCGGTTTCCGGTGTCAACGCCACGCGCCGTTCACCCGGCGCGGTCTCCTTGATCCCCAGCAACGCCACGGCCATGCAGGTCCCCGCTGATCGGTGAGTTTTCCCGATCCTAGCAGGCAGCCAGCACTCAGTGCAGGGTGGTGCTGCCCGGGTCGAGGCGGTCGATCACGCCCTGCATGGCGCTGTCGAAGGCGCCATCGTCAACGTGGGCACGCAGGCGGCCGAGCCGCACCATCACCGCCAGCTCTTCTGGCGAGGCCACGCAGAAGCGCACGCCGCGACGGTTGACGAACAGCAGGCGCGAGGAAATCGGGCTGACCCAGGACAGCTTGCCCGCCTGGACCTTGCCGTCCTTGTCGACGAAGTCCAACCAGTTGCCGATTTCCATGCGTCGGAAGCGGTCGGCATCGGCGTTGTCGAAATCGTCGGCATCGATCTGCCCGCTGAGTTCCACCGCTGGCGATTCGGCCACCGGCGGTGCCGGCAGCGCGACCTGCGGCAGCTCGGGCAGCGCGCGCTGCAGTTCCGGCCGCGACTCGGCGATGCCCTGCAACGTGTCGTGCAGGGCGTCGATCGCGCCGGTAGCCGCATCGCCGTGCACACCGACGCTGGCAAACACCTTGGCCAGCACCGGCTGCCAGGCCTGCAGCCATGGCTTGCCGACAATCTGCCGGCGTGCCTCGGCCACTTCCTCCAGCAGGCCGTCGCCGAGGCTCAGTGCCTCGGCCACCGACGCGCCTTCTTCGCCCTCGCGCAGCAGCGCCAGGGTCAGGTGGTGCTGCCAGGGCTGGCGCAGGAACTCGGCAATGGCCGGCGGAAGGGTGGCATCACCGATGCGACGATCCAGTTCCGCACCGGCCCGGGTGCGGGCCATTTCCAGCTTTTCCTGGCCGCGCTGCGTTTCTGCGGCGCGACGCTCGGCGATTTCCACGCGGCGGCGATGCTGCACCAGGAACTCGCGGAATTCTTCTTCCAGGGTCAGGAAGATCGCCAGGTTCTCGTTGAACTCGGCCACCAGGCGCTCGATGATCTCCTCGACCTTGGCCATCAGCATGCGCTCGGCCTGGCTTTCGCCGGTGTTGCCCTCGCAGGCCTCGGCCAGCGAATTGAGCAGCTTGCGCGCCGGATGGGTCTTCTGCACGAACATGCGGCGGTCGAGCATGGCGACCTTGACGAAAGGCACGACCAGGCGGCCGATCAGTTCGCGCGAGCGGCCTTCCAGTTCACGTTCGTCCAGCATCACATCGAACAGCATGCCGACCAGATCGATGGCGTCCTCGTCCTGCGGGTCCAGCCGGGTCTGGCCCGGATCGACGCCGAGCTGGGTGGCGCTGGACAGCACTTCGCTCTTCAGCCGCTGCGCCAGCGATTCGCCGTCCTCGCCGATGGCCGCGCGCAGGGTCGCGCTCGGCGTGGCCTGCAGCAGCGACAGCACCGACATCATTTCGCGCTGGCTGAGCGGGCGCTGCTGGCCGACCGCCACCTGTGCCGCAGACGTGGCGTCCTCACGCACATGGCGGGTCTGCTGCAACAGTTCGTGCAACGCTTCCAGCAGCATGCCCTGCTGGCCGGCGTAGGCCTCGCCGGCGGCGCCATCATCGCCGCCCAGGTGCTGCTGCATATGCCCGCGGCGCTCGGACCCGCGGGCGGCAAAGCGCTGCGCCCAGGCCGGTGCGGCCTGCTCGTCATCGCTGAACCCCGGATCGACGCCCGCGCCGTGGCGATGCTCGACCAGGTCATCCAGCATCCCGGTCATGCGCGGATCCGGTGCCGGCGGTTGTGGGCGCTGCGGAGCCCCCATCTGCGACATCACGCCGGCTGCGGCCAGCTGCTCGTCCAGCTTCTCGTAGATGCGGCCGACCGGTGCACGCAGGTCGCGCTCGCACAGCTTGATCAGCACCAGATGCACTTCCGGGGCCAGTTCGCAGCCGGCAAAGGCCTCGTGGATGGCCACGCCCAGATGTTCGGGGCTGATGGGATTGTGGTCGGCGTCCAGTTCCACGCCGCCGATCAACCGGCCCAGGCGGCGGTCCAGCCGCGCCAGCACCGGCTTGAAGTCACGCAGCAATACAGTGGCGAAATTGCGCACCGCCAACCGCGATTCCAGTACGTGTTCGGCCAGCAGGCTCAGGCCATCCTCGGCCGGCCCCGACAGGGTCGCCTCGGCCGACAGCGGCTCACCGGCCGCCAATGCGGCCCACGCCTGCTGCAGGTGGCCGGCGAAGGCGGCAGCGATCTCTTCACGGCGGCGGCGCAGTTCGCGCATCGCGTCCAGGAACAGCAACTGCGACGAGCCGGCATTGCCGGCGCGGTCGAACAGGGCATCGTCGAATCGCGCCAGTGCGGCCCCGAAGGCCTGGCACAGCGCGGGCAGGACCATGTCCCGGGCAAGCTGGAGCTGGGCCGGGTCACGGCCCGGCGATCCCATCGGTGTGGGCACGCTCATCATTCGGGAAGGCTCCCCACCTTCTCTGGTACGACAGACAGCATGGACATCGCGACGACCGGCACACCCCATGTACCGGAACGTCGATGGTAGGCCGGCCAGCCCGTCACGGACAGTGAAACAGTCCTCACTTCAAACCTCATGACCGGCGGCCCGGCAAGAGGGGTATCGTAAGCCGTGCAAGGCCCACGAGGCGAGGGGAAGCGGCTGTCCGTTTCCCGCCAGTGGCATGATGTTCATCACAGTTTGGTATTCAGGGGCCGGACGCGACACAGACGGCGTCATTGACCACCCCGACTATAATCAAACACCCGTGATGACCGGTTCAGACTCCATGCCCGACCCCGCTGCCCTGCTCGCCCTGGATGCCCGCCGCTCAGTGCCTTCGCGGCAACTGGGCGAGCCCGGCCCGGACCCGGCCACCCTGCAGCGGATGCTGGCGTCGGCCGTGCGCGTGCCCGACCACGGCAAGCGCGTGCCGTTCCGCTTCCTGAAGATCGCCGGCGATGCACGTCACACTCTGGGCGACTTCCTGGCCAAGCGCAGCCGCCAGCGCGACCCGCATGCCGGCGAGGCCGTGTTCGAGAAGGACCGCCAGCGTTTCAGCCACGCCCCTCTGGTGATCGTGGTGGTCGCCAGCCCGCGCCCGGACCCGAAGGTGCCGGAACAGGAACAGCTGATGACCGCCGGCTGCGTCTGCTTCGCCCTGCTGCAGGCCGCGCAGGCGCTTGGCTTCGGCGCACAGTGGCTGACGGCCTGGATGGCCTTCGATCCGGTCGTGCAGGCCCACCTGGGCCTGGTCGAGGGTGAACGCATCGCCGGCTTCATCCACATCGGCACCGCCAAGGCCGACGTGCCCGAGCGCGAGCGCCCCGACCCAGCGACCCTGCTGCAGGACTGGACGCCGCCGGCATGACCCTGCCGGCACCGCCGCCGTCGCTGTACCTGGTCGATGCCAGCATCTACGTGTTCCGCGCCTGGCACTCGCTGCCGGACCAGTTCCAGGACGCGCAGGGCTGGCCGACCAATGCCGTGCACGGCTTCGCCCGCTTCCTGCTGGACCTGCTGGAGCGCGAGCGCCCGCGGCACATCGCCATTGCCTTCGACGAAGCGCTCGACAGCGGCTTCCGCCACCGCCTGTATCCGGCCTACAAGGCCAACCGTGATCCGGCACCGGAAGCGCTCAAGCGCCAGTTCGTGCACTGCAAGGCGCTGTGCGCGGCGTTGGGCCTTGCCGTCCTCGCCCACCACGACTACGAAGCCGACGACCTGATCGGCAGCGCACTGCACGTGCACCGCGGCAGCCATCGCGGGGTGATCATCTCCGCCGACAAGGACCTGTCGCAGCTGCTGCTGGATCACGACGAACAGTGGGACTACGCCCGCAACCAGCGCTGGGACGTGGCCGGCGTGAAGGCACGGCACGGCGTGCACGCGCACCAGATTGCCGATTACCTGGCGCTGTGCGGCGATGCGGTGGACAACATTCCCGGTGTCAGTGGTGTCGGCAGCAAGTCCGCCGCCGTGCTGCTGGCCCATTTCGGCAGCTTGGATGCGCTGTACGAACGCCTGGACGAAGTGCCGTTCCTGCGCCTGCGCGGTGCCGCCCAGATGGCGGTGCGCCTGCGCGAGCAGCGCGAGCACGCCCTGCTCTGGCGCCAGCTGACCACCATCGCGCTGGACGCGCCGCTGGAAGGCAGCCAACCCGGCCTGCTGCGCCAGACCGCCGACCCCGAGCTGCTCGGCGGCCTGTGCCAGACCCTGCGCTTCGGCCCGATGACCCGCCGCCGGCTGTTCGATGCCGCCGGCGTGCCCGATATTCTTCCCACCCACAGCGAGCCCGCATGAGCCAGCGCAACACCGAAGCCCCGCGTGTCGTCTATGAAGGCAAGTACCAGCGCATGCTGGTACGCGGCACCTGGGAATACAGCGAACGTACCCATGCCGGTGGCCTGGCCGCGATCATCATCGCGGTGACCCCGGAGGACAAGGTGCTGTTCGTCGAACAGTTCCGCGTGCCGCTGCAGGCCCCCACCATCGAGATGCCGGCCGGCCTGGTCGGCGACATCCACGCCGGCGAATCGATCGAAGTCTCGGCCGTGCGCGAGCTGGAAGAAGAAACCGGCTGGACCGCCGATCACGCCGAAGTGCTGATGATCGGCCCGACGTCCTCCGGCGCCAGCAGCGAGAAGATCGCCTTCGTACGCGCCACCGGCCTGCGCCGGATCGGCGACGGTGGCGGCGATGACAGCGAAGACATCACCGTGCACGAGATTCCGCGCGCGCAGGCGGCGGCCTGGCTGGTGCAGAAGATGGGCGAAGGCTATGAGCTGGATGCCAAGCTGTGGGCGGGCCTGTGGATGATCGAGCACCACCTGGACGGGCGCCCGCGTGGCTGACGCCGATCTGCACGTACTGCCGGCGCTGCTGGGCGCCGACGACCCGGCGATCTATACCCTCCACCGGCCGCAGGGCGCCTCGCCGTACCTGCTGCTGGCCGATCACGCCGGCCAGCAGGTGCCACGCGCGCTGACCGGGCTCGGCCTGGCCCAGGCCGAGCTGGACCGCCATATCGGCTGGGACATCGGCATTGCCGGCACCACCCGCGCGCTGGCAGATCGATTGGATGCCTGGGCGATCGAACAGACCTATTCGCGGCTGCTGATCGACTGCAACCGCCCACTGGCCTCGCCGACGCTGATTCCGGAAGTGAGCGACCACACCGTGGTCCCGGGCAATGCCGGGCTGTCGGCTGCACAGCGGCAGCAGCGCATCGATGCGATCCACGCGCCCTACCATGCGCGCATCGACGCTGAGCTGGATGCACGCCGCGATGCCGGCCGCCCCACCCTGCTGGTGATGATGCACAGCTTCACGCCAGTGATGAACGGCACGCAGCGGCCGTGGCACGCCGGCGTGCTGTACCACCAGGACACGCGCTTTGCGCATGCACTGCTGCAGGCACTGCGCGATGAAGGCGACCTGGTGGTGGGTGACAACGAACCGTATTCGGTCAGCAGCACCAGCGACTACGCGGTACCGGTGCACGGCGAAGGGCGCGGCCTGGTGCACGTGGAACTGGAGATCCGCCAGGACCTGATCGCCGATGCCGCCGGGCAGCAGGCGTGGGCGGAGCGGCTGGCGCGGATCTTCAGCGCGCTGCAACCGGAGCTGCTGGCGCTGGGTTGAACGCGCGTGGTTCCATCCCGTATCGGTAGTGCCGGCCGCTGGCCGGCACCACCGCAGGCGTGGCACATCCACCCACGGCAGCGCCTTCAATCAAGCCTCGTTGACCGGGCAGACGGCAGCAGCCGATTCGACCGGCGCCGGGCGCAGGCCCAGCGCGATCACCACGCCGAGCGCGGCGAACAGCGCGGCGCCGTACTGCGCATTGACCATGCCCTGCAGCGCATCAGGACTGGTTGCCTCCTGCGTGCCACGTGCGGCGTTGGCCACCATCACCAGTACCGCCAGTCCCAACGCGCCGCCGATCTGCTGTGCGGTGGCGGCCATGCCGGACGCCACACCCTGCTGCGGCCCCGGCACGCCCTGCCCGGCCACGATCCACATCGCCGTCCAGCTCATGCCCTGGCCCACGCTGAGCACCACGACGCCCGGCAGCAGCGGCCAGTAGCTGGCGCCATGCGGCATCGCCAGCGCCACCGCAGTGATGCCGATGGCACCGGCCGCGAAGCCCCAGGCCAGCACCTGCCGTGGCGAACGGCGCCGCAGCATGCGTTCGGCAATGCGGATGCCGAAGGTGCACACCACGGTCGGCAGCAGGAAGGCCATGCCGGCCTGCAGCGGGCTCCAGCCGTAACCATCCTGGAAGTAGAGCGCCAGGAAGTAGTACTGCACGCCATAGCTGCTCATGAAGGCGAAGGTCAGGCCGAGTGCCGCGCGAAGGCCGGGCAGGCGCAGCAGCGCAAACTGCATCAGCGGGTCACGGCTGCGCTTTTCGATCTGTACGAACACCGTCAACAGTAGGGCTGAAAGCAGCAGGCAGATGAGCGTGGCGCGGGCCGTCCAGCCCCACTCCGGCCCTTGCACCAGGGTGGTGACCAGCAGGCTGCCGCCGGCGGTGACGGTGAGGCAACCGGCCAGATCGAAGGAACGGCCCTGCACACGCGGGCCATCGGCCGGCAACCACGCGCCGGCCGCGACTGCACAGGCGGTGGCCAGCGGAACGATCACCGCCAGCACCGCCGGCCAGCCGAACGCCTGGGTCAGCACGCCACCGAGCAGCGTGCCCAGCGCCAGGCCGACCGCACTGGCCATGCTCCAGATCGCCAGTGCGCGGTTGCGCACCGGGCCTTCCGCATACAACGTGTTGATCAGCGCCAGCGTGGCCGGGAACAGCAACGCGGCACCGATGCCCTGCGCCGCGCGCGCGATGATCAACAGGGTGGCATTCGGCGCCAGCGCGCCGAACAGCGACGCCAGCGCGAACAGCAGCATGCCCAGCCGGTAGAAGCGGCGGCGGCCGATCAGGTCGGCGGCGCGCCCGCCCAGCAGCAGGCTGCCGCCGAACGCCACGGTGTAGGCACTGACTACCCATTGCAGCTGCTGCGCGTTGATCTGCAGCGCGCGACCATGTCGTGCAGGGCGACGAAGATGATGGTGGCATCCAGGGCGATGATCAGCTGGGCAGTGGCCAGCAGGGTCAGCGCCCAGCGCGGGTACTTGAGGGGAGGCATCGGCGGTCTGGTGCGGTGGGGGAGCGCAGTCTCATTGATGCAACCGAATCAATAAACCCCCTGCCAGCCATATCTGTCATGATTTTCATCATGAATGGAACCTCGATGGACCTCAATGCAGTGCGCATGCTGGTGCAGGTGGCCGAAGCCCGCAGTTTCACCGTCGCCGCCGGGCAGCTGGGCCTGAGCCAGTCCGGCCTGTCGCGCGCGATCGGCCGGCTGGAGGCCACGCTGGGGGTGAAGCTGCTACAGCGGAACACCCGCAACGTGGCGCTGACCCCGGATGGCCGCCAGTTCGTCGATCAGGTGGCACCGCTGCTGTGTGGCCTGGAGGATGCCGAACGCCAGTTGGCCGACCGTCCCTGCACGCCCGCGGGCACCCTGAAGATCAGCGCGCCCTCGATGTTCGGGCGCAAGGTGCTGGTGCCGCTGCTGGGGCCGTTGCTGCAACGGCATCCACAACTGCAGGTGGAGGCGGTGCTCAGCGACCGCCTGGTCGATCTGGTCGAGGAAGGTTTCGACGCCGCGCTGCGCACCGGCGTCATCGCCGACCAGCGCATCGTCGCGCGCCCGCTGCGTCCGCTGCGCTGGGTGACGGTGGCCAGCCCCGCGTATCTGGCCCGCTGTGGCGCACCGGACGATGTGGCCGCGCTGCGGGACCACGCGTGCCTGGCGGTGCGCAACCTGCGCAGTGGCCGGCTGGTGGACTGGCAGTTCCTGCAGGAGGGCCAACTGCGCGAGTTCACCCCACCGACGCGGATGGTGTTCGACAGTGGCGATCCGCTGGTGGAAGCGGCCATCGCCGGCATCGGCATCGTGCAGGTGATGGATTTCGCGGTGGCCGACGCGCTGGCTGACGGCCGCCTGCAACGCGTGCTGCAGCCGCTTGAAGGCCGCAGCCGCGCGCTGTCGCTGATCTACCCACCGTCGCGCCAGCACTCGCCGAAGCTGCAGGTGCTGGCCGACGCGTTGCTGGCCGGGGATTGGTAAATCCACGCCATGCGTGGATGAAGGTTTCGGCGGGGTCAGAACCCTTGGGTATCCGGTAGCGCCGGCCGCTGGCCGGCGAGCCACATCGGCCGGCGGCGAAACGGACCGGCAAGGCATTGCCGGCCAGCGGCCGGCACTACCGATCAGTCGAAGCCATCGGTGGCGCGCACCAGCGCGTCCACGTTGTCGGCCTCGAACGCCGAATGGCCCGAGGCCTTGGCTATCCGGTAGCGCCGGCCGCTGGCCGGCGAGCCACATCGGGCGGCGGCGAAACGACCCGGCAAGGCGTTGCCGGCCAGCGGCCGGCACTACCGATCAGGCGAAGCCATCGGTGGCGCGCACCAGCGCGTCCACGTTCTCGGCCTCGAACGCCGAATGGCCCGAGGCCTTGGCTATCCGATAGTGCCGGCCGCTGGCCGGCGAGCCACATCGGGCGGCGGCGAAACGACCCGGCAAGGCATTGCCGGCCAGCGGCCGGCACTACCGATCAGGCGAAGCTATCGGTCGCGCGCACCAGCGCGTCCACGTTCTCGGCCTCGAACGCCGAATGGCCCGAGGCCGGGGTGATTTCCAGCTTTGCCTTCGGCCATACCTTGGTCAGGTCCCAGGCGTTGGCCAGCGGGCAGACCACGTCGTAGCGGCCGTGCACGATCACGCCCGGGATGTCGGCGATGCGGTGCGCGTCGCGCAGCAGCTGGTCTTCCACCTCGAAGAAGCCACCGTTGACGAAGTAGTGGTTCTCGATGCGGGCGAAGGCCAGGGCGAAGTGCGGGTCTTCGTGGCTGTTGATGAAGTCGTCATCGACATGCAGGAAGCTGGTCGCGCCTTCCCACACCGCCCACGCCTTGGCGGCTTCCAGGCGGGTGGTTTCGTCGTCGCTGGTCAGGCGGCGGTGGAAGGCCGAGATCAGGTCATGCCGCTCCACCGACGGGATCGGCTTCAGGTAATGCTCCCACGCATCCGGGAACAGGCGGTTGGCGCCTTCCTGGTAGAACCATTCCAGCTCCCAGCGGCGCAGCATGAAGATGCCGCGCAGGACCAGTTCGGTCACTCGCTGCGGATGGGTCTCGGCATAGGCCAGGGCCAGGGTCGAGCCCCAGCTGCCACCGAACATCTGCCAGCGATCGACCTTCAGGTGCTCGCGCAGCTTCTCGATATCGGCGACCAGGTCCCAGGTGGTGTTGTCCACCAGGTCCGCGTGCGGGGTGGATCGACCCGCACCACGCTGGTCGAACAGGATGATGCGGTACTTGGACGGGTCGTGGAACTGGCGCATCTTGTCGCTGCAACCACCGCCCGGGCCACCGTGCAGCATCACCACCGGCTTGCCGTCCGGGTTGCCGCACTGTTCGAAATACAGCGTGTGGCGGTCGTCGACCTTCAGGGTGCCGACGTCGTAGGGGGTGATGGCGGGGTACAGCGTACGCATGCTTGCAGCTCCAAGGTGATGCCCTGCCGGGGCAGGAGAACCCCCATTCTAGGCCGGTCGCCGGCCCAGGGTGATCCGGTCGCGCTGCTCCAGGTCCTGCACGGTCTGCACCTCGGCAAAACCGGCGGCGTCGAACAGCGCGCGGATCGCCGCGCCCTGGTCCCATCCGTGCTCGATCAGCAACCAGCCACCGGGCAGCAGATGCGCCTGGCCGCCGTCGATGATGCGGCGGATGTCATCCAGGCCGTCCACACCGGACGCCAGCGCGGAGGCCGGTTCGAAGCGCAGGTCGCCCTGTCGCAGGTGCGGGTCGTCGCTGGCGATGTACGGCGGATTGCTCGCAATCAGGTCGAAGCGCATGCCCTGCAACGGCGCGTACCAATCGTGCCCGCCCTCGGCGAAGCGGACGTTGCGCAGTTCATGGCGCGCAGCATTGCGCGCGGCCACGGCCAGCGCACCCGGGCTGGCATCGGTGGCCAGCACCTGTGCCTGTGGCCGCTCGCTGGCCAGCGCCAAGGCGATCGCGCCGCTGCCGGTGCCCAGGTCAGCCAGCCGCAGCGCACGGTCCTGCGGCAGGCGCTCCAGTGCCAGCTCGACCAGCAGCTCGGTTTCCGGGCGCGGAATCAGCGTGGCCGGGTCGACCTCCAGGTCCAGCGTCCAGAAACCGCGGCGGCCGGTCAGGTAGGCCACCGGCTCGCCGGCCATGCGGCGGGCCAACAACGCCTCGAAGGCGGCCTGATCGGCGGACGGCAGCGGATCGGTGGCGTGCGCGAACAGCCAGCTGCGCGGGCGGTCCAGCACATGCAGCAGCAGCAGCTCCGCCTCGTGGCGGGCTTCGACGCCGCCCAAGCGGGCACTGGCCTCGGCCACGATCTGGCGCAGGGTGGGTTCGGTTTGGAAAGGCATTCCGCAATTGTAGAGCCGAGCCCACGCTCGGCTGCTTCTGGAGCAGCCGAGCGCGGGCTCGGCTCTACAAAATCGGAATCCGTTCAGGTTCCGCCGGACGGGATAAGGAGGGGCTATCGGCCCCAGGCAGCGGTCCGGCGAGATTTTCCTTGTCACACAGTCAGTTGCAGGATGAAAGCGGCCGGGTTCAGTGCCTGCTCAGTGCATTTTGATAGACTCCATCTATCAAATAGATGCAATCAATGCATTGTTCTTATCGCCAGCGAATGGGTAACCTAGCTCCTGTCGATTCACCCACTCCCCTTCACCAAGAGGAAAAATGATGTCCCTCATCAACACCCAGATCCAACCGTTCGAAGCCAACGCTTACCACAACGGCGAGTTCATCAAGGTTTCCGACGCCAGCCTGAAGGGCCAGTGGTCCGTCCTGATCTTCATGCCGGCCGCCTTCACCTTCAACTGCCCGACCGAGATCGAGGACGCAGCTGACCACTACGCCGAGTTCAAGAAGGCCGGCGCCGAGGTCTACATCGTCACCACCGATACCCACTTCTCGCACAAGGTGTGGCACGAGACCTCGCCGGCCGTCGGCAAGGCCCAGTTCCCGCTGGTCGGCGACCCGACCCACCAGCTGACCAACGCTTTCGGCGTGCACATTCCGGAAGAAGGCCTGGCCCTGCGCGGCACCTTCATCATCAACCCGGAAGGCGTGATCAAGACCCTGGAGATCCACTCCAACGAGATCGCCCGTGACGTGTCCGAGACCCTGCGCAAGCTGAAGGCTGCCCAGTTCACCGCCGCCAACCCGAACCAGGTCTGCCCGGCCAAGTGGAAGGAAGGCGAGAAGACCCTGACCCCGTCGCTGGACCTGGTCGGCAAGATCTAAGGCAGTACCGGCCTGCCGTGGCCCCGCGCCGCGGCGCGCCCTTCATCCCCGTGCCGGTCCCCCCGCCGGCGTGGGGGTGAACCCAAGACAGCCAACGCTCGCCCGCCTTGGCCAGCCAGCCCCTTCCACGGTCGCTGTCTTGGGTTCACCCCTACCCCCAGCTGGTCCGCTACCTTGTACAGCGGTGCCACGCCCTCTGTTTGCCTGAAGCCAGGAGAAGACCGATGTTGGACGCCAACCTGCAGTCGCAGCTGAAGACCTATCTGGAGCGCGTGACCCGCCCGATCCAGATCACCGCGCACGCCGACGACGGCGCCAAGTCGCAGGAAATGCTGGAACTGCTGCAGACCCTGGACAGCCTGTCGGACAAGATCTCGCTGCAGGTGCTGCGCGATGGCCAGGGCCGCGTGCCGTCCTTCGACCTGGGCACCCCGGGCCAGGACATCCACCTGACCTTCGCCGGCCTGCCGATGGGCCACGAGTTCACCTCGCTGGTGCTGGCGCTGCTGCAGGTCGGCGGGCACCCGTCCAAGGCCACCGCCGAGCTGATCGAGCAGGTGCAGAACCTGGAAGGCGACTACCGGTTCGAGACCTACTTCTCGCTGTCCTGCCAGAACTGCCCGGACGTGGTGCAGGCGCTGAACCTGGCCGCGGTGCTCAACCCGCGCATCCAGCACGTGGCCATCGATGGCGCCCTGTTCCAGGACGAAGTCGAGAAGCGCGAGATCATGTCGGTGCCGACCGTGTACCTCAACGGTGAAATCTTCGACCAGGGCCGCATGACCCTCGAGCAGATCGTGGCCAAGCTGGACACCAACGCCGGCAAGCGCGATGCCGAGAAGATCGCCGCCAAGGACGCCTTCGACGTTCTGGTGGTGGGCGGTGGCCCGGCCGGCGCTGCAGCGGCGATCTACGCCGCACGCAAGGGCATCCGTACCGGCATCGCCGCCGAGCGTTTCGGTGGCCAGGTGCTGGACACCATGGCGATCGAGAACTTCATTTCGGTGAAGGAGACCGAGGGCCCCAAGCTGGCCACGGCGCTGGAGCAGCACGTGCGCGAGTACGAGGTGGACATCATGAACCTGCAGCGCGCCAGTGCGCTGGTGCCGGCCGGCGAGGACGGCCTGGTGCAGGTGCAGCTGGAAAACGGCGCGGTACTGAAGTCGCGTTCGGTGATCCTGTCCACCGGCGCGCGCTGGCGGCAGATGAACGTGCCGGGCGAAGACCAGTACCGCAACAAGGGCGTGGCGTACTGCCCGCACTGCGATGGCCCGCTGTTCAAGGGCAAGCGCGTGGCGGTGATCGGCGGCGGCAACTCCGGCGTGGAAGCAGCCATCGACCTGGCCGGCATCGTGTCGCATGTAACCCTGCTGGAGTTCGATTCCAGCCTGCGCGCCGATGAAGTGCTGCAGAAGAAGCTGCGCACACTGGGCAACGTGACCGTGCTGACCAGCGCGCAGACCACCGAAGTGCTGGGCGACGGCAGCCGCGTCACCGGCCTGGTCTACAAGGACCGCGTCGGCGGCGATGCCCACCGCGTCGAGCTGGAAGGCATCTTCGTGCAGATCGGCCTGCTGCCCAACACCGAGTGGCTGAAGGATGTGGTGGCGCTGTCGCCGCGCGGCGAGATCGTCATCGACGACCGCGGCCAGACCAACCTGCCGGGCGTGTTCGCCGCTGGCGATTGCACGACGGTGCCCTACAAGCAGATCATCATCGCCATGGGCGCCGGCTCGACCGCCGCACTGAGTGCGTTCGACCACCTGATCCGCTCGTCGGTGAGCAACAGCAGCGGTGCCGTTGCTGAAGCAGCCTGATCCACCGTTCCCAGATCACCGGGAACATTGTCTGCCTGTCGGGTAACCACGCCGTCAGCCGGTCCGTTACCCCTGGGGTGTAAGGATGAACCTACGTGATCTGAAGTACCTGGTAGCCCTGGCCGACCACAAGCATTTCGGCCGGGCTGCCGCCTCCTGCTTCGTCAGCCAGCCCACGCTGTCGACGCAGATCCGCAAGCTGGAAGAAGAGCTGGGCCTGCCGCTGGTGGAACGCGCACCGCGCAAGGTGATGCTGACCCCGGCCGGCCAGGAAGCGGCGGCACGGGCGCGGGTGATCGTGTCCGAAGTGGAACAGCTGAAGGAGGCGGCGCGACGCAGCCGCGATCCGGAAGCCGGCACGGTGCGCCTGGGCATCTTCCCGACCCTCGGCCCGTACCTGCTGCCGCATGTGATCCCGCGCATCCGCGAGCGCTTCCCGGAGCTGGAACTGCTGCTGGTCGAGGAAAAGAGCGACGTGCTGCTGGACCGCCTGCGCGAAGGCAAGCTCGACGCCGCACTGCTGGCCCTGCCGGTGATCGACGACCAGCTGCATGCCGAATTCCTGTTCGAGGAACCGTTCCTGCTGGCCGTGTCCGGGCGCCACCCGCTGGCCCGCCGCGAACACCTGGACGTGCAGGAGCTGGCCACGCAGAAGCTGCTGCTGCTGGAAGACGGGCATTGCCTGCGCGACCAGGCGCTGGAAGTCTGCCGCCTGTTCGGCGCCAACGAGAAGTCCGAATTCCGCGCCACCAGCCTGGAAACCCTGCGGCAGATGGTCGCCGCCGACGTCGGCATCACCCTGCTGCCGAGCCTGTCGGTGCAGCCGCCGGTGCCGCGCTCGAACAACATCCGCCTGCTCGATTTCACCGGCGAAGGCCGTCCCAGCCGCCGCATCGCCATGATCTGGCGCCGCAGCTCGGCCATGAACGACTTCCTGATGGAGCTGGCCGACCAGTTCAAGCGCCTGCCGCAGGCACTGTTCACGCTGGAGGCGCTCGATGCCGGCAGCGATGCACCGGCCCTGCCCGGCCCCGCGCTGAACGGCTGAGCCCCCGCAGCACCGGCCCGGAATCGGCAGGAGTCGATTCCGGCCGCATTTGTCCCCACAATACAGACAGGCGGCGCCAGCAGGTGCCGCCTTTTGCATGGCTTTCAACCAAGGAGCTTCACCATGAACACCGCCAGCGGCCTGCCGCCGTCGATCACCGTTTCTACCTTCGACATGGACCGCCTGGACGCCATGCTCGAATCCCCTGCGCTGAGCCAGACGCCTGCCGCGCTCGCGCTTGCTGAAGAACTCAACCGGGCCACCGTGCTGGCACCGGACCAGATTCCCGAAGGCATCGTCATGATGCATTCGCGCGTGGAGTGCGAAGATGAAGTGTCGGGCGAAAAGCACGTCCTGACCCTGGTCTTCCCCCGCGAAGCCAACGTCGACGAAGGCAAGGTTTCCGTGCTGGCCCCGGTCGGCAGTGCCCTGCTCGGCCTGGCCATCGGCCAGAGCATCGACTGGAACGCGCCCGGCGGCCGCAAGCTGCGCCTGCGCGTGACCGCGGTCCACAACGACCGCCCCTGATTACCGCTGCGCACCGCGCGCGATTCGATCCCCCTGCACCAGGAGCCGTAATGAGTACCCCGTCCAAACTGTCCCAGCTGCGCGAACTGTCCGTGGTCGTTGCCGATACCGGTGACTACGAGGCGATCAAGCGCCTGCAGCCGGTGGACTGCACCACCAACCCGACCCTGGTGAAGAAGGCGCTGGACCTGCCGGTCTACGCCGAACTGATCGAACGCGAACTGGCCTGGGGCCGCCAGCAGGCCGGCGACCGCGAAGCCGTGGTGCACGCCGTGGCCGACCGCCTGACCATCGGCGTCGGCGCGCTGCTGAGCACGCTGGTGCCGGGCCGCGTGTCCACCGAAGTGGACGCCGACTTGGCCCACGACACCGCTGCCACCGTGGCCAAGGCCCGCCAGTTCATCCAGATGTACGCCGATGCCGGCGTGCCGCGCGAGAAGATCCTGATCAAGATCGCCGCGACCTGGGAAGGCGTGGAAGCCGCGCGCATCCTGCAGGCCGAAGGCATCGACTGCAACCTGACCCTGATCTTCAACCCGACCCAGGCGCTGGCCTGCAGCGAGGCCGGCGCGTTCCTGATCTCCCCGTTCGTCGGCCGCATCCTGGACTGGTACGTGGCCAACGGCCAGGCCCCGGCCAGCATCGACGAAGACCCGGGCGTGAAGTTCGTGCGCGGCGTCTATGCCGAATTCAAGCGCCGCGGTTCGAAGACGGTGGTGATGGGCGCCTCGTTCCGTTCGACCGCACAGATCGAAGCGCTGGCCGGCTGCGACCGCCTGACGATTTCGCCGGACCTGCTGGAGAAGCTGGACGCCGACCACGGCGCACTGCCGCGCAAGCTGGTGGCCGGCGCCGCCGATGGCGCGGCGGTGACCCCGATCGACGCGGCGACGTTCGCAGCAGACCTGGCGGCCGATCCGATGGCCACCGAGAAGCTGGCGACCGGTATCGATGCGTTTGCCAAGGATCTGGAAGCACTGCGCGAGCGGATCCGCGCGGCACTGTGAGGATTCCGGCCAACGGCTGAGCCCCTCGTGGCAGGTCGGTTGGTCGCAAAGAGCAAAAAGCCGCGCTGGGTCGGGCGGGTTGGGTTCGCGGGAGACGCCGTGAATCCATCCCTGGAGGCTTGGCCGCCGCATCCATGCGGCGGACAACACTCCCGCGAACC